>JBBRZU010000001.1:0-93138 GCA_038236425.1 Lysobacterales bacterium
GAACCGCGCCCAGGCGGGCGCGGCCTGGAGATCGTGCATCCCAGCTACCGCTTCCTGGGCGATGACGATGCGCCAGCGCTGAATGAGCGCCTCGATCCGGTCTATCCGCAGGTGGAAGGCATCGGTGCGCAGACCATGGCCAAGCTGGTGGCCGAGGCCTTGTTGCGACTGCCGCCGGCGGAAGACCTGGAACTGTTGCCGCCAGCGCTGTCTGCAAGTTTCGGTACCGGCACGCTGCGCGATGCCTTGCTGGTCGCGCACCGGCCACCGGTTGATGCCGACCCGGCCCTGTTCGCCAGCGGCCACCACCCGGCGCTGCAGCGGTTGGCAATCGAGGAGTTGCTGGCGCACCAACTGAGCCTGCGCCGGCAGCGCATCGCCCTGCGCGCGCACGGTGCGCACCCGCTGCGTGGCCCGGGCGTGCTGGCAGCGCGGCTGCAGGCGGAGTTGCCGTATTCGCTCACCGGCGCCCAGGCGCGCGTGTTCGCGGAGATCCTGGCCGACATCGCGCAACCGCAGCCGATGCTGCGCCTGGTGCAGGGTGACGTCGGCAGTGGCAAGACCGTGGTCGCTGCGCTGGTCGCGCTGGCTGCGGTGGAATCGGGCCGGCAGGTTGCGCTGATGGCACCCACCGAATTACTGGCCGAACAACACCTGGCCAACCTGCGCCGCTGGTTCGATCCGCTGGACGTGCAGGTGGCGTGGCTTGCCGGCAAGGTGACGGGAAAGGCGCGTGCACTGGTGCTGGAACAGATCGCATCCGGCGAGGCACCGGTCGTCGTGGGAACCCACGCACTGATGCAGGAAGGCGTCGCCTTCCACAATCTCGGGCTGGCGATCGTTGACGAGCAGCATCGCTTCGGCGTGCACCAGCGCCTGTCGTTGCGCGACAAGGGCGTTGACGGAAAACGCGTGCCGCACCAGCTCGTGCTGACGGCAACGCCCATCCCGCGCACCCTGGCAATGTCGGCCTACGCGGATCTTGATGTGTCGGTGATCGACGAAATGCCGCCCGGTCGCACGCCAGTCACCACGGTGGCGGTCGCCGGCAGTCGCCGTGACGAAGTGGTCGAGCGCATCCGCCTGGCCTGTTCCGAGGGCCGACAGGTGTATTGGGTCTGCACCCTGATCGACGAAAGCGAGCCGGCCGGTCCGGGTGCGATGAAGATCGATGCGCAAGCCGCGCAGACCACCTACGAAGCGCTGGGTGCCGCGCTGCCTGGACTTGCCGTGGGTCTGCTGCACGGGCGCATGAAGCCGGCGGAGAAGGCTGACGTGATGGCACGATTCACCGCCGGAAAGCTGCAGGTGCTGGTCGCGACCACGGTCATCGAGGTCGGCGTGGATGTTCCCAACGCGAGCTTGATGGTGATCGAAAATGCGGAGCGGCTCGGGCTTGCGCAATTGCACCAGCTGCGTGGACGCGTTGGTCGCGGTGCCATGGCCTCGAGCTGCGTGCTGATGTATCGCGCGCCGCTGTCGCAGATGGCGCGCCAGCGCATCGAAGTGATGCGCCAGACCACGGACGGCTTCCTGATCGCCGAAAAAGACCTCGAATTGCGCGGGCCGGGCGAGTTGCTCGGCACCCGGCAAACCGGCGTCGCCGGCTTCCGCATCGCCGACCTGGCGCGCGATGCCCGCCTGCTTCCCGCCGTGCAGCGCGCCGCCGATTACATGCTCGCGCAGTCCCCCGAGCTCGCCGACCGGGTGGTCGCGCGCTGGATCGGCAGTGCCTCGCGATTTGCCGGCGCCTGAGCGCCAATCATTCCCGGAGACAACGATGCCCGCACCCATTCCGCTGCTGATCGACACCGACCCGGGCGTGGACGACGCGCTCGCCTTGCTGATGGCCTTCGACGATCCCGCGCACCAGGTGGTGGCGTTGACCATCGCGGCCGGCAATGTCGGTCTCGTCCACACCGTCGCCAATGGATTGAAGCTGTGCGAGATCGCTGGCGTCGAGGTACCGGTGCATGCCGGCTGCCCGGTGCCGCTGGTGTACGCGGCCGAGGACGCGGCCTTCGTCCACGGTGACGACGGCTTCGGCGATATCGGCTATCCGCCAGCGCAACGCGGTGCCGACCCCGAGCACGCCGCGCTGGCGATCATCCGCCATGCCCGCGAGCACTCAGGGCGTCTGTGCGTGGTGGCGCTCGGTCCGCTGACCAACCTGGCGCTGGCCGTTCGGCTGGACCCGGCGCTGCCGTCGCGGATCGCCCGGCTGGTGGTGATGGGCGGTGCCGTGACCGGCCAGGGCAACACCACCGTGCCGGCGGAATTCAACATCGGCTTCGACCCCGAGGCGGCACGCGTGGTGTTTGAAGCCTTCCCGGCGTTCGAGCTGGTGGACTGGGAGGCGGTGCTCCGGCACGGCTTCCCGCACCAGGCCTTCGAAGGCTGGCTGGCCGACGGCGACGACAGGGCCCGCTTCTATGAGGCAATCTCGCGCAAGACCCGGGCTTGGGCCGGCGACCGGCGCGGCGATCATTGGCATTCCGCCGACGCCCTGGCCATGGCCGTCGCCCTGCAGCCCGGCAGCAGCCTGCGCTCGGAGCTTCGGCACGTGGCTGTCGAGACCGAGGGTCGGCTCACCCGCGGCGCGACTGTGGTGGACTGGGGCCAGCGCAGCGGGCAGGCCGCCAACGCCCGGATCCACCTGAGCGTGGACCAGCCGGCGTTCGAAGCACGGATCCGGTCGGCGCTGGGCATGCCCGCTGCCTAGGCGGCGCCGCGCCCAGCGGGTCAGGCATTTCGTGGCCCTGGCCTGCTGCCTGAAGTCAGCCGCAAGTTGCGCCAACTTGGCCCGGACGGCTACAATGGGTGTCTTGTCCGCAGCAGCACCCGGGATTCCCCATGAAAGCCGATACCCACCCGCAATACAGCGACGTCGTGTTCCAGGACGTCACCTCCGATTTCGCCATCCTTACCCGCTCCACGCTGGGCAGCAAGGAAAAGGTCAAGTGGGAAGACGGCAAGGAATACCCCCTGATCAAGATCGACGTCTCCTCGGCCTCGCACCCGTTCTACACGGGCAAGCAGAAGCTGATGGACACCAGCGGCCGCGTGGACAAGTTCCGCAAGCGCTACGGCGCAGCCAAGCCCGCCGCAGCGGAGTAATCCGCGTCGGCCCTCGGGCCGATTGCTGCAAACGACGGCCGCGAAAGCGGCCGTCGTCGTTTCCGGGAGAAGGTATTTCAACCGACGGAATTTTCCCGAGCATTCGCTCTAATCGCGCATGTCCCCGGTGCCCGATCCGCGACTTTCGTCCGATGTCCGGCCAATGCCGCTATGCGATACTTCGCGCTTGGCCTGCGCCGCATGGTGCAGGCCGCTGGATTCCCGCGCGGGGCGCGGGGGCAAACCGCAGAAATTGCATCGCAAGGAGCCAGTCGTGGCAGACAACAATCCGTCCGCTTACAGCAACGTGACCCTCGACGCCGGCGGCAAGCAGGTCGAACTTCCGGTGCTGTCCGGCACCCTCGGCCCCGACTGCATCGACATCGGCAAGCTGTACAAGACCACCGGCAACTTCACCTACGACCCCGGCTACATGTCGACGGCCAGCTGCCGCAGCGCCATCACTTACATCGATGGCGACGAAGGCGTGCTGCTGTACCGCGGCTATCCGATTGAACAATTGGCGAAATCCTCGAACTTCCTGGAAGTCAGCTATCTGCTGATGCACGGCGAGTTGCCCGATGCCAAGCAGTTCGGCGCCTTTGAGCACGAAGTCACCCACCACACGATGATGCACGAGGCGTTCCGGACCTTCCTGTACGGTTTCCGCCACGACGCGCATCCGATGGCGATGATGACCGGCATGCTCGGCTCGCTGGCCGCGTTTTACCACGGCGACTTGAACCTGGAAGACCCGGAACAGCGCCGCCTGGCCGCGATTCGCCTGCTGGCAAAAGTGCCCACCATCGCCGCCGCCTGCCACCGTTATTCGATCGGCTGGCCGATCCGCTATCCGCGCAACAACCTGGAATACGTCGACCGCTTCCTGCACATGATGTTCGAAGTACCCAGCGAACCGCTGGTGATGAATCCGGTCGCGGCCAAGGCGCTCGACCTGCTGTTCATCCTGCACGCCGACCACGAGCAGAACGCCTCGACCTCGACCGTGCGCCTTGTCGGTTCCACCGGCGCCAATCCGTATGCCTGCGTGGCTGCCGGCGTGGCTGCGCTGTGGGGCCCCGCGCATGGTGGCGCCAATGAGGCCGTGCTGCAGATGCTCAACGAGATCGGCCGCCCGGAAAACGTCGGCAGCGCGATCGACAAGGCCAAGGACAAGGAGTCGGGTTTCCGCCTGATGGGCTTTGGCCATCGCGTGTACAAGAACTTCGATCCGCGCGCCAAGATCATCCGCGAGATGTGCCACCAGGTACTCGCCGAGCTCGGCGTCAACGACCCGCTGCTCGAAGTGGCGATGCGGCTCGAGGAAGCGGCGCTGAAGGACGAGTACTTCATCCAGCGCAAGCTCTACCCGAACGTGGATTTCTACTCGGGCATCATCTACAAGGCGCTCAACATCCCGACCGAGATGTTCACGGTGATGTTCGCCATCGCGCGCACCGCCGGCTGGGTGTCGCATTGGCTGGAGCAGCAGAACGACCCCGAGAACCGGATCGGCCGCCCGCGCCAGATCTACACCGGCGCCGCCGGGCGCGACTACACGCCGCTCGCCGGGCGCTGACCCGGCGTTACCCCCGGCGCGCCCGTCTGCGGCGCGTCAGGGTCGATCCAGCCCGTTCTGAGGGGCGCCGTCCATCTGCTCGAGCAAGTCGCGCACCGCCGCGATGCCTGCGCGTGGCTGCGTCGTGCCCGGATCGTGGCCCGGCAGGGACTGCCGGAGCAGCGCCAACGGCAGCACTGCCAACTCCACCTCGGTACCAGCGGCGCTGACTTGCCAAGTCTGGATGCGACTGATGTTGCCGCCGGGCAGGCGCAGTCGCGACTCGCTTGATCGGGCCGGGATGCCGCGGTCTTCCAGGAAGCGCGGCAAGGCCTCGGCAGGCTCGCAGAACAATTGCAGCTGGACCGGCGAGCCTTCGTCCGCCGTGCCGTCCAGGACGGCCCCGACGAGCCGTGGCTCGAAGGCCGCCAGGAAGCCCATGGCCTCGACGGCAGCCTCGCGCAGCTTGCGCAGCGCGCCTTGCTGCGCCTGGCCCCGATACAGGCGCTGGCGCAGCCGTAGTTCGTCGAGCACCTGGTCAGCGCCCGGCAGCGCATCGCGCGCTTGCTCGCCGATCTCGCTCGCCGCGCGGCGGCGGGCCAGGTCCAGGTCGCCCAGCCCCTGCGCCATCAGCCGCGCGGCATCGTGTGCAATCCGCTGGCGGCGCTCAGGCAATCGGCCCTGGTCGGGGGGCTCCATGCGACCGGACAGTCGACCACGCTCCTGACGTCCCTTGCGCTTCATGCCAGCGCTCCCGATCTCAGAAGATGTCGAACGCATCGCCCTCCGAGGGCTCGCCAACATCCTGCGGGTTGTAGCCCTGCGCGACAATGCGGTCGTAGTCCTCGGTCTTGAAGTACTCGGTCATCGCGCCGGGCGTGCCATCAGGCACCAGGCCGCCGGTGTTGCGGTTGATCGAGACCGTCATGATGCCGGTTGGAGGCGAGTCGTCCTTCAGCGGCACGTCCTTGAGCGCGGCGCGCATGTAGCTGATCCAGATCGGCAACGCGGCCTTGCCGCCGTACTCGCGGTAACCAAGTGTCTCGAAGTGGTCGCGGCCGACCCAGACCGTGGTCACCAGGTCGCCACCGAAGCCCGAGAACCAGGCGTCGCGGTGATCGTTGGTGGAACCAGTCTTGCCGCCGATATCCGCGCGATCGAGCACCTTGGCCGCGGTCGCGGTACCGCGCTGGACCACGTCGCGCATCATCGAGCTGGCCTGGAAGGCAGTGCGCTCGTCGATCGCGCGCGGTGCCAGCGCCAGTGGCGAGGGCCCGACCTGGTCGGTCGGCGCGGCGCCGCTGGCGGTAGTGGCTGTGGGTCCGCCGGCGCTGAAGTCGAAATCGTCCACGACCACCGCAGCCCGCGTTTCCGAGTTGATGCGTTGCGGGCACAGCCTGCAGGCGCGCGCCGGGTGCGTGGAAGCGATCACCACGCCGTTGCGATCAACCACGCGCTCGATGAAATACGTATCCACCAGGAAGCCGCCATTGGCGAACACGGTGTAGCCGCGGGCGACCGAGATCGGCGTCAATGATGCGGTGCCCAGCGACATCGACAGGTTGGCCGGCAGGCTCTCAAGTTTGAAGCCGAACTGGGTGATGTACTTGCGCGCGAACTCCACGCCGATCGCGTCGAGCAGGCGCACCGAGACCAGGTTGCGCGATTGCACCAGCGCCTCGCGCATGCGCATCGGCCCGGAGAACTTGCCGTTGTCGTTCTGCGGGCGCCAGACATGCCCGACCCGGTCGCGGAAGACTACGGGCGCATCGAGCACGATCGAGGCCGGCGTGTAGCCGCGCTCGAGTGCGGCCGAATACAGGAAGGGCTTGAAGCTGGACCCGGGCTGGCGTTGTGCCTGCGTGGCGCGGTTGAAATTGCTGCGCGAGAAGCTCATGCCGCCCACCAGCGCGCGCACGGCGCCGTCCTCGGGTTGCAGCGAGACCAGCGCCGCCTCGGCCTTGGGCAGTTGCGCGACCTCGAAGTGCCCTGGCTCGGCGCCAGGGATCAGCCGGATCAGGTCGCCACGCTTGAGCAGGGAGCCGGGTGATTTGCCGGTCCAGGCGGTGGACTTGGCGTCCAGGACCAGCGGCGGCCCGGCGGCCAGCAGCACGGTGGCCGACTTGCCGGACGCTTCGGTCACCAGGGCCGCAGGCATGCCGGTCACGTAGACGGCCTTGCGGACCTTCGTGCGCAGCCCAGCCTCATCCTCGTTGTCGATCTCGACCTGCGCCTCGGCACCGCGCCAGCCGTGCCGTCGATCGTATTCCACCAGGCCGTCGCGCACGGCCTTGTTGGCCGCGACCTGGTCGTCGCTGCGCACCGTGGTGAAGACCCGGAAGCCGCTGGTTTCCGACTCCGCGCCGTAGCGCTCCTGCATTGCTGCGCGGACCATTTCGGCGACGTAAGGGGCGTCCAGCTCGATCTTGGGCTGGTGCGGGCTGGCGTGGCTGGGCTCGGCGCGCGCGACCACTTCCTGTGCCTCGGTGATGAAGCCGACCTCGCGCATGCGCTGCAGTACGTAGTTGCGGCGCTGGATGTTGCGCTCCGGGTTGATGATCGGGTTGGCCGACGAGGGGAACTTCGGCGTGGCGGCCAGGGTGGCGGCCTCGGCCAGGCTGAGCTGGTCGAGCGGCTTGCCGTAGTAATACTCGGCGGCGGCGACCACGCCGTAGGCGCGATTGCCGAAGAAAATCTTGTTGAGATAGAGCTGCAGGATCTCGTCCTTGCTCAGCTCGCGCTCCATCTTCAGCGCCAGTGCCATCTCCATCAGCTTGCGGCTGTAGCTGTATTCCGAGCTGAGGTAGAAGTTCTTTGCGACCTGCTGGGTGATCGTGCTGCCGCCCGGCACGCGCTTGTCGTGGGTGGTGGCCAGCAGCCAGACCGCGCGGCTGATGCCGCGGAAATCCAGGCCCTGGTGCTGGTAGAAATGCGCGTCCTCGATGGCGATGAAGGCATTGCGCACCTGCACCGGAACCGCGGCGATCTTGACCGGGTAGCGTCGTGTTTCACCAAATTGGGCGATCAGCTTGCCGTCGCGGCTGTAGACCGACAGGGGCACCTGGAGCGCGACATGGCGCAGCTCCTGGACGTCAGGCAGCCTGGGGGCAACCAGCCAATAAACGATGCCCAAGGCCAGCAGTCCGAGCCCGAGCCCGACGGCAGCGAGGACGGCCAAGCGTCGCATCCAGCGTTTTATCTGGGCCATCCCGGGCCTGATCCTCGTTTACTTCGTGCGGGACCGGGAGTATAGAACGAGGGAGTCCGGGCACGGTGCAGCCGCCGTCCCAGGGCCGAGCGGGGAATGCTGAAGCTGTGAACTGGTGGGGCAAAATCAGGCCCCGGACCGGAAAATTGGTGGGGGGCATTGCCATTTGGGAATTTTTCGTTATTAATGTGACGGCGCACGAATAGCGTGTAAGCGCCCGTGGCAAGGGGAGAAACTGTGGGTCTTTTCGGAAATACCAAACCACCGCTGGTCGGCCTGGACATCAGTTCCACGGCGGTCAAGCTGCTTCAACTGACCGAAAGTGGCGGCCGGTACAGGGTCGAGCATTACGCAGTCGAGCCCCTGCCGCCGAACGCCGTGGTCGAGAAGAACATCGTCGAGGTGGAGGCCGTGGCCGAGGCGATCCGCCGCGCGGTGGCCCGCTCCGGCACTCGCGCCAAGCACGCCGCCGCCGCCGTCTCGGGGTCCTCGGTGATCACCAAGGTGATCCCGATGCAGGGCGACCTGGACGACCAGGCCCTGGAAGACCAGGTGCTGATGGAGGCATCCAACTACATCCCCTACCCGATCGAGGAAGTCAGCCTCGACTTCGAGGTCCTCGGCCCGGTCCCGAACAACCCGGAAATGGTCAATGTCCTGCTCGCTGCCTCGCGCACCGAGAACGTGGACGTGCGCCAGTCGGCCCTGGAAATGGGCGGCATCGCCGCCAAGGTGATCGACGTCGAAGCCTTCGCGATGGAAAACGCCTTCAAGCTGGTCGCCGACCAGTTGTCGGTGCCGCGCGATGCGATCGTCGCCCTGGTCGACATCGGCGCCACCATGACGACGCTGAACGTTTTGCGCTCGCAGCGCAGCATCTACACCCGCGAGCAGGTGTTCGGCGGCAAGCAGCTGACCGACGAAGTCATGCGCCGCTACGGCCTGAGCTACGACGAGGCCGGCCAGGCCAAGCGCCAGGGTGGTTTGCCCGAGAGCTATGAAGTCGAAGTGCTCGAGCCGTTCAAGGAAGCGCTGGTCCAGCAGGTCAGCCGACTGCTGCAGTTCTTCTATGCCGGTTCCGATTTCAACCGGGTTGACCAGGTCGTGCTGGCCGGTGGTTGCGCCTCCATCGCCGGCATCGCCAACCTGGTGGAAGAACAGATCGGCGTGCCGACCGTGATCGCCAATCCCTTGGCCAACATGGCCCTCGGCCCGCGCGTCCAGGCCCACGCGCTCGCCCAGGACGCGCCGGCGCTGATGATTGCCTGCGGCCTGGCCCTGAGGAGCTTCGACTGATGGCGACGATCAACCTCTTGCCGTGGCGCGCCGAGCGCCGCAAGCAGCGGCAGCAGGAATTCCTGACCATGCTTGGGGTGGCCTCGGCTGCCGCGGTGTTGGTCGTCCTGCTGATCGTGATGTCCTACAACGCCTGGATCTCCGCGCAGGAGAGGCGCAACCAGTACCTGACCGACCAGATCTCCGCGCTCGACAAGCAACTGACCGAGATCGCCGAACTGGACAAGAAAAAGGCCGGGCTGCTCAAGCGCAAGCAGGTCATCGAGGAGCTGCAGGCGAGCCGCTCGCAGATGGTGCACCTGTTCGACGAACTGGCGCGGACCATTGCCGATGGCACCCAGATCACCTCGATCGCCCAAAATGGCACCGAGATGACGATCCTGGGTCGCGCGCAGTCCAATGCGCGGGTCAGCACCTATATGCGCAACCTGGATGCCTCGGGCTGGATGGGTAATCCCGACCTGGGTGTGATCGAATTGCGCGGCACCGACCCCGGGCTGCCGAACGAATTCTCGCTCAAGGTGACGCTGAAGAATCCCAACGACCCCAACGCCGCGGCCGCGACGACGGCCACTTCGCCCGTCGAGGCGCCGTTGCCGAACGCACCGCTTCCCGCCGTGCAAGCGCCTGCGCTTGATCCAGGTGCGCCTGCCGCCGCGACCACCGTCGCCCCGGCAGCACCGGCGACGGTTCCAGCCACCGTACCCGCCCCGGCAGCTGCCGGAGCGACACCGCCGGCCGCAGCCACGCCGGCGGCGCCTGCCGCGGGAGGCCAGCCATGAGCAAGAAGGGAATGGATCTTCGCAACCTCGACACCAGCAACCCTGGGTCCTGGCCGCTGCCGGTCAAGCTGTTTGCCTGCATTTTCACCGGCCTCATCATCATCGGCCTGGGTTGGTACTTCCTCGTCGCCGATCGCAAGACCGAGCTCGAGGGCCTGGTTGCGGAGCAGGAAACGCTGAAGGCGACCTTCATTGACAAGCAGGGCCGCGCCGCCAACCTCGAGCCGCTCAAGCAGCAGCTTGCGCAGATGGAACTGATGCTGCAGCAGATGCTGCGCCAGCTGCCAAGCAAGAACGAGATGCCCGACCTGATCGTGGACGTCTCGCAGACCGCGCTGGCCACCGGCATCAGCAACGAACTGTTCCAGCCGGGTCCGGAAACGGCGAAAGAGTTCTACGCCGAAAAGCCGATCAACCTGCGCATGGTTGGCACCTACCACCAGTTTGGTGCCTTCGTCAGCGGCGTGGCTTCGTTGCCGCGGGTAGTGATCATGACCATGCACAACATCTCGCTGACGCCGCGTGCCGGCAAGCCGGGCCAATTGGTGCTGCAGGGCACGATCAAGACCTATCGCTACCTGGATGACGACGAGATCGCAGCCCAGCAAAGCGGCGCACCGGCACCGGCCGCGGGAGGGAGCAAGTGATGGCCAGCAACGCATTCCGCGCCGCCGTCCTGCTCGCCGTGTTCGGTTTCGGCCTGTCGGGTTGCGCCAGCGACACCAAGGAAATCGAGGAGTGGGTGGCCGAAGTGAAAGCGCGTCCCGCGCCGCCGCTCGATCCTCTGCCGGTGATGAAGCAGTTCGAGTCGTTCGAATATTCGGCCGAAGGCCTGCGCGATCCGTTCGCCGTGCCCACGCCTGACCGCGACTCGGGCAGCGGCCTGCGGCCCGACCCGAACCGGCGCAAGGAAGTGCTGGAAGCCTTTCCGGTCGACGGCCTGAACATGGTCGGCACGATCGGGAAAGGCGGCAACCTGGTCGGGCTCGTCCTGGCGCCTGACAAAGTGACGTACCGGGTGCGGCCCGGAAACTATCTAGGCCAGAGTGATGGCCGAATCACCGCGGTGTACGAAGACCGCATCGAAATGGTCGAACTGGTACCGGATGGGGCGGGTGGCTGGCTGGAACGTCAAGCCAAGATCGCTCTTGAAGACAATGATTGATTTGGGGGACAACGCGATGACCGCAACGAAGATGACCGGCATGGGCAAGGCAAGCCGAGCCTTGCGCAACACCGCCATGGGCCTTGGCCTGATGCTGGTCAGCGCCCAGGCGCTAGCCGACAACGTCCTGCAGGACGTCCGCTACGCCGCAGCGCCCGGCGGCAAGGTGGACATCACCCTGCAGTTCGCCAAGCCGGTTGGGGAGGTCCAAGCCTTCACCACCGACAGCCCCCCGAAGATCGCGATCGATCTGCCGGATACCACGAGTGCGCTGAGCAAGCGTCGTGTGGTGATCGGTAGTGGCGCGACTTCGGCGGTTTCGGCGGTTGAAGCCGGTGGCCGGACCCGCGTCGTGGTCGACCTGCTGCGGCCCGCGGGCTACGTGACTCGCAGTTCCGGCAACCTGCTGGTGGTGACGGTGGATGCCGGCTCCGTGCAGCAGGCAGGCGCGGCCATGGTTCAAAGCGCCGATCCGACCAAGCGCTCGGCGGCCACCGCGACCGTCTCCAACATCGACTTCCGCCGTGGCGACAACGGCGCCGGCCGCGTGATCCTGCGCTTCGACAATCCCGGTGTTGCGCCGGACATGCGCAATGACGGCAAGCAGGTGATCGTGGACGTCAGCAACGCGACCATCCCGGAGGCCCTGCGCCGCCGCCTGGACGTGACCGACTTCGCCACCCCGGTGGTCAGCGTCGAGCCGCGCAACAATGCCGGTGCGACCCGCCTGGTGATCAATACCAATGGCGCCTACGAGAGCATGGCCTACCAGACCGGCAACGAGTACGTGGTCGAAATCACGCCCAAGCGTGGAGTGGCTTCGACGGCAGCCCAGCCCGGCGTGATGCGCGCCGCGGGTGCGGTTGGTACCGGTGGCACGTCGCAGCGGTACGCGGGCAAGCCGGTGACCTTCAACTTCCAGGACGTGCCGGTGCGCACGGTGCTGCAGTTGATCGCCGAAGAGTCCAACCTCAACATCGTGGTCGCGGACACGGTCTCGGGCAGCGTCACGCTGCGCCTGATCAATGTGCCGTGGGACCAGGCGCTGGAAATCCTGCTGCGTGCCAAGGGCCTGGACCAGCGCCGTGATGGCAACGTGGTGTGGGTCGCCCCGCAGGCCGAGTTGTCGGCGTATGAGCTGGCGCAGAACAATGCCCGGATCAACCTGGAGAACTCCGGCGAGCTGATCACCGAATACATCCCGATCAACTATGGCAACGCCCAGGACCTGATCGCGATCATCCAGGCCAATGGCTCGGGTGGCGGTGGTGCGGCAGGTGGCGGCGGCGCAGCTGGCGGCAATCGCGGATTCCTGTCGGCGCGCGGCAGCATCAGCGCCGATACCCGCACCAACACGCTGCTGATCAGCGACACGCGCAAGAAGATCGACGAGATCCGGCGCATGCTCGAAGTGCTTGATCGTCCGGTTGACCAGGTGTTGATCGAAGCCCGCGTGGTGATCGCCGACGAGACCTTCGCCCGCGATATCGGCGCCACCTTCAGCGTCAACAACGTCAACAACCCGAGCCGCACCAGTGACAGCACGAGCACCACTGGCTTCGACTTGAGCCTGCCGGTGACCGGCGGCGGCACCTTCAACTTTGGCATCCTGCGTCCAAGCTCGAACCTCGATCTGTCGCTTTCGGCGCTGCAGGCCGAGGGTCGTGGTGAAGTGGTGTCCAATCCGCGCGTGATCACTACCAACCAGCGCGAGGCAACCATCACCCAGGGCGACGAAATCGGCTACACCACGCCGCAGGCGGCCGGTGCGGGCCAGGCGCTGGCAACCCCGGCGTTCAAGGAAGCCCTGCTTGAGCTGAAGGTCACGCCGACCATCACCACCGATGGCCGCGTGTTCATGCAGTTGAACATCAAGAAGGACGACATCAAGGGCTTCACCCTCGGTGTGCCGTCGCTGACCAAGCGCTCGATCACCACCGGCGTGATGGTGGACAGTGGCGATACCGTCGTGATCGGCGGCGTCTACGAGTTCCGCAATCGCGAAGACATCAGCAAGTTGCCGTGGCTGGGCGACGTGCCGGTGCTCGGCAATCTGTTCAAGAAGCGCGGCAAGACCCATTCGAAGGCCGAGTTGCTGGTCTTCGTGACCCCGCGCGTCCTGCAGGTCAGCAAGCGCTGATCGGAAACCGCCAGGGGACTGCCCAGGGCCGCGCATGCGGCCCTGTGCTTTTGTGGATGATGCGCCGCGCATGCGGCCCTGTGCTTTTGTGGAAGATGCGCCGCTTTCGCGGCCCTGTGCTTTTGTGGATGATGCAGCGCATGGGTGGATCCGGAGGCGCGCACGCATGACCCCGCCCCACATCGTCCTGCGCGCCGGCGAGGTGCTGTTCGCCGAAGGCGATGCGCCGACCAATGCCTACCTCGTCGAGTCCGGCGAGTTGGAAATGGTAACGGTGGTGCGCGGCCGCCGGCTGGTGCTGGGCCGGATGCGTGCCGGCGAACTGGTTGGCGAACTGGCGGTATTCGACGACGGCCCGCGCTCGACCAGTGCGGTTGCCCTGACCGACTGCGTGCTCTATGCGATCGACCCGGAACAGGTCAGCGAGCGCCTGGCCAAGACCGATCCGGTGATTCGCGCCCTGATCGAGAGCCTGCTCGGCCGCTATCGCGGCATCCTCGAAACCTATCGCGAGGCCTCGCCGCGTTCGGCGTTCGAGCCCGAGCCCAGCGTTGAGCACTTGCGCCGGCTTGCAATTGCCCGCGCCGATGCTGCCGCTGGCGTGAAGATGGTCCGTCCGGAAGGCGTGGACAAACTCCGGCTCGAATCCCAACTCCGCCAAGCCCTTGCTGAGGACGGGTTGGATGTTCGCTTCCAGCCCATCCTGCACATCGCCAGCAACCGGATCGCGGGATACGAAGCGCTGATCCGCTGGAACCACCCGGACCGCGGTCCGGTGTCGCCGATGGAACTGGTCGGACTGGCGGAGGAATCGTCGCTGATCGTCGCGGTCGGCGAATATGTCTTCGACACCGCCTGCCGCGCCGTGACTCGACTGATCCAGGCCGGCGCCCAGCCGTCACCGTTCATTGCAGTGAATGTGTCGGCCCGGCAGCTACAGCACCCTGGGCTGATCGAGCGCATCGTCCAGCGGGTCGAGGCGGCATCGGTTCCGGCCGGCAGCCTGAAGATCGAGTTGACCGAGACCCATGCCTTCGACCTGGAATTGGTGCAGTCGGCGATCACGCTGTGCCACAGGCATGGCATCGGTGTGGCGCTGGACGATTTCGGTACCGGCTACTCGAACCTGGCGCAGATGCAGCGGCTGGCATTCGATACGCTCAAGATCGACCAGGCGTTCACGCGATCCCTGCTCGACGAGCCGCGCACCCGCCGCCTTGTGGAAGCCATCGTCACCATGGCCTGCGCGATGGATGCAGCGATCGTGGCCGAGGGCGTGGAATCGACAGGCACGCTCGAGGCGTTGCGCGAGATGGGTTGCGACTACGCCCAGGGCTACCTGATCGGTGAAGCGCAACCGCTCGAAGCCATCATCGCCGGGCTGCCGTATCCTTCCTCGTCCAACCTCCACGAGTGAAACCATGACTGCCGTCGCGCCGTCCGCCCGGCCACCGGGTTTTCCCCTGCACATCAAGGTCCTGATCGGTTTCGTGTTCGGCGCGTTGCTGGGGCTGCTTATCCACTCGATGGGCATGGAACAGGCGCCTGTGGTGGCGCACCTCATGGATTGGCTGGTGAAGCCATTCGGACAGATCTTCCTCAACCTGCTGTTCATGCTGGTGGTGCCGCTGATGTTCAGCGCGCTGGTGCTGGGCGTGGCCGAGCTGGGCGACATCGCAAGCCTTGGTCGACTTGGTTGGCGCACGCTGGTTTACACCGGCGTGGTCACGGGTATTGCAGTCGGCATTGGCGTGCTGATGGTCAACTTGCTGCAGCCTGGACTGCACCTGGATCCGGCGACCCTCAACCAGGCGATGGCGCAGGGCGCGGCCAAAGCCGGAGAAATCGCCAGCAAGGGCCAGGAACTCAACTTCATCGACCTGCTGGTGAACATCGTCCCGCACAACGTGCTTGCCGCTGCCACCGACGACAAGCAGAAACTTGGCGTGGTGTTCTTCGCGCTGCTGTTCGGCATCGGCATGGTGATGACGCCGTCGCCCGCCACCCAGGCATTCAAGAATGCACTGCAGGGCCTGTTCGAGATCTGCATGCGGCTGATCGGCCTGATCATCCGGCTGGCGCCCTACGCGGTGGCGGGCTTCATGTTCAACCTGACCGCCAACCTGGGTTGGGACGTGATCGAGGGCCTGGCCTGGTTCGTGGTGACGGTGTTGCTGGCGTTGGCCCTGCATGGCTTCGTGGTGCTGCCGCTGTGGGTGCGCATCATGGGCAATATGTCGCCGAGAGTGTTCTTCCGCGGCAGCCAGGAAGCCATCCTGACGGCGTTCGCGACCGCATCATCGGCGGCGACGCTGCCGGTGACGCTGCGCGTGGCCGAGGAAAACCTGAAGTTGCCGCGCAAGGTGTCGCGCTTCGTGCTGACCGTGGGCGCGTCGGCCAACCACCATGGCACCGCCCTGTTCGAGGGCATCACGGTGCTGTTCCTGGCCCAGGTTTCCGGCCTGCACCTTCCGCTCGTCCAGCAGTTCATCGTACTGGGCTTGTGCATCCTCGGCGGCATCGGTACGGCGGGAATCCCGTCGGGTTCGTTGCCGGTGATCGCCATGATCTGCGGGATCATCGGGCTTCGGCCGGAGGGCATCGCCATCATCCTCGGCGTGAACACCTTCCTGGACATGTGCCGGACCGCGCTCAACGTGACCGGCGACCTGGCGACTGCGGTGGTCGTTTCGCATCAGGCGGGCGAGCATCGCGAGGAACTGGCCGTGCTGGACGCGCAAGGCGAGTCGGCCTTGGGCGTGGGACCCGACACCGCTTCCTGATCGCGCAGGCGGCGATTCCGGAACTTTCGGGGAGACAGGCGGGCAGCGTTCAGGGAAAATGGGCTGCCCGGACCTTGGGCGCCTCCTGACGAGCCCCCGACATGCCGACGCCCAGCCGCCGCGACCTTGCCAATGCCATCCGCTTCCTCGCTGCCGATGCGGTGGAGAAGGCCAAGTCGGGCCACCCCGGGATGCCGATGGGCATGGCCGACATTGCCGAGGTGTTGTGGAACGATTTCCACAAGCACAACCCGAACAATCCCAAGTGGTTCGATCGTGACCGCTTCATGCTCTCGAATGGGCACGGATCGATGCTGCAGTACGCGCTGCTGCACCTGTCGGGCTATGACCTGTCGATCGAGGAACTGAAGAACTTCCGCCAGCTGCACTCCAAGACGCCGGGGCATCCCGAGCATCGCGATACTCCCGGTGTTGAAACGACCACGGGGCCGCTTGGCCAGGGGCTGGCCAATGCCGTCGGCTTCGCGCTTGCGGAAAAATTGCTGGCGCAGCGCTTCAACCGCCCCGAATTCCCGATCGTTGATCATTTCACCTGGGTTTTCCTCGGCGATGGCTGCCTGATGGAAGGCATCTCGCACGAGGCCTGCTCGCTGGCCGGTACCTGGGGCCTGGGCAAGCTGGTGGCGCTGTGGGACGACAACCACATCTCCATCGATGGCGACACCAAGGGCTGGTTCACCGACGACACCGCGGCGCGCTTTCGCGCGTACGGCTGGCATGTCATCCAGGGCGTGGATGGCCACGACCCGGTGCAGATCCACGATGCCATCGCCACCGCCCAGGCCGAAACCGGCAAGCCCAGCCTGATCTGCTGCCGCACGATCATCGGCTTCGGCGCACCGCACAAGCAGGGCAAGGAAAGCGCGCATGGCGCGCCGCTGGGCGCCGACGAGCTGGCCGCCGCGCGCGTTGCACTCGAATGGCCGTATGCGCCGTTCGAGATTCCGCAGGAAATTTCCGATGGATGGCGCGCCGGTAATACCGGGCTGGTGCGCGAAGAACAGTGGAATCGGTTGTTTGACGCGTACTCGCGCCAGTATCCACAGCTTGCGGACGAGTTGGTGCGCCGCTCGCACGCCGAGTTGCCCGGCAACTTTGCCGATATCGCGCAGGCCTTCGTCGAAAAACTGCAGGCCGATGGCCCCGTGGTGGCCTCGCGCAAGGCCTCGCAGATGGCGATCGAGGCGTACGCGCCGCACCTGCCGGAACTGATCGGCGGCTCCGCGGACCTGGCGCACTCGAACCTGACCTTGTGGTCGGGCAGCAAGTCCGTCGCCAGCACCGATGCCGATGCCAACTATATCTACTACGGCGTGCGCGAATTCGCGATGAGCGCGATCAGCAACGGGCTGGCGTTGCATGGCGGATTCATCCCGTATGACGCGACCTTCCTGGTGTTCTCGGACTATTCGCGCAATGCACTGCGCATGTCGGCGCTGATTCCCACCGGCGCGATCCACGTGTTCACCCACGATTCGATCGGCCTGGGCGAGGACGGCCCGACGCACCAGCCGGTGGAACACCTGGCATCGCTGCGCTACATCCCCAACAACGAAGTCTGGCGTCCCTGCGATGCGGTGGAATCGGCGGTGGCCTGGCGTTGTGCGATCGAGCGCCGGGATGGGCCAAGCTGCCTGATTTTCAGCCGCCAGAACCTGGCGCACCAGGCGCGCGACGCCGCGCGGCTGGCCGACATCTCGCGTGGTGGCTATGTGTTGCATGAGCCAGAAGCTGGCGCCCAGGTGGTGCTGATTGGCACCGGATCCGAAGTCGAACTGGCGATGCAGGCCGCGCGCCAACTCGCCGCGGAGGGGATTGCTGCCCGCGTGGTGTCGATGCCCTGCAGTAATCGCTTCGACCGCCAGCCGGCCGCGTGGCGCGAGCACGTGCTGCCGTCGAAGCTGCGCGTGCGCGTCGCGGTGGAGGCGGGCGTGACCGACTATTGGCGCAAGTATGTCGGCCTGGATGGCGCGGTCATCGGCATCGACAGCTTTGGCGCGTCGGCACCGATCGATGCGCTGTACAAGTATTTCGGAATCACTGCCGAAGCGGTCGCCGCTGCGGCGAAAGCGCAGCTGTAAGGAACGAGCCGCTGTAACAAACGAGGCGTTGTCGCGATCAGTCAGCCTTGCGGGCGACGGTCGTGGCCGCCTGTGTTCGTGCGTCGAAGCGCAAGGCGCAGAAAACGTGCCTCGATGCGTGCCGCCAGCGAGTCGGGCCGGGACAGGGCCATGCGTTCGATCGCGTCGTCTTCGCCTGGCGCGGCTGCACCTGCGGACAACAGCGCAACCAGGATCGTCGACACCATGCCTGCTGGCCGCGCCGTCGCCGACTTGAGCCATTCAAGCGCGCGCACCAGTTGCTGCTCGACCGGGGTGAAATCGCAGCCGAGCGGGTAATCGATCAACACGCCGTTGCGGCGGAATGGCGCCAACCGACGCGAGATCTCCGCCGGCGTATTGGCGGACCAGTCCGGCGGCACGCGAAAGTCCTTCGGAATCTTTCGCGCTGCATCCGCTTGCCGCAGCAGCTCGCCCTGGAATCGTGCATCGGCGATCGCCGCCATCGCCTTGACGCAGCCCGCGTCGTCCACGCCGCGCAGGTTGGCGATGCCGTATTCGCTCACCGCGATATCGCGCAGATGGCGCGGGATGGTGCAATGGCCATAGTTCCACGGCACGCTGGTGCTGATGTCGCCCTTGTGTTCGCGGGTTGCCCGGAACATCAGCACCGAGCGTCCATCGCGCAAGGCATGCGCCATCGCCACGAAGTTGTATTGGCCGCCGACACCGGACACTACCCGTCCGTCCGCCAGGCCATCGGATACTGCGGCGCCCAATGCGGTGGTCATCATGCAGGTATTGAAGAAGCGCGCACGGCGTCGCTGCAGTCGTTCGCGCTCCTCGAAGCCGCCGTAAAGCTCGTTGATGTGCGAGATGCGGGTCATGCCCAGGCCGCGCGCCTCGGCAGACGGCATCGTGCCTAGCCAGTGGTACAGGTCTTTCGAGCCCAGGTAGAAACCGCCGTCAAGCCAGTGGCCCTCGGCCTCGATCAGCGCGCAGTCGGCATCGGTCGCATTGCCGTTGTCGACGCGCAGCATCACGTCCACGTCGTTCAACACCCGGCGCACCAGGATGCCTGCCTGGCGTAGCCGCATGAAGCCGTCGTTGACCATCTCGCTGGCGCCGTACAGTCCTTCGACAAAGGGCCCCGTGCCGCCCTGGCTGAGCACCACCGCGGATGTCGCCAGCCCGGGCGACAGCGCTTCGAGCAGGGCGAGGTAATCGGCATTGCGTGAATGACGCAGGATCAGCGCATGGCACAGTGCATCCGACAAGGTGCCAATGCCGATCTGCAGCGTGCCGCCATCACGAACCAGGGTGCTGGCGTAGAGTCCAATCGCAAACTCGGCATCATTCACCGGTTGGCGCGGAATGGCGAACAACATCGGCGCAGGGCCGGGCAACTCGATCACCAGGTCGAAATAGTCACGCGGCACGACGGCGGTGCCGCCGATGTATGGCAGGCCTGGATCGACTTCCGCGACCAGCATGGGCCGCGGCTTGCCGAGCCGGGCGACTTCGTCGATGAGGTCGAAACTCAGGTCCGGGTTGCAGCTCAGGCTCAGCCTGCTGCCATCGGGCGAAGCCGCCACCTTCTGTAACAGCACGCTCACATGCGCGGCCACGGTGCGCGCGACATGGGTGTAGTTGAGCGAGTTGTACGAGGACTGGGCTGAGCGCGAACCGAGCATCGCGCCCGATTGCATGTAGAACTCTTCGACTTTGATGTTTGCCGGAAGCGCATCGCGCTTCTGCGCGACTGTGTACGCCAGCCGCGGAAAGTCGATGCCGAAATGCCGTGCCGCGAATGGCGCCAGGAAGCGCTTCTCCAGCGACGCGGACGGCGAGGGCGGGTCGAGCGAGAGCGCCGTGTGGATACGCATGGACAGTGATGTGTCAGCCGCGACACGTGCATACAGGGCGTTGAGAAGGTGGTGTGGCTTGCCCAGTCCAAGCGGCGTGGCAACCTCGAGCCTGGAACCGCAACGCGCAAGGATCGCGTCGACAGCGGCTTCCAGGGCTGGGCTGTTGCCGGCGTTGGGGTTGTCGGTGGGGCGCGTCGGGTCGGTCATGGCCCAGTATCGCAGACCCCTTGACAGGATAAATTACAGGCGTAATCTCAGGCTTGTGATTACATCTGTAAGCAGGAGGGTCGAAATGGGGATGCAACCTGACATCAGCGAAGCCGAAGCGGTCGTGATGGAGGTGCTTTGGCGTGAGCCCGGGGCGAGTTCGGCGGATGCCGTGGTTGCCGCGCTGGCCAAGCACCAGGACTGGCAGGAAGCGACCATCAAGACCCTGCTCAACCGCCTGCTCAACAAGGGCGCCATCGCAGCAACGCGCGACGGCCGTCGCTACCTCTACACGCCGGTGCTGCGGCGCGAGCAATGGCTGACCAGTGAGAGCGAGTCCCTGCTCGATCGTCTCTTCGGCGGCCGTGTCGCACCCCTGGTCGCCCACTTCGGGCGCCACCGCAAGCTCAGCCGCAAGGACCTGGCCGAGCTCAAGCGCCTGGTCGAGGAGTTGGAAAATGACGACTGAGCCGATGGCCTTGCTGCTGCGTTGCGCACTCTTTGCCACGTTCGCATTGCTGGTGGTGTTTGCACTGCGCTGGCCGGCGCGACGCGTCCTGGGATCGCGGGCGACGTACGCGCTTTGGTGGCTGCCTGTGTTGGTCTTCACTGCCTGCCTGTTGCCCGGCCCGGCAAGGATCGCTGCAGTGGGCGCGCTGCCGGGAACGCCAATGCTGGCAGACGCCGTCGCGCGCTCCGGTTCGGCGGTTGCCGCGCTCGACCCGTCCCGACTGCTGCTTCCGATCTGGTTCGGTGGCGCGCTGCTTGCGGCGCTGGCGATGTGGCTGGTGCAGCGCAGTTACCTGCGCTCGCTTGGGCGGCTCGCGCCTGATCGTGACGGCCACTGGCGCAGCCTGTCAGCGGCCGCGCCCGCTCTGGTGGGTGCATGGCGCGCGCGATTGGTACTGCCCGCCGATTTTGAACAGCGCTACTGCGCGGATGAACGCGCATTGATCCTTGCGCATGAAGCCGTGCACCTGCGCCGTCGAGATCCGATCGCCAATGCAGCGGCAGCGGCCGCACTGTGCCTGTTCTGGTTCAACCCGCTGGCGTGGTGGGCGCTGGGCCGTTTCCGCTTCGATCAGGAACTGGCCTGCGACGAAGCCGTACTTGGCGAGCACCCGAATTCGCGCCGCAGCTACGCCAGCGCAATGCTCAAATCCCAGCTTGCGGCCGATGCCGGCCTGCGGCTCCCCCTGGGTTGCCATTGGGCCGCCCGTCACCCGCTGAAGGAGCGAATCACCATGTTGAAGCGTCCGATTCCCGCACGTGCATGTCGTGTGTCGGGACTGTTGCTCTCACTCGGCCTGGCGGCTG
Organism: Lysobacterales bacterium; assembly: GCA_038236425.1. Classification (GTDB taxonomy): domain Bacteria; phylum Pseudomonadota; class Gammaproteobacteria; order Xanthomonadales; family Xanthomonadaceae; genus Arenimonas. The sequence continues at coordinate 21,523 of JBBRZU010000001.1, forward strand.
CCTGCAGCTACACCGCGTGGGCCAGTGACACGCCCTCTTCGCAACCGGTTCGCCACCTGACCCGCCTGGTGGCGGCCGATCACATGGACCCGCCTGCGTATCCAAAGGAACTGCTGGCCTCGAAGATTGAGGGCAAGGTAGAGCTGGACATCCTGGTCGGCACTGATGGCCACGTCATCGACGCGCGAGTTTTCAAAGCCGAGCCAGCCGGGCTGTTCGACGCGGCAATTCTTGAGGCAGCGCGGAAATGGACCTTCGTGCCGGGCCGCGACGACAACGGTAAGCCGCTGCAGGGCTGGGTGCGAACGACCGTCGAGTTCCGGCCCTGAGTTGGATTCAAAGCGTGTCGAGCGGCAGGCGCAGGTAACGCTTGCCGTCGGCATCGGCCGGCGGCAATTCGCCGGCGCGAATATTCACCTGCACCGCCGGCAGGATCAGCGCCGGCAGCGAAAGCGTGGCATCGCGGGCGGTCCGCATCGCCACGAACGCGTCGCAGTCCACCGCAACGCGTGCGTGGATGTTGCCGGCCTTTTCCGCCGCGATCGTCGTCTCGGCCTGCGGCGCGCGGCCGCCCGGGCCATAGTCGTGGCAGACGAATACGCGTGTGTCATCCGGCAGCGCATACAGGCGATGGATCGAGGCATACAGGATCTTCGCATCGCCGCCAGGGAAGTCGCAGCGCGCGGTGCCGCCATCGGGCATGAACAGGCTGTCGCCGACGAATACCGCGTCGCCGATGTGGTAACTCAGGCTGTCGCTGGTGTGACCCGGCGTGGCGATCACTTCAATCTCGAGTTCGCCCAGTGGCAGGCGATCGCCATGTTCGAACAGATGGTCGAACTGCGACCCATCGGTCGCGAACGTCGGCCCCAATCCGAACACTTCCTGAAACACGCGCTGCACATCGCGGATCCCGCTGCCGATACCCACCGGCACGCCAAGCTGCTGCTTCAACCACGCCGCGGATGACAGATGGTCGGCATGGGCATGCGTCTCGAGGATCCACGCCACGCGCAGGTCTTCGGCCCGGCACAGCGCGAGCACCGCCTCGGCTTCGGTGTGCGCGGTGCGTGCTCCATTGGCCTCGTAGTCCAGCACCGGGTCGATGATCGCGGCGACGCGGGTGGCCGGAGCAACGACAACATGGGTCCAGGTGCCGGTCTGTGCGTGATAGCGGGAGTGGACGATCGGTGCGGTCATGGACGCGCGGCTCGCTTCAGCGGATCGAGTGCGTCGTTGAGCATGTCGGCCAGCCGGTCGCCGGCCTCGCGCAGGCGCTGCTGCATCTGCGTGCGATGGGCGTCGAGGTACTCGTTGCCGATCGAATGACCCGTCGGGTACAGGTTGCCGTCGCGCACGATCCGGCAGCTTTCGAGCGCCCACTCCACCGTCGCGCGATCGGAGTGCCGGGTTGGATCCGCTGGCAGCGGCGGCAGCGCCGCAAGCAAGGCGGGGTAGCCGGCCTCGTCGCTGCCGGCCACCGACAGCGCACGCTGCAACAACAGCCGGTCCCAGGCCTGGTGCAGGTTGGTGCCGGTGCCATTGACCGACAATTGGTAGTCGTTGCCGCCCTTGTCGTCGCGCGACGAGGCGTGCAGCGGCTGGTGCGCGTCGCCGACCAGGTGCACCAGGTACTTGAGTGCATCGCGCCGCTCGACATCCGGGCGGCGGCGATCGCCAAGCACGAGGAGCTGCCGGTTGATCGCGGCGACAACGCATTTGCCGTCCGGACAATCGCGCGGCGGCACGTACTCGCATCCGTCCTTGAAGTTCACGTAATGCCACTGCCGGGTGTCAGCCATGCCCGGCGCGTTGGAATCGCGCTGCTCGTCGGCCCAGTTGGCGACATCAGACAGGTGCGTCGCGCCGTCCAGGGCAAGCAAGCGCCGGGCTTCGGCGAGCGCTGCGGGACGCAACTGCGCCTCGGCGCGGCTGGCAATGATGCGGTGTCCCGGAGGGCCCCAGGCGAAAGCGAGCCCTGGCAGCAGGGCCAGCAGGGTGAAAATCACGGTCAAAGCAAGACGAATTGGGCGCATCGGGCTCCAGGATGGCCGCCCGGAACGCACAGGGGTGTCGCCGGGGCGGCCGCAGGCGATAAAATGGCGGTCTGTCCCTAGTGTCCCTCATTCCCAGGAGCTTGCCCATGGCGATCAAGGTCGCGATCAACGGTTACGGACGCATCGGCCGCAACGTGCTGCGCGCTATTTATGAATCTGGCCGGCGGGACGAGATCCAGGTCGTTGCGATCAACGATCTCGGCGACGCCGCCACCAATGCCCACCTGACCCAGTACGACACCGCGCACGGAAAGTTTCCGGGCGAAGTCTCCGCCGAGGGCGGCGACATCATCGTCAACGGCGACCGGATCAAGGTGTACGCGATCCGCAATCCGGCCGAGATTCCGTGGCGCGACCACGACGTGGACGTGGTGCTCGAATGCACCGGCCTGTTCAATTCCAAGGCCAAGGCCGGCGCGCATCTCGCCGGTGGCGCCAAGAAGGTCATCCTCTCCGCGCCCGGCGACAAGGACGTGGACGGCACCTTCGTGTTCGGCGTCAACCACGACAAGCTGACCGCCGCGCACACCGTCATCTCCAATGCGTCGTGCACCACCAATTGCCTGGCGCCGCTGGCCAAGGTGCTGCACGAGAAGATCGGCATCGTGCATGGCCTGATGACGACCATCCACGCCTATACCAATGACCAGGTGCTTACCGACGTCTATCACACCGACCTGCGTCGCGCGCGCAGTGCGACGATGTCGCAGATCCCGACCAAGACGGGTGCCGCAGCAGCTGTCGGCCTTGTGCTCCCCGAGTTGAACGGAAAGCTGGACGGCTTTGCGATGCGCGTTCCAACCATCAATGTCTCGGTGGTGGACCTGTGCTTTGTCGCCGCCCGCGACACCAGCAAGGAAGAGATCGACGCGGTCGTGCTGGAAGCCAGCAAGGGCACGCTGAAGGGCATTCTCGGATTCAACACTGCGCCGCTGGTGTCGGTGGATTTCAACCACGACCCGCGCAGCTCGGTGTACGACAGCACGCTGACCAAGGTCACCGGTGGTACGCTGGTCAAGGTGCTGGCCTGGTACGACAACGAGTGGGGCTTCTCCAACCGCATGCTCGACATGACCGTCGCGCTGATGGCGGCCAAATAAAGGTTCGCCCGTGCGCCTGGCCGGGCTTGGAATGGTGCTTGCGCTCATGACGGGCGCCGGCACCGCATCGGCTGGCACTGTATCGGCCGGCGCCGCATCGGCTGGCATTGCGTCTGTCGGCACTGCGTCGGCGCAGACCGGCTTCCTCGATCGCACGGTCACCGTCGATGGCGTGGCGTATCGCTACCAGGTGTATGTCCCGGTCGACTACATGCCCGATCGCGAGTGGCCGGTCGCCCTGTTCCTGCACGGATCGGGCGAGCGCGGTGACGACGGCACCAAGCAGACCAATGCCGGCATCGGTCCGGCGATCCGCAACGATCGCAAGCGCTTCCCGCTGATTGTGGTGATGCCGCAGACGCGCGAGAACACGCGCTGGAATGGCGCCATGGCGAAACAGGCGATGCAGGCGCTGGACGCATCGATCCTGGAATTCCACGGCGACCCGCAGCGCATCTACCTGACCGGCATGTCCATGGGTGGGCAGGGCACTTGGCTACTCGCCGCGGCCCATCCGCACCGGTTTGCCGCGATGGCACCGATCTGCGGGTTCCTGCGCCTCAAGAACGACGACGATGTCGTTGATCCGGTCGCGGACAAACTCCTGGTGGCGGACTTCCCGGAGTTGCTGGCCGACAATCCCTCGGCTGCCATGGCGCGCCGCATCGGCGGGACGCCTGCTTGGATATTCCATGGCGCCGATGACGATCTCGTGCCAGTGCACAACGCGCAGCGCATGGCCGCCGCGATGCGCGCCGTCGGCGGCGAAGTGCGCTATAGCGAATATCCCGGCGTCAACCACGGCTCCTGGGATCGCGCCTATGCCGAACCGGAACTCGTGTCCTGGTTGTTGTCGCATCGCCTGGACGACAACAAGACGAGCCGACCCTAGGTTCGATCGGTGGTGTGTCGCCGGCGATGGTGGCGCTTCGTGACGGGGCGAGTCATGTCAGGCTGAGTCGCATCCGGGCTGAGTTGCAGCAGGGCTGAGTTGCATCAAGGCTGAGTTGCATCAGGGCTGAGTTGCATCAGGGCGAGTCGTCGCCAGGTTCCGCGCCAGCGGCGGCACGCCGCAGGCGATCGTGCACCGCCAGCCAGTCGCCGCCTTGCGGCGGCTGCTCCACCAGCAACAGATGGCTTCCATCGTTGTCCAGTGCGCGCATCGCCGCGTACAGGCCATGGGCATACGCGTGTGCGTCGGCCGGCAAGACCTGGCCGCGGGTTCCGGCGGGCAACGCGCCAAGCACAAGCGCGCGGACGTGCTTGCCCAGCGCAGCTTGCTGGCTGGCCTCAGCCTCCAGTGCCGCGCGCGACAGCAACAGCATCGGGGTGCGTGGCGCGTAGTGGGCTTCCAGCGTGCCAGAGGCACGTGGGCTGTCTTGGCCACTGCCCAGCAGCACTGGCCCGATCACGGCCTCGATCTGCGCCTGGGTGATGCGACCCGGCCGCAGGATCCGCGGCGTGCTACCGACAAAGGCGACGATCGTGCTCTCGATGCCGACCTCGCAGTCGCCGCCGTCAAGCACGATCGGAACGGCATCGCCAAACTCATCGCGCACATGGGACGCCTTGGTCGGACTGATCCGGCCGAACCGGTTTGCCGACGGTGCCGCCACGCCGCCGTCGAAGGCATCCAGCAACTGGCGCGCCAGCGGATGCGCCGGGCATCGCAAGCCGACCGTGTCCTGGCCACCGGTAACGGCATCGAGCACCATGGGTTGGCGCGGCAGGATCAGCGTCAACGGGCCCGGCCAGAATGCAGCTGCGAGCGCGCGTGCGCCGTCGGGGATGTCGCGGGCCCACGACGATAATTGCGCTGTGCTGGCGAGGTGGACGATCAGCGGGTGGTCCGCCGGCCGGCCCTTGAGCGCAAAGATCTTGCGCACGGCGGCGGCGTTCGATGCATCTGCGGCCAGGCCGTAGACGGTTTCGGTGGGCAGGCCGATCACTTCGCCACGGCGCAGCGCGGCGACCGCATCGGCGAGTCGGGCGGACGCGGCTGCGGCGGTCACGCGGTGCGCCCCGACCCGGCCACGCGGGATCGGCGCACTGCTGCAGACGCCGGCAGGGGGAGCGACAGTGGCGCGGGGCGGACCATGGCCCATTCTCCCACAGCGCCCCGGCCACGAAGTCCTGTACCCGGTCCCGCCCCGCGGGCGAAAATACGCCCTTCAACAAACGGAGCACGCCCATGGCCATCACCCGCATGACCGACCTGGATCTCGCCGGCAAGCGCGTGCTGGTACGCGAGGACCTCAACGTGCCGGTGAAGGATGGGCGGGTCACGTCCGAACAACGCATCCTCGCCGCGCTGCCGACGCTGCGCCTGGCGCTGGAGCGCGGCGCGGCCGTGATGGTGACTTCGCATCTTGGGCGTCCGAAAGAAGGCACCTGGAGCGCGGAAGACTCGCTCGCGCCGGTGGCCGCGCGGCTGTCGGAACTGCTGGGCCGCCCGGTCCCGCTGCTGCGCCACTGGGTGGATGGCGTGGATGTGTCGCCGGGTGACATCGTGCTGTTGGAAAATTGCCGCATGAACGTCGGCGAGGGCAAGGATGACGAGACGCTGGCGCGCAAGTATGCCGCGCTGTGCGACATCTTCGTGATGGATGCCTTCGGCACCTCGCATCGCGCGCAGGCCTCCACGCACGGCGTGATCCGCTTTGCCCCGATCGCCTGCGGCGGGCCCTTGCTGATGGCCGAGCTGGATGCACTCGCGCTCGCACTGGAAGCGCCGAAGCGGCCGATGCTGGCGATCGTCGCAGGTTCGAAGGTGTCGACCAAGCTTGAACTGCTCGGCAACCTGGTCGGCAAGGTGGACCAGCTGATCGTCGGCGGCGGCATCGCCAATACTTTCCTGGCTGCCAACGGCCTGCCGGTGGGCAAGTCTCTGTGCGAGCACGACCTGGTCGACACCGCGCGCAAGATCATGGCCGACGCCGATGCGCGCGGCGCGCATATCCCGCTGCCGGTGGACGTCGTGGTGGCCGATCGCTTCGCTGCCGATGCCACGGCGACGGTCAAGCGCGTGGAAGATGTCGCAGCCGAGGACATGATCCTCGACATCGGGCCGCAGACGTCGGCTCGCTACGCCGCGCTTATAGCGGGTGCGGGAACCGTGCTTTGGAATGGTCCGGTCGGGGTGTTCGAGTTCGACGCCTTCGGCGCCGGCACCCGCGCACTGGCCGAGGCCATCGCCGCCTCGGATGCATTTTCCATCGCTGGCGGCGGCGACACCCTGGCGGCCGTGGACAAGTACGGCGTGGCGGCAGGGATCGGCTACATCTCCACCGGTGGCGGCGCCTTCCTCGAGTTTTGCGAGGGCAAACCACTGCCGGCGGTAGTCGCGCTCGAGGCGCGCAGCGCCTGACGGCGCGTCCGCCGCTGGGCTATGGTAGTTTTTCAGCTTCATTCAAGGCGATGCCAATGACTCCCGATTTGCGCCGCACCAAGATCCTGGCCACTCTGGGCCCGGCCACCGACGCCCCCGGTGTACTCGACGAACTGGTGCGCGCCGGTGTCAACGTGGTGCGGCTCAATTTCTCCCATGGCACACCGGAGCAGCACGGTGCACGCGTCGCCGAGGTGCGCGCGGCGGCGCAGCGCGCCGGGCGCGAGGTCGGCATCCTGGCCGACCTGCAGGGCCCGAAGATCCGCATCGAGAAATTCGCCGCGGGCAAGGTCGCGCTCAAGGAAGGCGACCCCTTCACACTGGTCTGCCGTGCGGATTCCCCACCGGGCGATGCACGCTCGGTCGGCGTGAGCTACCTCGGCCTGGTCGGCGATGTGCACGCGGGCGATGTCCTGCTGCTCGACGATGGACTGGTTTCACTCCGGGTGACAGAAGTGGCTGGCGACCTGGTGCACACGACGGTGATGACCGACGGTTCACTGTCGGATCGCAAGGGGCTGAACCGCCTGGGTGGCGGACTGTCACTGGGCGCGCTCACCGAGCAGGACCAGGCGCATATCAAGATCGCCGCCAAGCTCGGCGTGGATTTCATCGCGGTGTCGTTCTGCCGGTCGGCAGCCGACATGGATGAGGCGCGCGCGCTCGCCGTCGCCGCCGGCAGCGATGCAGCGATGGTCGCGAAGATCGAACGCGCCGAGGCAATCGAGAACCTGGATGCGATCACCATCGCTTCGGACGTGGTGATGGTCGCCCGTGGCGACCTGGGCGTGGAGATCGGCGACGCCGAGCTGCCAGGTTTGCAGAAGAAGATCATCCGCACCGCCCTTGAGCGCAACCGGATCGTGATCACCGCGACGCAGATGTTGCAGTCCATGGTGGATAACCCGATCCCGACCCGGGCCGAAGTGCTTGACGTTGCCAACGCGGTCATTGATGGTACCGACGCGGTGATGCTGTCGGCTGAAACCGCATCCGGCAGCTACCCGGTCAAGGCGGTCGAGGCGATGGTGCGCATCTGCCTGGGCGCCGAACGCCAGTTCGACCACGAAACCGATTTCGAGGCGGCGCCGCGTGAATTGCAGCGCGCCGACCAGGCGATCGCCATGGCCGGCATGTTCCTGGCCGAGCACACCAAAGTGCGGGCCATGCTCGCGCTGACCGAGTCCGGCGGCACCGCGCGCTTCCTGTCGCGTTTCCGATCCTCGGTACCCATCTTCGGCTTGTCGCGCCACGATGGTGCCCGTCGCAAGATGGCGATGATGCGCGATGTGTTCCCGGTCGCCTTCGACAGCCGTGGCTTGCCCACCCGCGAGGCGGCGCGGGGTGCGATTGCCAAGCTGTTCGAGCTGGGATTGCTGTCCGAGAGCGACCGCGTGCTGATCACCAGCGGCGACCACATGGAAACCCACGGCAGCACCAATACCTTGCGCCTGCTGCGCGTTGGTGCCCAGGGCCGTGCCGAGGGGCTTGGCGAGTTGCTCTGAAGCCCGCGCCCATGCGGGCAAGAAGTCTTGCCTTGTGCTAGAAAAGGGCGCGCACTACCTTCAGAAGGGAACGACGTCATGAACAGCACCATCAGTCGCATCCTGTTCGCATTGCCATTGCTTGCCCTGGCCATTGCCGTACAGGCGAAGGAACCGCCCAAGGCGAAGAGCGACCAGCCGGCGATCGTGAGCGAATCCGACGCCGTCAACTACTGGCAACCCGCAGCCCCGAGGTCCGAACCGGCGCTGCCGACGCCGGCGCCTGATCAGTCGGAAGACGTCTGCGTCAGCCTGGGCTATGTGGTCCAGCCGGACGGAACCACATCCGACTTCGCCTTGCTGCGCAGTTGGAGCAGCAAGCATGCCAAGGGCCTCCCGGATTCAGCCGACTATTCGATCTACTCCAGGACTGCCGTCGCCGCGAGCATGCAGCGCAAATTCACCGTCGCGCCGTCCATGGGCAACAAGCCGGTCTCGATATTCACCGCAACCACATTCGCATTTCCGGCGCAGGCCGGTGGCGACCGGGAATCGATGCGCGCGCACTGTGCGATCAAGAACCTCCCCGATTTCGTCCGTCGCGCGCAGGAAGACTCCTATCGGCGCCGTGGCGACCTGAACAAGGCAAGCATCGATCGCCGTCCGGCGACGGATGCGATCCGCGCCGTAGTACCCAATACCGGCAGCGGTCGACGCTGATTGCATTATGACTTCCGGCCTGCGCAAGCCGGCGTAGGTGCGTGCTACAAAGCACGCACCACGCATGAGGCTTGTCCGATGAACAAGATTGCGCCCCGACTTCTTCCCGCTTTGCTGGTCCTTGCCCTGGCCTCGGTCGCACAGGCAAAGGTCCCCGTCAGGGACCAGACCGACCGGCCCGCCACCGTCAGCGAATCCGAAGCGGCCACCTACTGGCAGCCCAAGTCACCGATGACCGAGCCGGCACTGCCGGTCTCCGCACCCGACGCGTCCGAAGACGTCTGCGTGAGCCTGGGCTACATGGTCAAGGCGGACGGCACCACCTCCGACTACGCCCTGTTGCGCAGCTGGGGCAGCAAGCATCCGCGCGGCATCCCGGACTCTGCCGCCTATTCGGTCTATTCCCGCACCGCCGTTGCCGCGACCATGCAGCACAGCTTCACGGCCGCGCCGTCGATGGCAGCCAAGCCGGTGTCGATCTTCACCGCCACCACGTTCGCCTTCCCGGCCGCCGGTGGTGACCGGGCGGCGGTGCGTGCGCGCTGCGCGATCGCCAATCTGCCCGATTTCGTCCGTCGCGCCCAGGAGGATTCCTACCGCCGCCGCGGTGACCTCAACAAGGGCCGGGTGGATCGCGCCCAGGTGATGCGCGGAACCGGCATCTAAGGGCGCGGGTGGCCCCGGCTGGCTGCGTATAATGGCGGTTTCCCCCATGCCTGGAGCCGCCACATGAGCATCGACCTTCTTGCCGAAACTGCCCAGGCGATGGTTGCGCCCGGCCGCGGCATCATCGCGATCGACGAGTCCAACGCGACCATCAAGAAGCGCTTCGACGGTGTCGGCATCGAGTGCACCGAGGAAAACCGGCGCGCCTATCGCGAGATGTTGCTGACCACGCCGAACCTGTCGGACTACATTTCCGGCGCGATCCTGTACGACGAAACCCTGCGCCAGGCCACCCGCGAAGGCATTCCCTTCGCGCGCGTGATGGCCGACGCCGGCATCCTGCCGGGCATCAAGGTGGACAAGGGACCGGTGGCGCTGGCCGGCTTCCCGGGCGAAGTGGTGACCGAGGGCCTCGACGGCCTGCGCGATCGCCTGCGCGAATATGCGCTGCTGGGCGCGCGCTTCGCCAAGTGGCGCGCAGTGATCCATATCGGTGACGACATTCCCTCCGGCACCTGCATCGAAGCCAACAGCCATGCGCTGGCACGCTATGCAGCGCTGTGCCAGGAAGCGGGCATCGTGCCGATGGTCGAGCCCGAGGTGCTGATGGATGGCGACCACGACATCGACGTGGCCTATGAAGTGACCGAAGTGGTGCTGCGCTCGCTGTTCTCCGCACTGTACGACCAGAACGTCATGCTCGAGGGCACCATCCTCAAGGCCAGCATGGTGGTCTCGGGCAGGGATTGCCCCGAGCAGGCCAGCGTGGACGAAGTGGCCGAGATGACACTGCGCTGCCTGCGCAGCACCGTGCCGGCGTCGCTGCCGGGCATCGTCTTCCTGTCGGGCGGCCAGTCCGACCACGACGCCACCGCCCACCTCAATGCCATGAACCAGTACGGCGCGCTGCCGTGGCCGCTGAGCTTCAGCTATGGCCGGGCGATGCAGTCGGCCGCGCTCAAGCTGTGGTCGAAGGACCTGACCGGCAACATCGCCGTGGCCCAGCAGACCGTGTTTGCCCGCGCCCGTGACAACGGCCAGGCCGCACTTGGCCAGTGGGATTCGGCCGCCTGACACGACCCGCCACGTTGGGCCATACGGCCCGCCACTGCAGCCCGAAACCCCGGCCCATGCCGGGGTTTATCGTTGCGCCGACGCACTGGCTGATGATGGCGCGATTCAACGACTCGGTGGAGTCGCGCACGCGGGCGTTGATCAAGCTCGACGCCGAGCTTGCATCGGTGGACCGTTCGCACGGCGGCTGAGTGGCTGGACTACACTCGCCGCTGAGCCTCGAGATGATCCGCGCATGACCGATCGTGACCCACCTTCCGATTCGCCCTACCGCGGCCCACCCAAGCAGCGCATGGACAAGCGCGCCCGTGAGCGCGCCGCCGCTGCGCAGGGCAGGCCTGCCACCAGGCCCGGCACCCGCGAAGATTCACCACCGCCGCGCCACGCCACGCGCAGCGAATCGGCACCGCGACACGGCACGCGCAGCGAATCGGCACCGCGCGCAGAGCCAGCCGAGCAGGGCCCACCGGAAGAGCAGCGCTACTACGGCGTCAACGCCTGCCTGGCGTTGTTCCGGCATCGGCCCGAAGCGCTGCGCAAATTGTGGCTGCTCGAATCGCGCATCCCGGTGCTGAAGCAAGTGTTGGCCTGGTGTGCCGCGCAGCGTCTCGGCTACACCATCGTCGAGTCCGGTGACCTGGAGCGGCTCAGCGGCAGCCAGCACCACGAAGGCGTCGTGTTTGGCGCGATGCCACCGGAAGAACAGACATTGTCGGACTGGTTGCGTGCGCTTGCCCCGGGGCCGCAGCTTGCGCTGTGGCTCGATGGCGTCGGCAATCCGCATAACCTTGGGGCCATGCTCCGTAGTGCTGCGCACTTTGGCAGCGCCGGCCTGCTGATGCCGAAGTTCTCCACGCTCACACTCTCCGGCGCCGCTGCACGCGTCGCAGAAGGTGGCGCCGAGGCGGTACCGCTGGTGCGACTCGGCCGCACCGACAACGCCCTGGCGCAATTGCAGTCCGCCGGCTTCGTGCTCGCAGCGACCGTCGTGCGCGGCGGCGAACCCCTGCATGGCGCACGCCTGCCGTCGCGCCTGGTGCTGGTGATGGGCGCCGAGCAAACCGGCGTGGACCCGGCGCTCGCGCAAGCAAGCCGGCTGCGCCTGTCGATTCCTGGCACCGGCGCGGTAGACAGCCTCAACGTCGCTGCGGCTACCGCGGTGCTGCTATCCGAGTGGCGCCGCCAGCACTGACACGCGTCGCTCCGTAGCGCGACTCGCTCCGTACGAGCCGCCGGGCAAGTCGCTTCGTACGAACTGGCGCGCGCCGCGCTTCGCACCACTACCCCGCTTCGCCACTCCGGGCTGCCCCGCCGCACGTCATCGCCGCGCTTCGTCGGACCGCGGCAACGTGCACTGCGGTGCACTGCGGTGCACTGCGGTGCACTGCGGTGCACTGCTGTCGCTGTTGCGTTGCTTTGCTCTTGCTTTTGCAGCGACGAGCGACGGGCGTGCGGCCTGACGCGTGACGCTTCGAAGCCCCGGCTATGCGGAAGTTGGCCGAAGCGTTGCGCCCGAACGAGGTCGCGCGAGTGCGTGGGGGGTCCTGCCAAAGGCCATGGATGGCCGACGAGCCCACTGGAACATGGACGTTCGAGTGGGCGGGCAGGACCCCCCACGCAATCGCGCGCGCGCCAGTTCATACGTAGCGACGGAGGGGTGCCGTGATCGCGGCGCGCGCCAGTTCGTACGTAGCGGCCGACGAACTATTCGGCGCCAGGTGACGACGAGCGCCCGAAGTCCACCGGCGATTGCGCCGCAGCGTATGCCATCGCAGCGTAAGCAGCGGCCTGCTGGTCGAGCGCTTTCGGCTCGATCTTGTCGAGCGTGTCGTTGGCGGTGTGGTGATAGTCGAAGTAGTTGGTGCCGTCCTGCGCCAGTTGCGCCCAGGGCATTCCGAGGGTGGCGAATGGGCCGATATCGGGACCGGCACCGCCTATTCCAAGTTCGTAGGCAATACCGAGTGGTTCCAGGATGGTTGCGATCTGGTCGATGACCGGGCGCGCTTCGGGCGACGCGTTGGCGCTGAAGCGATAGATGCGGCCGCCGCCGAAATCGCTTTCGGCACCGAGCTGTTGTGCATCGAGCTCGACCTTGTGCGTTTCCGCGTAGGCGCGGCCGCCGTACAGGCCCTGCTCTTCGTTGGCGAAGGCGATCACGCGGATGGTGCGCATCGGACGCTTGTCGAGCTTGCCGATCATTGCACCCGCGGCCATGGTGATCGCTACGCCAGCGCCGTCATCGATTGCGCCGGTGCCGAGGTCCCAGGAATCCAGGTGGCCGCCGATCACGACGACTTCATTGGCCAGCTTGCCGCGGCCGCGGATTTCGCCGATGACGTTGTAGGCCTGCACGGTCTTGCCGGTCCACTCGGCATCGATGTCCAGGCGCACGCGCACCGGCTTGCCGCGGCGGATCATGTTCGACAGCAGGTCGGCGTCGGAATTGGACAGTGCCGCTGCCGGGATCTTCGTCACGCCATCGGTGTAGCGCGTGCCGCCGGTGTGCGGCATGCGGTCGTGGTCGGTGCCGATCGAACGGATCAGCAGTGCGATGGCGCCTCGCTTGGCGGCCTCGCCGGCGCCACTGCGCGCGGCCACGGCGGGTCCGTATCCGTGGCCGTCCTTGAAGCGCTCCATGCGATTGGAGATGTAGGCGAACTTGCCGTCCAGCGAATGCTCCGGCGCTGCCTTGAGCGCATCGAGCGTGGCGAACTCCACAACTTCGGCGTCAATCGGCTTGCCACCGGTGCCGACGCTGCCACCGAGCGCCGTCATCACCAGGCGCTGCGGGAAGGGCGACAGCACTTCAGCCGACTCGTGGCGGCGCACCCATTGCGGGAAGCTCACCGGTTCGCGATAGACGCGGTCATAGCCCAGCGACTTGAAGCGCGCCTGGGCCCAGTCGATCGCGTGGTCGAATGCCTCCGATCCCGCCAGCCGCGGTCCGATCTCGGTGGTCAGGCCTTCGACGATAGCGTAGGCGCCGGTATCGGTGTCCGCAGCGGCGGCGAGCTTGCGCGCATTGGCCAGGCTGTGCGGATCAAGGCCGGCGGCGGCCTGTGCAGTCGCAGTGCCAAGGCAGCAAGCCAGGACGAGCGAGAGAGTGCGAAGCTTCGGCATGCGGTTCTCCGGGGCGGTAATGCAACAGGCGCCGGAAACTGCGGCGCCTGTCGTTGAACGGTGGGCAAATTCTAGCGCGATCGCAGTGCGTCGCGGATTTCGGTCAGCAGGACGATGTCCGCGGCTGGCGCGGCGGGCGCTTCCGGGGCGGCTTCTTCCTTGTGGTGCATGCGATTGATGGCCTTGACGGCAACGAAGATCGCGAAGGCGATCAGCAGGAAATCGACGATGCTCTGGATGAAGGCACCGTAGCGCAGCAGTACCGCGGCCGCAGTTTCCTTGCCATCCGGCCCCACCACTGCAGGTGTGAGCTCGAGCGCAAGTTTGCTGAAATTGACGCCGCCAAGCAGCTTGCCGACGATCGGCATGACCACGTCATTGACCAGCGATGTGACGATCTTGCCGAAGGCGCCGCCGATGACCACGCCGACCGCAAGGTCGATGACGTTGCCGCGCATCGCGAATTCCTTGAACTCTGACATCATCCCCATCGCATTGCTCCGCTGCTGGTGGTGAAAGTGCTGGTGGTGAAAGTGCTGGCGGATCCTATTGCAGGATCTGCCCGGAAAATTCAGTGATGCCATCGACGCCGGCGCGGAACCGGTCGCCGCGCGACAGCGCTGCGACGCCCGCGGGCGTGCCCATGAACACCAGGTCACCCGCCCGCAGTGCAAACAGCGCCGACAGTTCGTGGATGATCTCGGCGACGCCGAACACCATCTCCGACAGCGGTGCCTGTTGCCGCAGCCCGCCGTTGACCTCGAGCCAGAGCCTGCCGGCAGGCTCGCGTCCAGTGCGGGCAACCGGCACGATCGGCGCGAGCGGCGCCGAGGCATCGAAACCCTTGGAGGTATCCCAGGGCAAGCGCTTGTCCTTCGCGCGCGCCTGCAAGTCGCGGCGGGTCAGGTCGAGCCCCACGCTGTATCCGAACACCAGGTCGAGTGCATCGGCAACGGGAACCACGCCATCGGCGTCGCGCCCGAGCGCGACAACCAGCTCGACTTCGTGGTGCAGGTCGGCGGTTGCGGTGGGATAGGGCACGTTGCCGTCGATCACCACGGCATCGGCGGGCTTCATGAAGAAGACGGGCGTGCCGCGATCGACTTCGGCGCCCATCTCGCGCGCATGTTCGGCAAAGTTGCGGCCGACGCAATAAATCCTGTGCACCGGAAACAGCGCAGCGCTCCCGTCGATCGGGACGCTGGCAACGGGGATGGTCGAGAACGCGAACTCGGGCATGGAATGCTCGGCGGCAAAACCCGAGTCTAACGCGGGATCAATGCACGCCGAGCTGGGTTCGCGGCTTCTGGATCACTGCATATTCGCCATCGATCACACGCTCGCCCGTGGCAACATGCGCGATCGGTGCAGGCGCGCTGAGCATGCGGCGCGCGGCGGCAAACAGGAGCATCCCCAGGCCGACGAACAGGCCGACAACCACCAGCCCGGCCAACAGGACCAGGCCGAGCAGGCCGATCAGCACGCGCAGCAGCGGGTGGCGCGGCTTGCTGGGCGCATAGTGGAAGATGCGGTGGACGAACAGGGGCATGGGGGTCGTGCCAAACTTGCCGGGGAAACGGAGTATGGCCATGGCCCCGGACGAAAGTGTCAACGCTTCGTTAATCCGGCGTTCCGACTTGCCAAATGGCGAGATCGTCGGGAAAGAAGTGGATATTGGTGGCGAACGTGACGCGATCATCATCCATCGTGACGGTGACCGGGTTTCCGCCTGGCGCAATGTCTGCCCCCATCAGGGGCGCCGCCTGGACTATGCACCGGGCAAGTTCCTGATTGACCGGGGGAATCTGGTCTGCGCCGCGCACGGCGCCAGTTTCCGGTTGAGCGACGGCCG
The DNA here is from genome assembly GCA_038236425.1 of Lysobacterales bacterium. GTDB lineage: Bacteria > Pseudomonadota > Gammaproteobacteria > Xanthomonadales > Xanthomonadaceae > Arenimonas. Next base: position 36,984 of record JBBRZU010000001.1, read on the forward strand.
CTGCGTGGCGGGACCCTGCATCGGTGAGCGCCTGCGTGCGCTGGTCGTGCAGGACCTTGGCGACGGGCAGATCGTGGTTTCCGAGCCGCCCTAGAACAGCAGATTGACCGCCAACAGCGTGATCACCAGATAGGCCAGCGTCAGCGGTGCGCCGGTCCGCCACATATCACGTGGGCGGTAGCCGGCAGGTCCGGCGATCATCGACATCACCGGGTTGGACTGGCTGAGGAAGTTGTTGGATGCCGACAAGGCCACCAGCATCGCAAACGCCAGCGGCTTTCCTTGCGCAGCCAACGCGATATTGATCGCCATCGGCACCATCACGATGGTCGCGCCGACATTGCCGATCACCAGGCTGAAGGCAATGGTCAGCAGGGCGATTGCGGCCTGCAATCCCCACACCGGCATACCGCTACCGAAGCGCTCGAGTGCCTGCTGCGCCACCCAGCTGGCTGCGCCGGTGGAATCCATCGCGTAGCCGAGCGGGATCAGGCAGGCCATGAGGAAAACCGTTTTCCAGCTCACCGCCGCGTAGGCTTCATCCATGTTCAGCACGCCGGTGACAATCATCGCCGCCGCGCCGCCCATCAGCGCCAGCGGCACCGGGAGCAGGGTACTCAGCGCCAGCGCCATTGCCGCCACGAACAGCACGATCGCCAGTTTCAATTTATGCGGGCGCTGTTCCTGCTTGGGGTAATCAGTCACCACGACGAAATCGCGATTCACGCCGGCCTGCGCCAGGTCGCTCCAGACACTGTGGAACACCAGCATGTCGCCGGCGCGCAAGGGCAGCTGGCGGATGTCGGCGCGGAAGACCTTCTTCTCGCGGTTGATCGCCAACAGGCTGATGCCGTGGCGCTTGCGCAACTGCAATTGCGCCTGGGTGCGGCCGATGAACTGCGAGGTCGGCGGCACCACGGCTTCGGAAATGCCCGCGCGGCTGGGGTCAAACAGGTCGGCAAAGTTGCGCAGCCGCGCCGACAGCTTGAGCTGGTTGGCCTGCGCATAGGTCTGCACGGCGTCACGCCCGCCCATCACGCCGATCACGCTGCCCACCCAGATCATCTGGTCGGCCGGCGGCGACAGGCGCGCCTCGGTGCCGGTCAGCAGCGCCAGGTAGAGTGGCGCGCCGGACTGTGCCTCGGCTTCGCCGATCGACATGCCGACCAGCGGACTTTCCGCGCCCACGGTCAATTCATAGACGTCGCCTTCGATGCCGTAGGCCTGGGCGAAGTAACTCTCGGTGCGCGCCGGCGTCACCGCGTCCTTGCCTTCCTCGGCGTCGCGCAGCCACTTGCGTCCCGGGTAGCGGTAGTACAGCAGGCTGGCGATCAGCAGCGTCAGGCCGATCGGCAGCGGACGGAACATCGGGAATGCAGTCAGCGTCGCCACGCCCGAAGGCAGGTTGCGGTTCGCCGACAGCACCAGGTCGTTGAGCAGCAGCAGTGGCGAATTGCCGACCATGGTCAGGCCACCGCCCATCACGATCGCCGCGGCCAGCGGCAACAGCAGGCGCGGCAGGCTCACGCCGGTGCGCGATGACAGGCGCGAGGCGACCGGCAGGAACAACGCGGTCACCGACGGGTTCTGCATGAAGCCTGACATCAGGCCGGCGACCGCCGAGGTCCACAGCACCAGCCGGGTTTCGACGCCCTTGGACCGGCGCAGCAACCACGACGCCAGCCGATGCAGTGCACCGGTGTGGTCGAGCCCGGCGCCCAGGATCATGGTGGCAATGATCGAGATGACCGCGTTACCGGAAAAACCCGCGAACAGTTCGTTGCCCGGTACCAGGTGGGTTACACCCAGCGCGACCAATACGACCAATGCCGTCGCATCGCTGCGGATGCGCTCGAACATGAACATGGTCATCGTGAACGCGACCAGACCGAGCACCAGCATCATGTCGCGGGTCAGGGTGAGGTCGGTTCCCATGGTGGTGGCCGGCGTCAGGCGCGCCGGTACAGCAGATCCCAGGTGCCGTGGCCGAGTTTCTGGCCGCGGGTTTCGAAGTGGGTCTGGCGGCGCCAGTCGGGACGCGACACCGCGCCGCGCGGGCCAGCGGTGTTGTGCAGGCGCGGCTCGGCATCGAGCACGTCCCACATGTGTTCGGCATAGGCTTCCCAGTCGGTGGCCAAGTGCAGCAAGCCGCCGGGCCGCAGCTTGTCGCAGATCAACCCGACGAAGCCCGGTTGCACGATGCGCCGTTTGTTGTGCTTCTTCTTGTGCCACGGATCGGGAAAGTAGATCCGCACTTCATCAAGCGCAGCATCGCCAACTTCATCGCGCAACACTTCGACCGCGTCGTGCTGGTACAGCCGCACATTGCCCAGCGCGCCGGCCGCCAGCGCATTCAGCACGCGCCCAACGCCTGGACCATGCACTTCGACGCCGATGAAATCGCGCGCCGGTTCATGGCGCGCCGCGAATTCAAGTTGCTCGCCATTTCCGAATCCAACTTCAAATACGCGCCCTGCGTGCCGCCCGAACACCGCGTCGAAGTCCCGGGTCGAACCGGCGTAGTCAAGCCCATAGGTTGCCCAGTGATCGTCGAATGCGCGCCTCTGCGCGCCGGTCATCCGGCCTTGGCGCAGCACATAGCTGCGGATGGCGCGCCGGACCGGGCCGGGTTCGGGGGCCGGCTCGGCGGGCATGCCGCTCAGAAAAACAATCCGTCCGCAGGCGATGAGGCGTCGGCGTGGCGTCGACGCGGGATACGTCCGGCAAGGAAGGCTTCGCGGCCGGCTTCGACCGCCTTGCGCATCGCGCTGGCCATCAGCACCGGATTCTTCGCCCCGGCGATGGCGGTATTCATCAGCACGCCGTCGCAACCCAGCTCCATCGCGATGGCGGCGTCCGAGGCGGTGCCGACGCCGGCATCCACCAGCACCGGCACCTTGGCGTTCTCGACGATTTCCAGCAGGTTCCAGCGATTCTGGATGCCCAGGCCTGAACCGATCGGCGCCGCCAGCGGCATGATTGCGACGCAGCCGATTGCTTCCAGGCGCCGCGCCAGGATGGGATCGTCGGAGGTGTAGACCATCACGTCAAAGCCATCGGCAACCAGGATCTCGGCGGCCTGCAGGGTCTGCACGACATCGGGATACAGGGTCTTCGGATCACCGAGCACTTCAAGCTTCACCAGCTTGTGTCCGTCGAGCAGCTCGCGTGCGAGACGGCAGGTCCGCACGGCATCCTCGGCGGTGTAGCAACCGGCGGTGTTGGGCAGGATGGTGAACAGGTCCGGCGGCAGCACATCGAGCAGGTTGGGCGCGTTGGCGTCCTGGCCCAGGTTCATGCGGCGCAGCGCGACAGTGACGATCTGCGCGCCGGCGGCATCGCTGGCCGCGCGGGTCTGCTCGAAGTCGCGGAACTTGCCGGTGCCGGTCAACAGGCGCGAACGATAGGGCTTGCCCGCGATGATCAGCGGGTCGTCGAGCGGGGTAGAGGATTGCATCGGGCAATTATGGCGCGGATTGGATGCTGGACCCAAGGACTGCTGCGCTGGTTGTGATGTGTGCGGCACACAGACCCTGCAACCAACCATCCCTGGTGGATGGCGCCTGCCGGCGCTCCCGGCGCCGGCCTGATCGGCCGCGCGACATGCCATTCATGACATGTCGCAAACGCGGCCGATCAGCCCCCGCCAATGGCCTGGATCAGCTCGATCTGGTCGCCGTCGTGCAGCGGATGCTCGGCATGGCGGCTGCGCGGCACGATCTCGCGGTTGACCTCGACCGCCAGCCGGCGGCCTGCCTGACCCTCGGCCACCAGCAGGGTGGCCACGGTCTGCGGCGCGGGCAACTCGCGCGTGTTGCCATTGACGATCAGTTTCATCGGCGAAGGATATCGCTTTGCGGGGACCCGGGGCCGGGGCCATAATCGTGCCAACCAGCGGGTGTAGCTCAATGGTAGAGCTGTTGCTTCCCAAGCAACTGACGAGGGTTCGATTCCCTTCACCCGCTCCACGTCGGCGATCGCGGCGGAACAAGCTCGCCACCGTCGCAACGCAACTCGCGAGACTCCATGCAACAGACCGACACGCAGACCGGACCGGGCGACGAACCCACAGCCGAGGTTGCACGGCGGCTTGCGCTCGCACTGCTCGCCCTGCAGGAGCAGCAGCAGCGCAACCTCGATCTGCAGTCCGAGCTGGCGGATATTCATGCCAGCCGGAGCTGGCGCCTGACCAAACCGCTGCGCACCCTGCGCTCGCGATTGCTGCCGTCGCTGGCCACCCTGCCTGCGCTGGAGCCCGCGGCCAGCGGAAACGGCCGGGTCCTGGCCGATCCGGCGCGCCTGCTGATGCAGCGCGTCGGCGTGCTCCTGCCTGCCACGCGTCGTGGCACTGACACCGGTCCGGGACCGCGCCTGCTGGTCGACGTGACCGAATTGGCGCTGCAAGACCACGGCGCCGGGATCCAGCGTGTCGTGCGCCGCCTGCTGGTCGAGTTGCTGCTTGCGCCTGCGCCCGGACTGCGCACCGAACCGGTGCGCCTGGCCGCCACTGGTGGCTATGTGCACGCACGCGCCTTCCTCGCACGGATGCTCGGCATGGACGCGGCCGATGCCGGCGAAGACACGCCGGTGCTGGCTGGCCCCGGCGACCGCCTGCTCGCGCTGGACCTGCTGCGCGACCGCGTCGAGCAGCTCCGTCCAGCCTGGCGCGAACTGCGCTCGCGCGGCGTGCGGCTGAGCGTGGTGGTGTACGACCTGTTGCCACTCAGCAATCCGTCCTGGTTCCCGCCCGGCGTGCCAGCGCGCTTCGCCGATTGGCTCGACCTCGTTCTGGACCAGGCGGACCAGGCACTGTGCATTTCCCGCACTGTTGCCGATGCCTTGCGCGACGCAAACCAGGCGCGCGGCGGCGTGCGTGCGCCGGCGATCTGCAATTTCCGGCTCGGCGCCGACCTCGAGGGCTGGTTGCTGCCGGTGCGCCGGCTACCGGGCCTGGCACCCGGACAACCGCGTTTCATCGTGGTTGGGACGATCGAGCCACGTAAAGGCCACGCCCAGGCCCTGGCTGCATTCGAGGCCCTGTGGGCAGGCGGCAGCCAGGCGCAGTTGCTGATCGCCGGGCGCTACGGTTGGGGCGAACATCGGCTCGCCAACCGGCTGCGCAACCATCCCGAGGCCGGCAAGCGCCTGCTTTGGATCGACGCCGCTGACGATGCCGACCTGACAGCGGCCTACCGGGAAAGCACCGCCTTGCTGGCGCCGTCCCGGGGCGAGGGCTTCGGCCTGCCCCTGGTGGAGGCGGCCGCGCATGGCCTGCCGGTGCTGGCGCGTGACCTGCCGGTGTTTCGCGAGGTCGGAGGCACCGGCGTCGACTATTTCAGCGGCGAGTCGCCGGCACAGTTGCGGGCGGCAATCGAAGACTGGCTGCGACGTTGGGAAAGCGGCGCCATCGCCATGCCTGAAGTGGCTGCAGTGCGCAGCTGGCGCGACAGCGCCCACGCTCTCCTGCTCGCGATCGGGGTCGCAGAGCAGCCTGTCCACGCTTGACCGGTTTGGGTCTCGCGCTGTGCGGCAGTTATCCTTGCGGCCAACGCGAGGCCGCGACGTCGACCTCCGACCCCAGGATTGCCGTGATCGAACTGCAGTGTGGCGCCACCGATCTTTCCATGCCCCGGCTCGCTTCCTGACATGGCTCGCTGCATGCCCTGGCTCGCTGCATGAACTCGATGTCTTACGCGCAGAACCGCGAGGACCTGGTGCTCGCACGCGTGCTGGCCGACGTGGTGCGGGGAAGCTACGTCGACGTGGGCGCGCAGGACCCCCGCGTCGATTCGGTCACCTGTGCCTTCTACGAACGCGGATGGCGCGGTATCAACATCGAACCAGTGCAGCACTGGCACCGGCGTCTGCTGGCGGCGCGTCCGGACGATCTCAACCTGTGCCTTGCCGCCGGTGACCATGCCGGCACGTTGCGACTCTACGAGGTCCAGGGCACCGGCCTGTCGACCGTCCGCGCGGACCTGGCCGCGCGTCATCGCGCAGCCGGCCTGCTGGTGCACGAATCGGAAGTTGCGGTACAGACCCTGGATGCCATCTTCGCTGTCGCGGGCATGGCGGACGTGCATTTCCTGAAGATCGACGCGGCGGGCGCGGAACTGGAGGTCTTGCGCGGTTTGTCCTTCCGCATACTGCGACCCTGGATCGTGGTGGTGGCGGCCATGCCCGAGTCGCGTGTGCCCGCCGGTCCGGACTGGGAACCTGCGCTGCTCGGTCACGACTACGATTTCGCCTATGACGACGGCAACAACCGCTTCTACCTGGCGCGCGAACACGCGGACCTGGCGGGACGCTTCGGACCGTCGAGCGCGCTGGATGACTTCGCGCGCCCCGGGCAGTTGGACAACGCGGCAATGCTCGAGTCGCGACCCGGGGAAACTGCAGCGCTCCTGCAGTCGAAATTGAAGGATGCGACGGCGCGGATCCTTGCCCAGGCCGCGGATCTGTCCTCCGCTGGGGCGCTGGCGCAGCGCCAGCAGCTCGAGGTGGCGACGCTGCGACTGGCGCACGCGCGGTTGTCGTTGCTGGTGCCCAACCTTGAGGCGGAGTTGCACGGCGCCGAGCGCGCGAACGCAGCGATGACGGCCGAAATCCTGCGCCAGGCCGATCTGATCGCGGCGCTCCAGGCTGAACATTCCGGCCTCATGGGCAGCCGCTCCTGGCGCCTGACCGCGCCCTTGCGGGCACTGCGGCTGCCGATGGCCGCGGCCAGCGACGTCAGCGCCCGGTCGGCACGCTCCCTGGCGCGCAATCGGTTGCTGCGTGGTGCCACGGCGCTTGCACTCCGGCCCCTCCCCGGCCTCGCAGCCAGGCTGAAACTGCGACTGTACGGCCCACCGGCGCCGGAGCTGAAAGACGATCTGCCGATGGCATTGACCGAAGATGCCGAACGCATCCTGCGTCTTGCCCCGGTCGTGCCTGCGCCCAAGCAGGGCAGGGGCTGACCGATGCGCATCGTCATCGACCTGCAGGCATGCCAGAGCCTCGGCAGCCGGGTGCGCGGCATCGGCCGCTATTCGGCCAGTATCGCCAAGGCCATGATCGGCCGCGGCACGGGGCATGAGTTCTGGATCGCATTGAACGGGGCGCTGCCGGAATCCATCGAGGACATCCGCGCGGACTTTGATGCCTTGCTGCCCCAGGACCGCATCGTGGTTTGGGACAACCCGTTTCCGGGCAGCGAGTACATGGCCCCCGAGCCATGGCGGATCCGCATGGCGGAAGTGCTGCGCGAGGATTTCCTGCGTACCCTGCGCCCGGACCTGGTGCATGTCAGTTCCCTGTTCGAAGGCCTGCACGATCCAGTCGTAACCTCGATCGGCCGCTCCAGTGGCCCGGTCTTGCCAACGGCCGTCACGCTGTACGACCTCATCCCGCTGGCGATGGAGTCCGACTACCTGCAGAATCCGCCGACCCGAAAGTGGTACCAGCGCAAGCTGGGCAGCCTGCGCCGCGCTGATCTGCTCCTGGCGATTTCGCAATTCAGCCTGTCCCAGGCCAAGTCGCTGTTGCGATTGGACGATGCGCGCCTTGCCAACATCTCGGGCGCCGCCGATCCGCTGTTCCGGGTGCTGCCGGCAGATTCCGCGCGCGAAGTCGCGCTGCGCGCTCGCCTGGGCGTGTGGCGCAGCTTTGTCATGTACGCCGGCGGCTTTGACTCGCGCAAGAACGTGGCCGGATTGATCCGCGCCTACGCCTCGCTGCCGCCGTCGTTGCGCCAGTCGCGTCAACTGGTGGTGGTCGGCGAGCCGCTCGGCACGATCCGCGCCGAGCTCGACGCGGTGGCGCGCAAGCACGGGCTGGCCGCCGACGAGCTGCGCTTCGTCGGCTTCGTGAACGACGCCGACTTGGTCGGCTTGTACAACGCCTGCGAGCTGTACGTGTTTCCCTCGCGCAGCGAGGGCTTTGGCCTGCCCGCACTGGAAGCCATGGCCTGCGGCGCGCCGGTGATCGCCGCCGACACCAGCAGCCTGCCCGAGGTCATCGGATATCCGGACGCGATGTTCGATGCCACCTCGGATGCCGCGATGGCGGAGCGAATCGGCCAGGCGCTGTCCGATCCGGGGTATCGCGCACGGCTTATCGCGCACGGCAAGGAACGCGTACGCCTGTTTTCCTGGGAAGCCAGCGCGGATCGCGCGCTGGACGCGATCGCCGCCTGGTCGCTGCGGCAGGCCGGCGCAGCCCCGGGTCCGGACCTGGATCCGGTCATGGATGCCCCGGGGCCTGGCCGGGATGACCCGAGGCTTGGCGCAATCGGCAGGCAATCGCGAGCACTGGCGCGTGAGCTTGCGGGGCACGATCCCGGCGCCGCAGCGCTTCGTCGCCTGGCCGCGGCGCAGTCAACCAACACGTCCATTCCCGGCCGCCCTCGCCAGCTGCTGCTGGACGTGTCGGAGCTCTCGGCGCGGGATGCGCGTACGGGCATCCAGCGCGTGGTGCGCAATATCCTGGGCGAACTGCTGCAGGCGCCGCCGCCCGGGTTCGAAGTCGCCGCAATGCGCTTCGATGCCGATGGCAGTTGCCGTTACGCGCGCGCCTTCGTGCACCGCCTGCTCGGCCGCGGCGGACCGCCGCCGGAGGACGCAGTCGTTGACGCGCGCCAGGGTGATGTCTTCCTGGGCCTGGACCTGTCGGCACATCTCGTGCCCGGACAGGAGGCGCTGCTTGCGCGCTGGCGCCGGCATGGCGTCGCCCTGTACTTCGTCGTGTATGACCTGGTGCCACTGTTGCGCCCGGATGTTGTGCAACCAAACGCCCTGCCATTGTTCCGGCAGTGGTACCCGGTGATCGCGCGGCTGGCCGACGGCCTGTGCTGCATTTCCGCCGCCGTGGCCAGGGAGTTGCTCGAGTGGTGCGACCAGGAGCGGCCATCGCGCCTGCGTCCGTTGCATTTGGGTCATTTCCACCTCGGTGCGGACCTCGATGCAGGCACCGTCAGCGGCCACGGCGCGGCACCGCCGCCGGACTGGCTTTCGACACGACCAACCTTGCTGATGGTGGGTACCCTCGAACCGCGGAAGGGTTACGCGCAGGCACTGGCTGCGATGGAAGTACTGTGGGCCGGCGGCGAGCAGGTGAACCTGGCGATCGTCGGCAAGCCTGGCTGGATGATGGATGACTTCGCCAGGAAGCTGCGCCGGCATCCCGAGTTCGGCCGGCGCCTGCAGTGGTTCGAGTCTGCTAACGACGCCGAGTTGTGCGCGCTCTACATCGGAAGCTCGGGATTGCTGATGGCCTCCGAAAGCGAAGGGTTCGGCTTGCCGATCATCGAGGCGGCGCGTCATGGCCTGGCCGTCGTGGCGCGCGACCTGCCGGTGTTCCGGGAAATCGCCGCCGGACACGCATATTGGTTTTCCGGCTATGCCGCCGACGACCTGGCCGCCGCACTGCGCAGTTGGCTCACGCTGTTTCGCCGCGGCGCAGCGCCCAGTCCGGAAGGCGTTCGCCAGATCAATTGGGCCGAGAGCAGGCGCCAGCTGCTCGCCCTGGTGATGGATGGCGGCTGGGACGCCACCTGGATGCCCGGGCCGCGCTATCTGTTTCCGGCCAGCGATCCCCGCCTCCTGCTGCAGGTCGGCGTGCGCGATCGACAGTCGTTGCGCAGCGACGGACGTGCGGGCTTCCTCGTCTATGGTCCGTACGCAAGCCTGCCGGCGGGTCGCTACCGCCTGGAGGTCCGCGGTGCCTGGGAACACGACGGCGATGCCTACTGCGACGTGATGGTTGGAAAGGGCAGGAACAGGCTGGCGCACCGCGATATACGGGCCGCCGATGCGACACGCGGAATGATTCTGCTGGACACGCTCGAGCTCGCCAGCGACGTCTTCGACCTCGAGGTACGGCTGTGGGTATCGGAGTCCGTGGGCCTGCGGATCGACGCCATCGAGCTGCACTCCATCGACGCTGCCACCTGAGTTGGCGCGCCGCGGCTCGCGCTGGCGGTGCGGAGACGGCGCCAGTCTATACTCGCTTTCCCAGCAAGGAAGTCCGCCATGACCCAACGACGATCCCATGCCGCATCCTGGCTCGCACTCGGCGCCTGCCTGTGTCTTGCTGCTTGCGGGGAGCGGCCAGCCGTTGCGGTCCCCGGGCCCGCGGTTCCGGGCGAGGGGCCCGCGCCGACCGTGTCCGCGCCGATCCCGGCTGCGGGTCCAACGTCGCAGGGAACGTCCGCACCGACCATGTCGCTGACCGTCGATGACCCGCGCATCGCCAGCCTGGTGGGTGTGCGTACGCCCGGGTTGGGAATTGTTTCCGACGGCCGCGCTGGCTTTCTGGTTTACGGTCCCTATGCACACCTCGACGCGGGCCGATATGAGGTTGCGTTACTCGGTTCCGTGCAGCCGGGCCACGCCGGTCCACTGCACATCGACATCGCGCGCGACAGGGGAGCCACCGTGGTCGCCGCGCAAGACCTGGAACCCGAGGCGCTGGCGAACCCGGGCATGGGCGGTGCGGTCGCTGTGCTCGCCTTCGAGTTGCCGGTCGCGGCAGACGATCTCGAGGTACGCGTCAGCGTCGACGCCAAGTCGCGCATCGCTGTGTCAGGTTACGACATCCGCCCTCGGCCGTGACCGGGTTCGCCGCCGCAGGCGCCGCACGCGAGGCGGATGCGACGGCCGATGCGACGGCCGATGCGACGGCGCGATGGCCGGAGGTGGCGGATGCGTGGCTGGAACGCCTTACCGTCTTCGTCATCGCCACCGGACTGTGTGGCCTCGGCCTCGCGCTGGTTGGCCGATTCGTCGCGCAATCGGCCCTGGTCATGGGTTTGCTGGCGGTCGTGCTGTACCACCTCGCAGTTCGGGCAGCCGATACGCAGGCTGCGCCTGCGGCGCCCTTGATCAATGCGCCGGCGCTGCGCTGGCGCCACTTGCTGCCGGTGCTGCTGCTGGCGCTGCTGTTCCGCCTGGTGCCGTATCCCTATGTGCTTGGCGGCCAGGACGAGGGCGTCTATACCAACGTCGCCGCGCACATCGTGCGCAGCCAGGGCATCGCGGTCGACGATCCCGCATGGTCGCGCCTGTCTGGCAGCACAGCGCGCGCTGCCTATATTGCCGACAATTACAAAGGTAACTTCCTGCCGGGCGTCTATACGCTTCCCGGCGAAACACCCGGACTTGTATTCCAGTTCTACCACTTGTTCCCGGTCTGGCTGGCGATCTTCGGTGGTCTGTTCGGCTTCGGTGCCTCGACCTTTGGGCTGACCTTCCTCTCGCTGGTTGCGGTGCTGTTCTTCCAGCGGCTGGCGATTGCGCTCAGCGGCAGTGAACGCGTCGGCCTGGCCGCTGGATTGTTGTTCGCCGTCAATCCGCTGCTCGCCTTCTTTTCGAAATTTCCACTCGCAGAAATCCCGACGCTTGGATTTTCGCTTGCCGGATTCACCTGGCTCGCGCGCTATGCGCAGGCCGGTAGCGGGGCGCGACAACGCCGTTGGCTGTGGCTGTCGGCCGCCTGTTTCGCCAGCCTGTTCCTGACCCGCGTGTCGGGCTTCATGTACCTGCCGATCCTGTTTGCCCTGGCCTGGCTGACACCGCTGCTCGATCCGGACGTCGCACGCGCCCGCGCGATTGGCCGCTGGGCTTACGCGACGATCGGGTTGTATGTCGTCTCGATCCTCTATGGCCTGACTTGGTCGCGCCCGTATGCCATCTGGTCGTATGACCAGATGTTCGGTCTCGCCATCGGGCCGACTTGGCCTATCGTGCTGTTGGCACTCGCGGGGCTGACCGGCGTTGCGTCGCTGCTGCTGTGGCGCCTGCCCGCCGGGGGCGCTGTCGCCTTGCGCCTGGCCGCCATGGTGCCGCGCGCGGAGGCATTGCTCGGGCCGGCCCTGTTTGTGCTGCTGGGACTGGGCGCATGGAAGCTGTACCAACTGGGATTCGGCACGCGCTACCTGCACGATGCCTTCTTCGTGCAGTTCACCGGCATCGCCGGGCTGGGCTGGGCGAGCCTGGCCAGTGGCAGTCTGGTTGCTGCCGCGGTCTACCTGTGCCCGCTGGTCGCGATCGCGTACGTGTGGCTTGCCCAGCGCCGCTGGGTCGCGCCGGGCGCACGCCTGCTGCTGCCCTTTCTGCTGTGTTTCGTCGCCTACGCGGCGGTGCTCAACTGGGTCCTTCCCTACCAGCCCTACTACGCGCGCTACCTGTCGAGCGAGCTGGTGCCGTACGCACTGCTGTTCGTCACCTGCTGCCTGGCCTGGCTGGAAGCCGCGACCGCACGGCGCTTCCTGGCTGCCGTGCTGGTGGTGTCCGGCCTGTATGCCGTTGCACTGTCGTCGGCGCAACTGGGTCGGGTCGAGAATGCCGGAGCCTTCGACAGTGTCGGCCGCGTCGCCGCATTCGCGGGTGACGGCGACGTGCTGCTGCTCGACGGTCGTGCTGACCAGGGATTCGCTCCCGAGGAACTGAAGACCCCGCTTGCCTACATGTTCGGACGCAACGTGGTGACCGCCGGCAATCAATCACTGGATGAACTCGGACTGCTGGGCGGCTTGGCTGGCGCTTATGACCAGGTTTTCCTCGTCACCGGATCGGCGATCACGCCCCCGGGCTTCGTGCGCAGCGGCTTTGTCCGCCTGCGGGCCAGCAACTTCGTGCGTAGCGCGCATCCCCCGCTGGCGCTCGCAACGGCGGTTGATGCGCCGCTATGGATCTATCGCCTGGAATCGGTGGACTTCAGCCCGGGGCGCACCCTGTCCGTGGATGCGGCGCGCGATGCACGCGTGCTGTCCCAGGTCGGACGCCGCCGCCAAGGCCTGGGCCTGGTCGGCAACGGGCGCGCGGGATTCCTTGCCTACGGCCCGTACGTCCCGGTTCCCGCCGGCACCTACCAGCTACAGGTTTTGGGCAGCGATGCTGAGGGTGTCGTCCGCGTCGACGTGGCGATGGCGGAGGGTTCGCGGGTGCTGGCATCGGCCGCGCCAGTGGCCGGCGCCCCGGCGAAGGTCGGCGCGATCGCGGCCTTCGTGTTCGATGTTCCAGAGCCCGGAGCGAGTGACCTCGAGGTACGCGTCGTCGTGCCTGCAGGCGCGTCCGCATCGCTGCGCGGATATACCATTCGCCGCCTGCACTGAGGCCGGCGCCCGCATGCCCGCGCGCCGGGCGGGACGCAAAAAAAGATCCGCCCTCGCGGGCGGATCCTGGTTCGTCGAAACGGCGCGCGCTTTCGCTGCGATCAGAACGGCGCGACGGTGTCGTGGTAGCGGATCAGGTCGCCCAGCGTGTGGCCGCTGCCGCTCTGGCAGTGCAATTTGTAGGCACGCACGGCGCCGGTATTGGTTTCGGAGTCCTCGACCTCGATGCGGTAACGCGTGTTGGAACCACCGTTGCGCTGGGCCTTGTCGCCGAGATAGACGTCGCCGAATCCGGTCACGTTGTTGCCGCCCGCAAGCACGAGCCCGTTCGGGTCGAGCAGCCGCATCTCGAGGCCGTAGCTTGGCAGGACGCGGGTGCTGGTGGTGTTCGGGTCGATGAGTTCGCAACTCACGAAATCCGGGTGGCGGAAATAGACGATGTGCGTATTCGCGTTCGCGCCGGCCAGGATGGAGAAAGTGCGACCGATCGCATCCACGGAGGTCAGCGTGTTGCGGGCCGCGATGTTGTCCTGCGCGCCGACAATGTCGCCGGGATAGGCCTGGCCACCGGCGGCGGTTTCCTGCTTGGCGATGCGGAAGTCGGCGCCGAAGGAGGTGTTGTCCTGCACTGTGCAGTAGGAAATCAGCCCCGGGTCGGGCAGCGCGGTCTCATCCACGTAGAACTGCGCGTCGTTGTAATTGCCGACTGCGCCGACTGCTGCGAAAACGTCGAGCAGGCGCACGATCTTTCCGGGGGTCAGGTCCAGGCTGCCGGCGTTGCCGATCAGGTTGCCGACGCTGTCGCGCAAGGCGTAATTGATGTGGATCGTACCCGACGAGGCCGAGGTCTCGTTGAGCACGCCCACGAAGCAGTTGGTCTGGTAGGTCGGCTGGCCACCGGTGGCGGCGATGCTGCGCAGACCGTTCACCACGAGGTCGGCGGATGTGAAGGTCTCGGCCGGGAACGCCTCAACGGAGGCGCCGACACCCGCGGGATTGAAATAGCGGGAAAACGCCGCGAACGGCAGGTGTGTGCTGCCCGTCTGGGTCATGTACAGGTAGCCGAACTGGCTGCCGGCGGGCAGGGAGGAGACGTTCGTCACCAGGCACAGGTTACGCAGGCTGTCGACCGTTGCCGTCTTGCCCGGGGCGATGACCACGTCATTGCAAGCCTGGGGCGACTGGGAGGCGAAGTTCGTCGCCGGGTAAAAGACGGTCTTGATGGTCAGCGTCGTCGAGTTCGGGTTGCGGAAACTGAAGCGCTGCGCGAACGATGTGGTATCGACAACCAGCGGGAACACCTGGATGGAGTGATAACCGTCGGTGGACTGGGCTGACGCGTGGCTGCTTGCGAGGGCTGCGACAAGGCACACGGCGGACAAACCAAGGAACTTGAAGGGGTTCACGGGGGTGACTCCGGGGATCTCGATGAGTCGACATATTTACATATATCGCCAGTGGGAACAGGGGGCTGTGGCTTTCGAGGCTTGCGCCCGATCACAGTCCGGGCTGTCCGTGCGTCGCGTCGCCGGGACAGAATGCCGGAAATGGGACTCCTTGCCCAAAAAAGCGCCCTCCACAGGGGAGGGCGCTGGTTATACCGTTGCTGGCCGTTCAGAACCGGACGACTGCTTCCTGGTAACGCAGGATGTCGCCATCGGTGTGCCCGCTGCCGCTGACGCAATGCAGCTTGTAGGACCGCGCGACCGCGGTGTTCTGGCCGTTGGTCTCGACTTCGATCGTGTATCGGGTATTGGCGCCGTTGTTGCGCTGGTATTTGTCACCCAGATAAAGCGTGTTGAAGCCCGTGGCGTCGTTGCCGCCGGCGAGGATGAGGCCATCCGAGCCGATGATTCGCATTTCCAGGCCGTAGGTCGCCAAGGCGCGCACATTGGTGGCCGGATCGATGATCTCGCACTGCACGTAGTCAGGATGGCGGAAGTAGACGACGTGGGTATTCATGCCCGTCGCGCCTGACGGAATCGTGAAGGGACGGCCGGTGGGCAGCCCGCTCATGATCATGTCGCTGGAGATCGTGGAATCGCGCAGCACGTGCTCGTCCTGTGCCGCCGGCGTCTGGGTCAGCGAGATCTGGCTGAAGCCCCGCTCCTGCTTGGCGATGCGGAAGTCGGCACCGTAGCTGGTGTTGTCCTGCACGGTGCAGAACGACAGGATGCCCGGCTCGCCGCTGCCGCTTTCCTCGAAGGTGACGCGGGCGTTGTCGTAGTTGCCCGCCGGCGCGCCAACTGCCGCGAATACATCGAGTAGCCGCACCAAGTGGCCCGGCAGGACGGCAAACGTGGTGGTGCTGCCGAGCAGGGCGCCGGCGCTGTCGCGGACCGACACCAGCACGTCGCTGGAAGTACCCACCGTCACGTTGACGTTGTTCATCTTGCCGATGAAGCAATTGGTCTGGAACGCAGGCTGCCCGCCAGACGCCGCGATGCGCCGGATGTCGGTCACGACGCTGTCGGCCGAGGTAAAGGTGTGTGCCGGGAACGCCTCGACCGTGAAGCCGATGCCGGCCGGATTGCTTACCCTGGAAAACGCCGCAAACGGGCGCTTGCGCGTGGTGCTGCTTTCATTCACATAGACGATGCCGAATTGGTTTCCGATTGCCAGGCTCGGGCACAGCGCACGCAGGCTGTTGAACACGGCCTGGCTGTTCGCGGGGATGGCAACCGCAGGGCACAGGATTGCCGTTGCCTGCGAGGTGCCGGTGCCCGGCAGGTATTGCACCGTCAGCCCGATCGCATTGTCCGCATCCGGATTGCGAAACGTGAAACGTTGGGCGAACGACGCCGAATCGACCGCGACCGGAAACACCTGGATCGCGTGGTAGCCGTCGGTGGACTGGGCAAGCGCCGACTGGGCGCCGGTCATCGCGGCCATGCACAATCCTGCGACTGCCAGGGTCTTGAAGGTGGTCAATGCATTCTCCTTGGGTTGCGGCCGCGGCGACGGAGTGCGGTTTCCACGTCCGGTCTGGCCAGACGCATATGGTTGCACAAAAGGCCCGTGTCCGAGGAAAACTGACCGCAGGAAGGGCCGATGGTTCAGGGGTTGCGTTGCGCCTGGTCCCGGGCCCTTTCGGCGGCCCGCAACTTTTCCACCTGCTGCTCGGTCAGGTGGACGCCCTGGGTCGGCGCAACCACGGCCGGCCCGCCATCCGCCCACATGTCCACGGCTGCAAACGTTCCGGGCGCATTGGCGGCGGTCTTGATGTCTTCAGCCCGCATCGGATGGCTCACGCCATTGGCATCCACGCGATAGCCAACGATGTCGGTGGGCGCGGCCTTGATCGGGACCGGCTTGGCATCGGGAGTCCTGGGGCCGGGCGGCAATCCGGCGGCACTGAGGATGCGCTTGCCATCGGCGTCAAGCAGGATCCCCTGTTCCCAGTGCGCGCCCGGGGGAAGGCTGGGATCGCCCGAGCTATACACAGCTGCCCGCACTGGCGCGGGAGCCGGTGGCGGCGGGGCCGCAACGGTCGCCACGGGCGCGCTTTCGCGCCGCATCCAGAAGAACAGGGCGACCAGCGCCAACACCAGCGCGACCAGGATCAGGGAGCCGCGTCGAGGCGGGGCGGGCGAGTTGTCTGTGCTGTTCATCTTGCGTGCAAATCCCGGGGGAGGAAGTCGGGACGGTTCGGTCCCTCGACACGATGGTAGCAAGCGCGCTGCCTGCCTGCGTTCACGCCGCCCGGCCTGCGTTCGCGCCGCTTGCCCGCGTCGGCACCACCCGGCCACGTTGCCGTGCGCGATGCTGCCGCGTATCGTGCCCTGCTGTCCGGCCAGTGAAAGGAACACCATGACGCCGACCCGGCCCCGACCCGGCCCGATGCCGAACCTGGGCCCGGACCGGTGAAGCTGGTCCTGCAACTGCCCTGCCGCGACGAAGCGGGACAACTGCCTGCCACGCTGGCCGGATTGCCACGCCAGGTACCGGGCTTCGACCACGTGGAATGGCTGGTCATCGATGACGGGTCCAGCGATGGCACGGCCGAGGTGGCGCGCGCCGCGGGCGCAGACCACGTCCTGCGATTGCCCGAGAACCGTGGCCTGGCGCGTGCCTTCGCGGCCGGGCTGGAAGCCGCCTGCAGGCTCGGCGCCGACGTCATCGTCAATGTTGATGGCGACAACCAGTACCGCAGCGAATTCATCGGCGCGCTGTGCGAGCCGCTGGTGGCCGGTCGCGCGGATATCGTGGTGGGCTGTCGCCCGATCGCGCGGATTGCGCATTTTTCCGGCTTGAAGAAATTGCTGCAGCGGCTCGGCAGCGCCGTGGTCCGCCTGGTCGCGGGAGTGAAGGTGAGCGATGCCACCAGCGGCTTTCGCGCCTACACGCGCGAAGCCGCGATGTCGCTCAACGTGTACTCACGCTACACCTACACACTGGAAACGCTGGTGCAGGCCGGGCAGGCGAAGCTTCGCGTGCTCAGCGTGCCGGTTGAAGTGAATGCGCCGACGCGGCCCTCGCGCCTGATGCGCAGCAGCAGCGAATATGTCCGGCGTTCCCTGCTGACCATGTTGCGATCGTTCGTCATCTATCGACCGCTGCGCTTTTTCCTGGTGCCGACGGTGCTGGCCACCGGGCTTGGCACGGCGATCGGCGCGCGCTTCATGGTGCTGTGGATGGGCGGCAATGGCAGCGGCAATGTGCAGTCGCTGATCCTCGCCGCGATCCTGATCATCCTCGGTGCGGTCTGCCTGTCGATCGGACTTGCCGCCGACCTGCTGTCGGTGAACCGGCGACTGCTCGAGGATATCCAGGCCAGCCAGCGACGGCGCGACTGGCGCCCGTGAGCGGCAGCCTGTGGATGCTCAGTCGCAAACATCCGCCCAGCGTCGGCGGCATGCAGCAACTGAGCTGGCACCTGGTGCAGGGCCTGTCGCGACAACGCCCGGTAACCGCGATCACCTGGGGCCGTGGCAGCCGGGGCCGTGGCAGCTGGGGCCTGCCGCTGTTCTTTGCCTGGGCGCAGTTGCGCCTGGCCTGGGGACTGGCGCGCGGGCGCATCGCCGTCCTGCACCTCGGCGACCCGTCACTTGCTGCGCTGGCATGGCTGCCACGACTGGCTGGCGTGCCCGTGTTCGCCACCGTGCACGGCCTCGACATCACCTATCCGGCGCGCTGGTACCAGGCGTACCTGGCGCATTTTTTCTGGGGCAGGATGCGCGCCTACGCCTGCATCAGCCGGCATGTGCAGTCGCTGGTGCTGGCGCGCGGTATCGCTGCGCAGGATGCGCCGGTGATTCCGGTCGGGATCGACGTTGCCGCGTTTCTGGCGCACGCACCCGAATCCATCACCAGGCATGACGACTGCAGCGCTGACGACTGCGCCGAGGGGATCACCGACCGCAGCGATGACGGCCCGACCTTGCTGTGCCTTGGACGCCTGGTCGAACGAAAGGGTGTGGCCTGGTTTCTGGAATCAGTCGCGCCGCGCTGGCTGGTCCTGCATCCGCGGGGGCGGCTGAAGATTGCCGGTGACGGGCCATTGCGCGAGCGGATCATGGCGCTATCCAGGTCCCGCGGCATGGACGGTCGGATCGAGGTGCTGGGGGAAGTGGATGAGCCAGGCAAGCGGCGCCTGCTTGCCGAGGCTGACCTGTTGCTGATGCCAAACATCCGCGTGCCGGGTGACGCCGAAGGGTTTGGCCTGGTCTGCCTTGAAGCGGGAGCGAGTGCAACCTGGGTCCTTGCCGCTGATATCGAAGGCTTGCGCGACGCCATCATCGAAGGCGAGAACGGCAACCGCGTCCCGTCCGGCGACCCGATCGCCTGGTCCAGGGCGCTGGATAATCTGTGTGCTGATCGTGATCGGCTGCGGTCACTGGGGTCATCCGCGCGATCAGCCGTCGACTTGCACTTCGGATGGCCGGCGATCGTCGCCAGCTACGCTGCATTGTCCGATTCGCTCGCTGCCGGCTGCGTCGGGAGCAGCACGCATGCCTGACCGGCGTTGGCGGTGGCTGGGCGCTGTGCTGGGCGTGGCCTTGCTCGCGCTGGTGCTGTGGCGCCTGGTGGAATACCGAGACCAGCTCGTCGTGGACTGGGCGACGCTGTCCTGGCCGCTGATCGGCGCGGCACTGGCGGCGTCGTGCGCCGCGCAATTTCTCTTGGCCAGTGCCTGGCACGTGCTGATACCGGCAACTGCGGCCGCCGGCTGGCGCATTGATGTCGCGCGATGGAGCGTGTCGCTGGCGGGGAAATATATTCCGGGAAAAGTTTTCCAGGCCGTGCTTCGCCTGGGCAGTTATCGCGCGCAGGGCGGCAGCACATTGGTGGCGCCGGCCATGCTGCGCGAGATCCTGTTGAGCATGAGTGCTGCCTGTGCCTGGGTTGCGGTGCACCTGGCGACCACCACGATGGGGCCGCGGGCACTCCTGTGGCCAATCGCATTGGCTGCGCTGGTTCTCGCGGTGGCCGCGCTGCCCTCGGCCAGCCGCCCATTCGGGCAACTCCTGCGGCGACTGATGCCCGGACAGGTGATCGCCACCGCGCCGGCCCAGTCGCGGATCCTCGCCGCCTGGGGGCTGCAGGCGGCTGCCTATCTCCTGCTGGGGGTGTCGGTCTGGTTGCTCGCGATCGCGCTCGCGCCGGGTCAGGCGCCGGGGCTGTTGGCCTGCCTCGCCGGTCTGTGTTTCGGCGGCGTCGTCGGCGTGGCTGCAATCATGGTGCCCGCCGGCATCGGCGTGCGCGAAGCGGCGCTGGCCTGGTATCTCGCCGCGTGGCTGCCGGCCGGGCCGGCCGCCCTGCTGGCGATTGCCGCGCGACTTTGCCTCACGGCCGCCGAATTCGCTGCGCTCCTGGTCGGGCTGTGGATCGTCCGCGCCGGTCCTCCAACCTTGCCTGAGCCAACATGAAAATCGCCATTCTGTCCCGCAACACCAAGCTGTATTCCACCCAGCGCCTGGTCGCGGCAGCGCGCGATCGCGGCCACACGGTGCGCGTGCTCGATCCGCTGCGCTGCTACATGAAGATCGCGCCCGGGCAGTTCGAGCTCCGCTACAAGGGCAAGCCAATCGTCGGCGTTGATGCAGTGATCCCGCGCATCGGCGCCTCGGTGACCCGCTATGGCACCGCGGTGCTGCGCCAGTTCGAATTGATGGGCGCGTATGTCGCCAACAGTTCCGACGCGATCCTGCGTTCTCGCGACAAGCTGCGCGCGCACCAGATGCTGGCCGGCCAGGGCATCGACCTTCCGGTGACCGTGTTCGGCGACAACCCCGACGACACCGACGACCTGCTCGGCCTGCTCGGCAAACCGCCACACGTGATCAAGCTGATCGAAGGATCGCAGGGCAATGGCGTGGTGCTGGCCGACCACCTGTCGGCGTCGCGCAGCGTGATCGAAGCGTTCCGCGGCCTGTACGCCAACTTCATCGTCCAGGAGTTCATCGCCGAAGCGAAGGGCGCAGACCTGCGTTGCTTCGTGGTTGGCGACAAAGTCGTGGCGGCAATACGTCGCCAGGCTGACCCGGGCGAGTTTCGTTCCAACCTGCATCGCGGTGGCACGGCCAGCCGTGTGCGCCTGACCAAGGCCGAGATCGACGCTGCACTGCGTGCCGCGCGGGTGATGGGCCTGGAGGTGGCGGGCGTCGACCTGCTGCGCTCGCGCAGGGGGCCCCTGGTGCTGGAGGTCAACTCCTCGCCCGGCTTGGAGGGGATCGAGGGGGCAACCGGGGTGGATGTGGCCGGGGCCATCCTGGACCACGTGGCGGCCCGCAGGCCCCCCAAGGCGGCCAAGCGCACCCCCCGGGAAGGCCCCAAACCGGCCCCCGCCAACCGCCGGTCGGGCCGCGAGCAAAAATAAGCAAAAATCGCCCGGATTTTAACGAATTCTTAATCTACTGGCCCCTAGGCTGATCGAGCCAAAACCGCTGGTCCTCCTCGTGGACCCCGCGATTACGGCAATCGGGACATCTGTAAACCTTCGACCCGGGCGAGGCGCTGATAGCGCGTCCCCGGGTCTTTTTCTTGTGGCGACACGCTGCTTGCTGCACCGCGCGACAACATCAGGCGCGCTGTGTCGCGACGGAACTTCGCCGCTCTGGCAGAATCGAACGCACTCGTCCACCGACTCCCAGACCCCATGCGCATCCTCGTTGTCGAAGACAACCGTGACATCGCCGCCAACCTCGGCGACTACCTGGAAGAGCGCGGCCACACCGTGGACTATGCCGCCGATGGCGTGACCGGCCTGCACCTGGCCGTGGTCAACGACTTCGACGCCATCGTGCTCGACCTCAACCTGCCCGGCATGGATGGCCTGGAGGTTTGCCGCAAGCTGCGCGCCGAAGGCCGCAAGCAGACCCCGGTGCTGATGCTCACCGCCCGCGACTCGCTCGACAGCAAGCTGTCCGGCTTCGACTCCGGCGCCGACGACTATCTGGTGAAGCCCTTTGCCTTGCAGGAAGTCGAAGCCCGACTGACCGTGCTGGCCCGCCGCGGCAAGGCCGCGCAGCCGCGCGTGCTCGAAGTCGCCGACCTCGAATACAACCTCGACACGCTCGAAGTCCGGCGTGGCGGCAAGCTGCTCCAGCTCAACCCGACCGCGCTGAAGATCCTGCAGTCATTGATGGAAGCATCACCGGCCGTGGTGCCCAGGATGGACCTGGAAACCCGCGTCTGGGGCGAGGAGTTGCCCGACTCCGATTCCCTGCGGGTGCACATCCACGGCCTGCGCGCCGCAGTGGACAAGCCGTTCGACAAGGCCTTGATCCAGACCCGCCACGGAATCGGCTATCGCATCGCAGACTCCGATCCGGCCTGAGCCGATGCACTATCGGCGCCGGCTACGCAGCCGAATCATCGTCAGCTTCCTGCTGTTGGGCTTTGGCCTGACCGCGGCGTTCGCAGTGGCGACGGTGGCGCTGCGCAATCGGCTGGAGGGCCAGCTGCTCGACAACACCCTGCAGAACGAGGCCAACAGCCTCAACGTGCAGGTCCGTACCGATCCCGATCGGCAGCCGGCCTTCAGTTTTTTCGATGCCGGCACCGTCAGCGACCGGACGGCGTGGAAGTTGCCCTTGCAGTTGCAATCGCTGCCGACCGGGGTGCACGAGGTCGTGCAAGTTGATGCCATCGGGCGCGAGCACCACTACAAGTATGCGATCCGGCGCGATCCGGACCTGATCAGCTATGTGCGCTACGACATCACCGGCTCCTCGATCGGCGAGCGGCAGATGATGGTCGCCCTGATGGCGGCGGTGGTGCTGTTCACCGGCCTGGCCTGGCTGATCGGCCTGTGGTCGTCGTCGCGTGTCATCAGCCCGCTGACCGAACTGGCACGTCGTGTCGGCGGACTCGCGGGCCGCGAGAACCCGGAAAAGCTGGCCCCGCATTTCCCGCGTGACGAAGTCGGCGAGTTGGCCTCCGCGCTCGATGACTACGCCGCGCGCATGACCCGCCTGGTCACGCGTGACCGCGAGTTCAACGCCGATGTCAGCCACGAGTTGCGCACGCCCTTGGCGGTGATCCGCGGCGCGGCCGAGTTGATGCTGGCCAATCCCGAACTGCCTCAAAAAACCCGGGAGCGCCTGTCCCGGATCGAGCGCGCGGCGATCCAGTGCACCGACCTGACCACCGCCTTGCTGCTGCTGTCGCGCAACGAGCGCGGCCACGGCAGCACCGATCTGTTCAAGTTGTGCTGCGCCCTGGCCGAGGCCAACCGCGCGCAGCTGGCCGGCAAGCCGGTGCAGATCCTGGTCGAGGGCCGCGAAGACGTGCACGTCGAAGCACCCGAGGCGGTGCTGTCGGTGGCCCTGGGCAACTTGTTGGGCAATGCCTGCAAGTACACCAGTGAAGGCGAAGTGCGCGTTGTGGTGCAGGGCGATCGGGTGCTGATCGAGGACACCGGGCCAGGCCTCAGCGCCGAGGATGCCGAGCGTCTGTTCGAACGTGGCTATCGCGGTTCAGGCGCGGGCGGTACCAGCGGCGGCGGCATCGGCCTGTCAATCGTGCGCCGCCTCTGCGAGCTGTATCAGTGGACCGTCAGCATCGCGCCGCGGCCCGAGCGCGGCGCGGTCGCGTGCCTGGCGTTCGGCGCCAACGAGGTTCGGGCTTCCGACGACTGAGCAGCGCTGTTGCCTACTCCAGCCAGCCGTAAGCGTCCGGCGTCTCGCCGGTGAACAAGCCAAAGAACAGCGACTGGATGCGCTCGGTCACCGGGCCACGCTTGCCGCTGCCGACCTGGCGCCCATCCACCGAGCGGATCGGGGTGATTTCGGCGGCGGTGCCGCACATGAACAATTCGTCGCACAGGTAGAGGTATTCGCGCGGCAGGTCGCGCTCGACCACTTCGATACCGCGGTCGCGGGCCAGCCGCATGATGGTGTCGCGGGTGATGCCGTTGAGCAGGGCGGCGCTGACCG
This sequence comes from Lysobacterales bacterium, assembly GCA_038236425.1. GTDB lineage: Bacteria > Pseudomonadota > Gammaproteobacteria > Xanthomonadales > Xanthomonadaceae > Arenimonas. Next base: position 60,456 of record JBBRZU010000001.1, read on the forward strand.
GCGTGGTGTGCAAGCGGCCGTCCATGACCAGGAACAGGTTTTCGCCCGCGCCTTCCGACAACAGGCCGGTGGACGCGAGCGCGATGCCTTCGCCAAAGCCGAGTCGGCGTGCTTCGCGAGCGATCAATGTGCCAGACAGATAATTGCCACCGGCTTTCGCGCCGGCGGGAATGGTGTTTGGCGCGACCCGTTGCCAGCTCGACACGCAGGCATCAATGCCTGCCTCGAGCACGCCGGCGCCGAGGTAGGAGCCCATCTTCCAGCTCGCCACCGCCACATCGATCGGGGTTTCCGCCGACAGGCCGAAGCCACCCAGACCGCGATACGCCACCGGCCGCAGGTAGGCGGCGCCGAAGCCGTTGGCGCTGATCACATCGCGGCAGGCCTTCGCCATCTCGTCGAGCGAGTAGGGCAGTTTCATTTCGTAGATCTTGGCCGACGACTCGAGCCGCTTGAGGTGGTCGGTGAGGCGGAAGATCCTGGCGCCGTTGGGCGTGTCGTAACTGCGGATACCTTCGAAGATCGAGGAACCGTAGTGCAGCGCATGTGCCATCACGTGCACGGTCGCTTCGGCCCAGGGCTTGATCGCGCCGTTCTGCCAGATGTAGTCGGGATAGGCTTGGCTCATGGGGGGCTCCGGGGAAACCGCGATTTTACCCCGTTGGGGCGACCGGACGGGACCCTGATCCGGCCCGGCCCGGTCGCGGTCGCGGTCCCGTCGCGGTCGTGCTCGCGGTCGCGGTCGCCGATGCGGACGCGGTCTCGGGCGTGGGCAATGGCGCTGGCACTGGCACTGGCACGCGCGAACCGCTGATTCAGTATTGCAGCCACCAGCAGCCGGCATTGCTGCGCAGGCGGAACCAGGTGACCTGGGCGGCGGCATCGCTTTCGCTGCGCATCTGGTCTACCCGCACCAGGTCGGCAGGACGCGGCCGGACCGGCGTTGGCGTGGGCGCGGGGGCCTGCTGCAGTGTTTGCGGCGCGCCGTCCATCCTGGCGAGCAGGCCCGGGCTGTCGAACCGCGGTTGCTGGCTGCTGCCATCGGCAAATCCGCTCGGCTGGCGCAGCGCCTGGCTCGACACCAACTGGATATCCACCAGCTGGCGCTTGGCGAAAGAATCCAGGCGGTCCATCAGGCGATAGCCCTCGACCGAGCCCATGCCCGCCCAATGATAAAAACCGGCGAGGCGATTGACGTCATGCAGTTCGAGCGCGCCGCGCACGCCGTCGACCAGGTCTTCACGATTGCGCGCGCAGGTGCGCACCGGGTTGATCCGCGACTGCGGGGTCACGACCTCGGCTGCGATCTCGGGCGGCGGCTCGTAGGCATCGATCGTGTCGCATTCGCGGTCGGTGTAGACGCTGCCACCGCTGGCATTCACGCAACGGCGCAAGCCATCCACCTCGGCAACATGGCGGCCGGGCGCATTGCGCACGGTCGCTTCCTGCGCGCGGCGCGCGGCATCGTCGGCAGACAGGCGCGACAGCCGCGCAAGTTCGCTGTCAGTCGCGGATGCGGGTGCTGCGGCCGCCAATGAGTCCGCCGCAGGCGCGGTGGCGGGCGTGGTGGCAGGCGCGCTGGCAGGCGCGCTGGCAGGCGCCGCTGGCGCGGGCTCGGGCGCGGCCGAGACGGCGGCGACGGGTGCGATGGGCGGTGTCGTTGCCAGCAGCGGCGTGGACGTGAGCGCCGCGGCGAGCATGCCCGCGAGGAGCGCAATCTTCATGGGCGAAACGATAGCACCGGCCGCGCGCGCGGCCGGCTGCCGATCAGGCCAGGCGCGCCAGCACAGCCTCGGTCGGACGGCTGAGGTTCAGCGTGTAGAAGTGCAGCTCGGGCACCCCGGCGTCTACCAGGCGGCGGCACATGGCGGCGACCAGGTCCGCGGCGAACTCGCGCACGCCATCTGCGTCGTCGCCCAGGGCCTGCATGCGCTTGCCGATCCAGCGCGGGATCTCGGCGCCGCAGGATTCCGAGAACCGTCGCAACTGGGTGAAGTTCGAGATCGGCATGATCCCCGGGATGATCGGCACCGTGACGCCAAGCGCGCGCGCCTCGTCCACGAAGCGGAAGTAGGCGTCGGCATTGAAGAAATACTGGGTGATGGCGGAATCGGCGCCGGCGTCGATCTTTGACTTGAAGTGGAGCAAGTCCGCGTGGGCGTCATCGGCCTGCGGATGGATTTCCGGATAGCAGCCCACTTCGATGCGAAAGTGCTTGCCGTGCTCGGCGCGGATGAATTCGACCAGGTCGGTGGCGTGGCGGAAGTCGGCAGTGCGCGCCATGCCCGACGGCAGGTCGCCGCGCAGCGCGACCACGCGGCTGCAGCCCAGCTCGCGGTACTGGCGCAGCAGCTGGCTGATCTCCTCGCGGGTGCCGCCCATGCAACTGAGGTGCGGCACGCCATCGAGGGCATGGTCGTGGCGCAGGGAGCGCACGGTTTCCGGGGTGTAGCTCAGGGTCGAGCCGCCGGCACCAAAGGTCACCGACACGAACTCCGGTGCGTGCGTCTTCAGCCGCCGCACGGTGCGGTCGAGCTGGGCGCGCTGCTCATCGGTCTTGGGCGGGTAGAACTCGAAGCTGACCGGAATCTGGGACATGGGCGGCGCCGCATTGGACAGCCGCCATTGTGAAAGAAAACCCGGGTCAGAGTCGACTTTCTTCCAGCTTTGCTGCCACGGTCCTTGTTTCGGGTTTCACGAACGCACTCTGACCCCAGTTCCTGGGCCCTGGTTTCTGGCCTGCTTTCTGTAGGAATTGCTGTTCCGAAACATTCAGTATCCGGGTGCCAGACTCCAACAGTGCCTCCGCTTCATGCTCCCAAGACCATACTCCCAGGACAACGCGACGCAGCGGAGCAAGGACTGAGCACGGCGGACTGAGCACGGCGGACTGAGCACGGCGGACTGAGCAAGGTCCTTGGCCCCCTGAGGAAATCAACATGCCATACGAACGCATCAGCGAACTGCCCGATTCTGTCCGCGACCATCTCCCGAAACATGCGCTGGAGATATACAAGGAAGCCTTCAACAGTGCATGGGACGAGTACAAGGATCCGGATGATCGCCGCGGCGATGCTTCGCGCGAGGAAACTGCGCACAAGGTGGCTTGGGCAGCCGTGAAGCACAAGTACGAGAAGGGCGACGACGGCGACTGGCATCCGAAGTAGGCGTTGCCCGACCGGCCGAGGTTTCGGTCTCGAAGCAGTTCGACGGCTATGTGTGGTTCAACGAAACCCACGCGATTCCACGTCTTCCCATCCAGGGCAGCGGATCCAGCCGGGGCGTTCCCGATAGCTGCCGGTTTGGCCTGTAGGCCGGGGTTGGCTCCGTCGGCGCCTGCGGAAACGATTCCAGCGATGGGCCACCTCGTCCCGCGGGCCGATTTCGCGCCACTGAAAACGTCGCGGGCAAGGCTTCAATTTTCGGCTTTGAAAGCAGCGCTCTGACCGGGCTGCTAGACCCGGCTTTCATAAAGTCGACTCTGACCCGGGTTTTAGGCGCGGATTATGCGTTTGCCGAAGTTTTCGCCTTTGAGCAGGCCGATGAAGGCGGCTGGGGCGTTCTCGAGGCCCTCGATGACTTCCTCGCGATAGCTGATTTTTCCGCTTTCTATCCAGCCGGCCATCTCCTTGGCGAACTCGGGGTAGAGGTGGCCGAAATCGTCGAAGATGATGAAGCCCTGCATCAGGATCCGCTTGCGCAGCATCTGGCCCATCAGCCAGTTCATGCGGTCCGGACCCGCCGGCAATGCGGTGGCGTTGTACTGCGACACCAACCCGCACAACGGGATCCGCGCATTGCTGTTGAGCAGCGGCAGCACCGCGTCGAACACCTTGCCGCCGACGTTTTCAAAATACACGTCGATGCCATTCGTGCTCGCCTTCGCAAGTTGCTCGGCAAAGTCGTCGGCTTTGTGGTCGATGCAGGCATCGAAACCCAGGGTGTCCACGGCATACGCACACTTGTCCGGACCGCCGGCGATGCCGATCACACGGCAGCCGAGCAGCTTGCCGATCTGGCCGACCGTCGCGCCGACCGGTCCGGTCGCTGCCGCGACTGCAATCGTTTCGCCCTTTTTGGGCTTGCCGATCTGTATCAGCCCCGCCCAGGCGGTGAAGCCGGGCATGCCGAGGATCCCCAGTGCCCATGACGGATGCGTGGGCGACGGCCCCAGCCGGGTCACACCCTTGCCGTCGGACAGCGCATAGTCCTGCCAGCCACTGAAGCTGAGCACCCAGTCGCCGGCCGCATAGCCATCCAGATTGGAGCGCACCACCTGCGCGACCGTGCCCCCGACCATCACCGCACCGATCTCGACCGGCGCTGCGTACGACGGCGCAGCGCTCATCCGCCCGCGCATGTAGGGGTCCAGCGACAGGTATTCGGTGCGCAGCAGCATCTGCTTGTCGCCCGGCTCGGGCACCGCGCCGTGCTCCATGCGGAGTGTCGCCTCGGTTGGTTCGCCCTTCGGGCGCTCGGCAAGAAGCCACTGGCGATTGCTGTCGGTTTGCTGGGACATATGGATTCCTTTCAATTCTGGGGAAGATTAAAACCCGTAAAACCCGGGTCAGAGTCGACTTTCTCCTGGCTCGAAGGTCGGCGTCGTGTGCCCTGGCTCCTCCACCTTGCAGGCGCCGTCGACCTCAAGACAGACGGTGGCATCAGTCGCACCGATGCAACGCCGCATGTGCCCGAGGATCAGCATACGCGTTGAAAAACAGGCCTGGCCCGGGTATCTGTCTGTGGCATCGCGGAGCGGGAAGCGCTTCCCGATGAAAGAGAACTCGCCCTTGGCATCTATTGTGGCGATTCGGGTCAGACCCAAACCTTACTCCGTTTCCCACGCCTGCTCCGCCGGCCTGCACCGATGACACGACCGTCGTTTTGCGTACGTTCCGCCACCATGCGTTCTATTGGCGAAAAAGGACAAGGAGACTGCCATGGCCCAGTTGCGCATGCGACTCACCGCCAGTGAAGACGACACGATCCAGCTGATCAACCGCATCTCATCGCCGCATGGCATCGAATCGGTCGTGGTCGATGACGAAATGCATTTCGGCTGACCACCCGTCGCGCCACGGCATCGTCGTCCAGACCGTGCTTGCTGTACCCAACGAGGCATTGCCGCATCCGCGTCCGCCCGGACCATAGCCGTTCACGTTGCGACGACAGCGCCAGCGGTGACATGCGCCCATGCGATTACGATTCCTCGCCGCCTTGTTCCTGTCCTGCAGCCTGCCCCTGGCATCGGCCGCCTCGGTCCCGGAGTCCTCCATGCGCACTCTGATCGGTTTCGACAACAGCCCGCAGGAACCGCACTGGGTCGCGGTGAATGATGGCGTGATGGGTGGTCGTTCGAGCGGCGGCCCGACGGTTGCCGATGGGGAGCTTGCGTTCCGGGGCGAGCTTTCGCTGGCTAACAACGGCGGCTTTTCATCAGTGCGCAGCGTGGGCCGCGACTTTGACCTGAGCGATGCCTCCGTGGTTGTCCTGCGGGTGCGTGGCGACGGCCGCCGCTACCAGTTGCGGCTGGCCACGGATGCCCGCTATCGCGGCGTGCCGGTGTCCTATGGCGCCGGGTTCGACACGACCGCCGGCAAGTGGACCGAGGTGCGCATACCGCTGGCGTCGCTGGAGCCCACGGTGCGCGGTTCCAGCCTGCGAGGCCCGCCGTTGGACCCGTCGCAGGTGCGCGAGATCGGCCTGCTGATCGCGGACAAGCGCGAAGGCAGCTTCGCACTTTCCGTCGACTGGATCGCCCTGGAGTAAAAACCCGGGTCAGAGTCGACTTTCTCCCATCTCTCCCACCGACTTCCCGGGCCGCCCGATCTTCTGTGGCCCCACAGTTCTGCCAAGCTGCGCCTCGATCGCCAGCCTGAATCGATCCGGGCCATACGGATGCTGGCGCTGCAGGTGGCGGCGGATGGCGTCCACTTCTTCGGCGTGCACGGCTGCGTTTACCATCGCGCGGTAGCGCTGCTGGCGGACGGCGTCGTCGGCCGAAAGCGCCAGGTAACCGGGATGCGGACTCAGCAGCGGGTCGGCCTCGCCGAAGGCCAAGGCGCGGTGGCTGGACCATGGGTAATCGCGAGGATCGGCGACCATCGCGGCGCGCAGGGGATTGAGTTCGATGTAGCGGTGGCAGTGCATGAGGTGGGCGCCACCGCCGACCAGACTGGCCTTGTAGCGACCCTCCCACAGCGTGCCCGTGCGGCGGTGCGCGGTGTTGATGTAGCGGACATAGCGCCGCCCGAGCGCCTGCATCATGCGCGTGACTGCGCCGGGTACGGTTGGGGTCAGCAGAAGGTGCACATGGTTCGTCATCAGCACGTAGGCGTGGACCGCGCAGCCCTCGCGCCGGGCCATGGCCTTGAGTTCGCTGCGGTAGCACAGGTAGTCGGCGTCGGTGAAAAAGCACGGCTGGCGGTCGTTGCCACGCTGGACGACGTGTTGCGCGATGCCTGGGAGATCGATGCGCAGTGGACGGGGCATGGCGGGGGCTGCTTGATGGGCTATGCCGAGGATGGCAGCCAGCCCATCACGCGCCTATCGGGCAAGCTCGATTGCCGAGGTCAGGAAAGTCGACTCTGCCCCGGGTTTTTCTGTCACGGCATTACTTCGGCGTTCATCAGGCAGGTTTAATCTGGACATGAACGGAATCGTGTTCATCCTATGGAGAAGTATATGTTGTGGACCATCGTGGCAATCCTGTTGATTCTCTGGCTGCTCGGCTTGCTGACATCCGTTGGCGGCTCACTTATTCATGTCTTGCTGGTTATCGCCGTCATCGTGATCGTGGTGAAGCTGGTGACTGGACGCAAGGTCCTCTAGCCTGGCGTTGCAACGTCGCACAGATGTCCCAGCGGAGGCTCCCAGCCTCCGTTGTTTTATGCAGGCCCTGCGCTCATGGAGGCTGGAAGCGTTCCAGCTTGAAGAGTGCGCGCCCACGGGCAGATGGCGGCCAGGTGGCGGAATCCAACTGGCCGGCCGGCCGCGCAATCGATGACTGGTATCAACCGGTCGCCTCGTCGATCGTGAATTTCCTGATCCTGCGGTACTTCCTCAAACTCAGGAAACATCAAGTCGACGAGAGTCGCAACGATGATCCCGGCAATACTCGAAGGTGGTTGCGATGTCGACAAGGAACTCCTCGCGCAAGGTGGTCTACGCCGCGCTTGCCGGCAACTTGTTGATCGCGATTTCCAAGTTCGTCGCCGGTGCGTTTTCTGGCAGTTCGGCGATGTTGAGCGAAGGAATCCATTCGCTGGTCGATACCAGTAACCAGGGCTTGCTGCTCTACGGCCTGCATCGCGCGAGCAAGGCGCCAGATGCGAGCCATCCCTTCGGCTATGGTCGCGAGCTTTACTTCTGGAGCTTTGTCGTCGCATTGCTGGTGCTTGCGCTCGGCGCAGGAATGTCGGTGTATGAAGGTGTGACGCACATCCTGGATCCGGAGCCGGCCGGCCATCTGACGATCAACCTGATCGTGCTCGGCGTCGCGTTCGTATTCGAGGGCACCACCTGGACGATCGCGCTGCGGGAGTTCCGGAAACGCAAGGGTGCGATGGGGTATTTCGAAGCGTTCCGCAAGAGCAAGGATCCCAGCACGTTCACCGTCCTGCTCGAGGACAGTGCAGCCCTGCTTGGCTTGTTGATTGCGGCGGCGGGCCTGCTGGCCGCGCACTGGCTGCGGATGCCGGTGCTCGACGGCGTGGCTTCGGTCTGCATCGGAGCGGTGCTGGCCGCGAGTGCGCTGCTGCTCCTGCGCGAGACCAAGGGCCTGTTGATCGGTGAACCGGCATCGCAAGCGGTCGGAGAGTCGATTCGCGCGGTTGCCGAGCAGGACGACGACGTACGTCATGTCAACGGACTGTTGACCGTGCAGATGGGGCCGCAACAGGTGGTTGCGGCCCTGAGCGTCGAGTTCGAGAACGAACGCACCACGCAGCAGATCGAGGCATGCATCGACCGCATGGAACAACGGATCAAGTCCCATCATCCACAGTTGCAGGCTTTGTTCGTCAAGCCGCAGACGCCAGAGGCGTGGCGTGAGCGGCGCGGAACGTGACCGGCATTTGCGGCCCCGACTTTTCTGAGGCATCAAGGGAGCGGGGCAGTCGGCCTTCAGGGGCAGGAAAGTCGACTCTGACCCGGGTTTCAGGAGTTGTGCATGTCACCGATTGACGCCGGCTTTATCCTGCTTGGTCTGGTCCTGGCGACGGCACTTGTGTCGCGGCGGATCAGTATCCCGGCGCCCATCGTGTTTGCCGCAGTGGGCCTCGCCGCGGGCGCCGCCTGGCATCTGGTGCCGGGCTTGCCGGCGGTGACGATGCCACCCGACCTGGTGTTGTTCGTCTTCCTGCCACCCCTGCTGACGACGGCGGCGTATGCGCTGCCACTCGAAGCATTCCGTCGGAACCTGCTGCCGATTGGCCTGTTGGCCGTGGGCCTGGTCATCGCCACGATGGGTGTGGCCGCGCTGGTCGGCCACGCGCTGGCCGGGCTGCCATGGGCGGCGGCAATCGTATTGGGCGCGATCGTGGCGCCGCCCGATCCGGTCGCGGCGACGGCGGTGGCCGGCAAGACCGGACTGTCGCACCGGCTGGTGGTGATCCTGGAAGGCGAAGGCCTGGTCAACGATGCGGTGGCCATTTCCGCCTACGGCATCGCGCTGTCCGCACTGGTCGCCGGACACTTCAATGCGTTGGATGCGGTGTGGTCCGTGCTGCGCGAGGCACCGCTCGGCGTCGCGCTGGGCTTGGCGGTCGGTTGGTCAGCCGCATTCATCCGGCGGCGCGCGGACAGCGTGCCAGTGGAAGTCGGTATCTCGCTGGTGGCGCCATACCTGGCTTATCACGTTGCCGACAGCATTGGTGGGTCAGCGGTGTTGGCGGTGGTGACGCTGGGCATGCTGCTGCGTGCGTCGTCGTCCAAGGTGTCGTCGCCGGTGGCGCGCCTGGCGGCTCGCACCGTGTGGAGTTTCCTGGGCTTCGCCAGTACGGCGGCCGTCTTCCTGTTGCTGGGCGTGCTGATGGGCCAGCTCATCGTGGACTGGCCCGGCGAGGGACTGATGGTCGCGGGCGGCGTGCTTGCGGCTGCGATCATCGTGGTGCGCCTGGCCTGGATGCTCGTGGTGCCGCGTCTGGTCGGGCGCTTGCGGCGCAATCCGGGGCCGGCGCCCACTCTGGGCGAACAGGTGGTGATGGGTTGGGCCGGCATGCGCGGCGTGGTGTCGCTGTCACTCGCGCTGGCGCTGCCGTTCTCGCTGGATGTCGATGGCACCCTTCGCGCGACCATCATTTTCCTCACGATGGTGGTGATCGTTGTGACGTTGTTGTTCCAGGGAATCATCCTGCTTCCGCTGATCAAGTGGCTAGGCGTTGGCGACTCGGCGCGCGAGCAGCGCGAGGAAGCTGAGGCCAGGGCGCTGGCCGGGCGCGCGGGCGCTGACGCAGCGGCGGAAGCGCACCTGGCGTCGGCGGATGCGGGCAATCGCCGGACGGAGAAACATCAGGACCTGGTTTCGCGGATTGCCAGCGGGCACGTCGGCATCGGCCACGCCGGTGGCGTCGGACAGCATCCGGAAGAGCGTGCGCCACTGGCTGCAGCGCTGGCTGCGCAACGTGCGGTCGTTGACCAGCTACGCAGCGATGGACGCATGGGCGCCGCACTTGCCGAACGGCTCGACACCGAACTGGACATCGATGAGATGAGCGCCCAGGCCGAGGGCGCGCGCCTGACCGCCGACTAAAAACCCGGGTTTTTAGTCGAGGGCATGGTGGATGAGTACGACGCATTGCGACGCAAACAGCATCCGCGGGCCCAGCGAGATTTTTCGCGCGCCCAGGTGGTCCAGGGTGTGGAAGGTCTTTTTCGGCATCGGAATGTGGTCGGTCAGCAGGAAGCAGGGATTGCCCGCGAACACCTGCTCGCCAATCGGCGTGCCTTTCGGGTCCATCACGTACAGCTGATGATCCAAGGCCAGCTCCTGCACCAGTCGCTCGAAGCTGACCGTACGCACCGTCACCCCCGATTCCACCGGCCGCGCCTCGTCCTTCAACATGCCCCTGGACGCGTCCAGCGCCCTGGCGATGCGGGCCAGCAGCGCCTGCTCGTTGAAGCCGCCGAAGTCGTGCATCGCATCGGCGTCAAACCGGATCGTGCGGGAGAAATCCGGCGTGCTTTCCAGCACCAGGTAAACGGTCACACAGGCGCGGTGCGACTGCGCCACGAATACCGCGTTCATCAGCGTATGCGCGAGGATTTCGACATGGGCTTCCTTGCCGACAGAGGCCAGCAGCTTCTGGCTATCCGTGGGTGCCGCCCGCGCTCGCAGTACAAAGGTTCGCATGGATGCCGTGTCCGATCAGTCGTCGCCGCGGGGCACAAGGCGTGCCGCCCGCCCATTGTCCACGAACAACGGCGGCAACGACAAAAGGCCCGCCAGGGCTTCAGATCCCCGCGTTGTGCATCCGCCCCAGCTCCTGCCCGGTCAGCAATTTGGCAAGCCTGACGGTGAACACCGTGCCCGCTTCCTGGCTCGAGGACACCTCGATGCTGCCGCCGTGCGCAAGCGTGATTTCCCGGGCGATATACAGGCCGAGCCCGACGCTGGTCGAGGGCCGGCCGCGGTCGTTGCTGTCGGTGTCGAGTTGCACCAGCGCCTCGAAGATCGAACCGATCGCAGCCTCAGGGATGACCGAGCCCAAGTTGCAGACCTGGACGATCACTGCATCGTTGGAACCCGTGGCGATCAGTTCGACCTCTTCGCCAGGCGAACTGTATTGGGCTGCGTTGTTGAGCAGGTTGGAAAACAACTGTTGCAGTCGCGCGGCGTCAGCGTTGCAGGACAGGTCGCCGGCGAGTGTCAGCTTGAAGTTGCAGTCCGGGTGCGCGGCGCGCGCATCCTCGACGGCATCGTTGCAGGCAGGCGAAATGTCCATCATGGTCGCCGCGATGGGGATCAGGCCGCCAAGCTGCAGGCGCGCGAACTCGAGCAAATCGTTGACCATGGTCCGCATGGTCGAGGCGCTGCGCCGCAGGCGCACGCCAATCTGCTTGATTTCCTCCGGGGCCGGCTGCTGACGCACCAGCACATCGCCGGCGAGCGAAATCGCAGCCAGCGGGCTGCGCAGGTCGTGGCCCAGGATAGCCAGGAAGGTATCGCGCGAGCGCTTGCCCTGGTCCGAAAAAGTCAGGACAGATTCGGCCAGCGCCTGGTCGATGGTTTCGTTGAAGCGGACCATGTCGGTGGCGACGTCTGCATCGAACGTGGTGACCTTGGGCAACCACAGCCGCAGCACCGTGGCGCGCAGGGCGCGGTATTCAGCGGTGAGCTGGATCAGCGAAAAGCCGCTGACGTGGCGCAGCGTGCCGTGCGTGGAGGCGGCGCTGTCGAGGTCCACGGGCTCGAGGCCACGCGACTTGTTGAACTGCTCGCGCGGGGTTTCCGGCGTGGCCATGTCGTGGGCGACCGCCTCGAGGATCGGCTTGGCGTGGTCGCGCAGGGCGTGCGCTGACAGTTCGCCGGAGGTATCCAGCGTGCGTGCGAAGGCATCCCACTCCTGCAGGATCTCGGGCATGTGGGCAAGGATGAATTCGGCAAGGCGCATCAGGGGGCGGTGCTGTCGGTGAAGGGGAGGCTGGGGTTGTGGGGCATGGCGTGCTCCGGAGGCGCGACGGATGCCAGGCTTGTGGTGGAGATTACGCTGGGGGGGAGGTCCACGTCGCGGGAAATCGCAGGCAAATCACCAGGCCGGCGGACGTCGTAATGGTCCATTCAGAAGGCCAGCGCTTGGCCATCAAAAAGCACCACGTCCGAATCGGCCCTGGCGAGGACGCGCAGGACCAATTCGCGCGGCATGTACGCCTCGGATTCCCGGGACAAGGCTCAGCCTTTCTGGAAGGGCTTGGAAAAGTCGGGTCGGGCGCGCTTGGCGAGCGATCGCGGAATGAAATGCAATGCGTCCGCGCGGAGCCGCCCTGATTGCACGTCGAGGATGTCGAGCCGTCGCGTGGTTTCGATCGCGGCCAGCACAGATGTGGAACCGACCGTGCCGGAGGCGGCCTGGTGGGAGGTCATGCCAAGTTTCGCCCAGTGCTCAAGTTGCTGGGCAATGCTGCGGTGTTCCAGTCGGCTCTCGAGCTCGACCAGGGCATAGAAGGAATCGGAGATGCGGACGCTTTTGGCCATGTGGCAGGGTGTCGCAAAATGCGACATGGTGCAACATGGTGTCTCGGTAGCGGGCGAGACGGGGTGGGGCGGGCTGTGGGGGGTTAGTGGCAGTGGGACATGTGAAAAAGCCCGCGGGGTGGGCCGCGGGCTTTTTGCTTTGCGTGGGGTCGGATCGCGTGAGGGAACCGGCTCCGTTCAGTCGCGGCTGAAGCCGCTCCCACAGTTAGTAGCGGTAGTGGTCGGGCTTGTAGGGGCCGTCTTTGGATACGCCGAGGTATTCGGCTTGTTCGGTGGTGAGGGTGGTCAGCTTGACGCCGATTTTCTCCAGGTGGAGGCGGGCGACTTCTTCGTCGAGCTTTTTGGGGAGGATGTAGACCTTGTTGTCGTAGAGGTCCTTGTTGGCCCACAGGTCGATCTGCGCCAGGGTCTGGTTGGAGAAGGAGTTCGACATGACGAACGACGGGTGACCTGTGGCGCAGCCCAGGTTCACCAGGCGGCCTTCGGCGAGCAGGTAGATCGCGTTGCCACCCGCGAAGGTGTATTTGTCGACCTGCGGCTTGATGTTCAGACGCACCGCGCCGCTCTCGTTGAGCTTGTCGACCTGGATCTCGTTGTCGAAGTGACCGATGTTGCAGACGATCGCCTGGTCCTTCATCGCCGACATATGCTCAAGCGTCAGCACGTCCTTGTTGCCGGTGGTGGTGACGTAGATGTCGCCGCGGCCCAGGGTGGACTCGACCGTGTTGACCTCGAAGCCTTCCATCGCCGCCTGCAGGGCATTGATCGGATCGATCTCGGTGACCACGACGCGGGCGCCGTAGGCACGCAGCGAATGCGCGCTGCCCTTGCCGACATCGCCGTAGCCGCAGACCACCGCGTACTTGCCGGCCAGCATCACGTCCATCGCGCGCTTGAGGCCATCGGCCAGCGACTCGCGGCAGCCGTACAGGTTGTCGAACTTGGACTTGGTGACCGAGTCGTTGACGTTGATCGCCGGCACCAGCAACTTGCCCTGCTCCAACATCTGGTACAGACGATGCACGCCAGTGGTGGTCTCTTCGGACACGCCCTTCCAATCCTTGACCACGGTGGTCCAGAACCCGGGGCGCTCCTTGGCAACGCGCTTGAGCAGGTTCTTGAACACCTGCTCCTCGTGCGAGGCGGCCGGGCCGTTGACCCAATCGGAACCCTGCTCGAGCTCGTAGCCCTTGTGGATCAGCATGGTGACGTCGCCGCCGTCATCAACGACGAGCTCGGGGCCTTTGCCACCCGGGAAGGTGACCGCGTCCAGCGTGCAGTCCCAGTACTCCTCCAGCGACTCGCCCTTCCAGGCAAACACCGGGGTGCCGGTCTTGGCGATGGCCGCGGCCGCGTGGTCCTGGGTCGAGAAGATGTTGCAGGACGCCCAGCGCACGTCGGCGCCGATGTCCTTGAGGGTCTCGATCAGCACGGCCGTCTGGATGGTCATGTGCAGCGAGCCGGTGACCCGCACGCCCTTGAGCGGGCTGGCGGCGGCGTACTTGTTGCGGATGGACATCAGGCCGGGCATTTCCTGCTCGGCGATGTCGATTTCCTTGCGGCCGAAGTCGGCGAGGGACAGATCGGCGACCTTGTAGTCCGCCTTGGTGACGAGATTGGTGACAGCGTTCATTGGGAAGCTCCGTAACAGGAATCCCGGCCTTGGCTCGCGGATTCGGTTATCGGGCGCGGTTGTTCGGGTACCGTCGCCGAGCCTGTTCCTCTTGCCCGCATTGCGCGGGCCGGGTTTGCAGCGCCCCTCGGCGGGGTGGGCCGTTGCCGGCTTGGACCGATTATAGCGGTTAGCGCGGCGAGAAGTTAGTGCAGGGCCCAGCCGGATTTCACATTCTGCTCATATCATGTTGCTATCACCTGAAATCGGACGGGAGTCGCGAGACAATGCTGATCTACCAGTCGACCAAGGACGGATTTCTCGCCGATAACCGCGACCGGATGATCGAAGACGTTGTGTCGCAGAGCTTTCTGAACCGGACTGGACGGTATGCATCCGATGGTGAATATCGGGCCTGGCAGGGTTCTCTCCCGTATATGGCCAAAGTTCTCCACGACCCGCAGGTTCCAGGCGACGTTGGCGTGGCAATTGAGTACGGTATTCCACAGTCCGGAAAGCGCATTGACTTCCTGATTTCCGGCATGGCCGAGGGACTCACGCCGAACCTGATGATTGTCGAACTGAAGCAGTGGTCGGATGCGCGCGTGAGTGAACGCGATGGATTGATCTTCGCTCGCCGTGGCGGCCGCTCCGAAATCGAGGGGACGCATCCCAGCTACCAGGCTTGGTCATATGCCGCGCTACTTCGCGGATTCAATGAAGCCGTCCATGATTCGAGCGTCGGATTGCAGCCTTGCGCCTACCTGCACAACTATCCCGACGATGGGGTCATGAATCACGAGCGCTACCGCGCCTATACCGACCGGGCACCGGTGTTCTTGAAGGGTGAAGAAGAGCTGCGCCGCTTGCGCGAATTCGTCCGCCAACAGTTCAAGGTCGGCGATGCGGGAAAGCTCTTAGTTGAGATTGAGAACGGTCGCATTCGACCGTCCAAGACCCTGGCCGATGGCTTGTCTCGCATGCTTCGCGGGAATCAAGAATTTGTTCTGGTGGACGACCAGAAAGTCGTCTACGAAGCCGCGCTCTTTGCGGCACGCGCGGCGTCTGAAGTATCCAAGAACGTCGTCATCGTCGAGGGCGGGCCGGGAACAGGAAAGTCGATTGTTGCGATCAACCTCCTGAGTCGCCTTACAAACGATGGCTTGCTTGTGCAGTACATCTCGCGCAACGCGGCACCCCGCAAAGTCTATGAGTCAAAGCTTGCCGGGTCCTTCCGGAAAATGGAAATCAGCGGGTTCTTCAACGGGCCCGGTGGCTTTCATGAGAAAGAAGCAAACGTCTTCGACACCCTTGTAATCGACGAAGCCCATCGACTCAACGAGAAGTCTGGGTTCTACGGAAATTTGGGCGAGAACCAGATCAAGGAGTTGATTGCAGCGGCCCGCAGTGCGATTTTCTTTGTGGATGACAATCAGGTTGTGACGCTTGCAGACATTGGCTCGCGCGCCGAGATCGAGAAGTGGGCGACTGCGGCTGGCGCCTCAGTCTCCAGCCATGTGTTGAGGTCGCAGTTCCGATGCAATGGTTCGGATGACTACCTTGCATGGCTGGATTCGACGCTTGGTTTAAATGATTCCATTGTCGACTTCGAGCCGGCATCATTCGATTTTCGCGTTGTGGATTCTCCCAGCGAGTTACATCGACTTGTGGTCGACAAGAACGACCGGAATCGCGCCCGGGTAGTCGCCGGATACTGTTGGGACTGGGTTAGTAAGCGATTCCCCGACCGATCCGATATCGTGATTCCAGAACACGACTACTCCCGACAGTGGAATCTCGCGACTGACGCCAGTCTCTGGATCATCGCTCCACACTCCGTCGAGCAGGTCGGATGCATTCATACATGCCAAGGTCTGGAAGTGGACTATGTCGGTGTGATCATCGGACCAGACCTCCTGTATCGCGATGGGACGTTGACCACGGCCGTCGAGAACCGCTCAGTTCAGGACCGATCAGTACGCGGATGGCGGAGATTGGCGAAGATCGATCCGGAAGGTACGGCAGCACGCGTCGACCGCATTATCCGCAACACTTACAGGACATTGATGACACGGGGCATGAAGGGCTGCTTCATTTTCTGCACTGATGCCGAGACCCAAGCGTACTTCAAGCGGGAGTTACAGCGGGCAGGTACGTAGCTGCCGCCGCTCTACCCTAGGCGCGTGGCATTGCGAGGCTGGGCGGCGCTCACCCCGCTATTGGCGGCATGCATGCTAAGCGCTCGCCGAGCGCGACAAGCTCGACTTGACGCGCTCGGTGAGCGCGCGGAACAATCCCCCCTGCGCCAGCCGGCGCCGCCATTGCGCGATGCCCCGCATCGTGCAGTCGACCCCGAGGGGTGCTGCGACGGAGCCACACTCCGCCACGCTCGGTGCCGATACCCAGTTCAAGCGCGCCCTCCTGATCCGGAGGTGTCGCCATGCCTGTTTCCACCGAGTCCCACCCATCCCCGAAATACCGCCTCGCCTTGGCCACCTGCGCGGCCATCCGGGGCGCCTATCCCGATGATGCGCACTTGGTTGCCTCGCTGCTGGCACTCGGCGTCGCGTCGGAGCCATGCATCTGGAGCGACCCGACCATCGACTGGTCCCGCTTCGACGCCGTGCTGATCCGCACCACCTGGGACTACTTCCAGCGCTACGCCGAGTTTTGCCAGTGGCTGGACCGCCTGCCGGTGCCGACCATCAACCCGGCGCCGCTGCTGCGCTGGAATGCCGACAAGTGCTACCTGCTCGCGCTGCAGTCGCAGGGCGTGGACATTATCCCGATGCGCGTGGCGCCGGGGCGCGAGCTCGACGCCGTGTTGTCCCAATCCCAGGGCCGCGACGTGGTGGTCAAGCCGGCGGTCAGCGGCGGCGCCTGGCATACGGTGCGCGGCGTGGTCGGCGCGCCGGATTTTGCACAGGCAGTGGCAGCCTTGCCCGGGGAACTCGACTACCTCGTGCAGGACTTCGTGCCCGAGATCGTCGCCGACGGCGAGTGGTCGCTGCTGTTCTTTGACGGCCGCTACAGCCACGCCGTCATCAAGCGTCCGGCGCGCGGCGACTACCGCGTGCAGTCCCAGCATGGCGGCAGCGTCGAGGCGCTGGAGCCGACGCCGGCGATGATCGACAGTGCGCAGCGAGTGCTCAGCGCCACCGCCGCGCTCGGCTACCCGGACATTGCGTACGCGCGCGTCGACGGGGTGATGGTGGATGGGCGCTTCCGCCTGATGGAGCTGGAGGTGATCGAGCCGGCGCTGTTCCTCGCCGGGCGGCCCGATGCGGCTGAACGATTCGCCGGCAACCTGCATCGGCGCCTGTCGCAGGCCGACAGGCGCTGAGGGGGTGCTCGGTCGAACGCTGCTTCTGGCCATCCGGGATATGGATGGGCCTCTCTGCTCAGAGCAGTTCCGCGTGCTCTCTCAAGGCCGCGACCGTGGTTGCCAGGCCCTGTTGAAGATAGGTATCGAACAGCTCGTCAACCGAGCGTGTCGGATTCTTCAGCGATGCGCGCTGGTCGCGAGCGGCCTTGAACACCGCCCCTGGGTTGAGATCGAACACGTGCTCGATGAACTGATCGGGATGCTGGGCGGAGATCCCGTGCGGCCTCAGTAGCCCATCCCGAGCTTCTGCGCCTGCTCGGCGAGAGCTTCCAGCGAGGCCTTGCTCTGCGACATCGACTGCTTGCGATAGTCCAGCAGGTCGCGGAAGAAAATGCGGCGGTGCGTGCCCACTTTATGGTGCGGGAGCAGCCCGCGCTCCACCAGCCCCACCAGATACGGACGCGAGACGCACAGGAAATCCGCCGCCTGTTGCGTCGTCAGCTCGGCGTGGATCGGCACGATGCTGACCGCATTGCCTTCGGCCATGTTCGCCAGGATGTCGACGAGCATGCGCAGGGCGGAAACAGGCACCTCGATCTCGCTGTCGCCATCAATCACGCGCAGGCGCGCCGTCGGGCCGCGGCCGATGCATGCGGCGAGCAGTCGGCTGCTGTCGCGAGCGAGGCTGGACTCGCTCTCGGTCGGGAGCAGGGGCGGCGTCTGGTTTCGTAGGGCGCTCATGGGAACTCCGGAAGGCCAAGGAGGGTGGGTCTTGAAGCGTATTCGACATTCGAAATAAACGCAATATACGCATTATGTGAAATTCAGGTTCCGCAGCCTCTGATTTGAAGGCAGCCTCAGCCCTTGAGGCCTTCCAAGAATCTCGCCAGTCCAATCACCGGAACGGGAAACTGCGCGGCGAGGGCCAGCAGGTCATTGTCCCCGGTCACCAGGACGTGGGCCTTGCCCGCGATCGCAAGCTCAAGGAAGCACTGGTCAAAACTGTCACGGCAGCGGGGGACACGTGGCGCCGGTTCCGGCACCGTCACTGAGGCTGCATACGGCAGGTAGTCGGCCAACAGTTCGTGCTGGTCCGTGGGCGACAGCCGGAACTTCGGATAGGCGAGGACCCGCATCAACTCGTGCGCAGTGACAGTGCTGGCGAGTGGCTGGAATGCCCGCGCTTGCCACGCCTTCCGCAGGGTCGATGGCCCAACGCCCCGGAACACGAGGGCCGACACCACGATGTTCGTGTCAAGGACCACGCGTGCAGCGATCCGCGGCCGCGTGGCGCGGCGGCTCACGGCTTGCGTTTGGCGGGTTTGCGTACCGACTTTGCGGTGGGCTTTGTCTCATACCCGGCCTTGGGTTCGGCCACGCGCAACCGCGCCCAATCGACGGCGGCGTCGACGTCGGCCTGGGTCAGCGCCAGTTCGGCCAGCTTCGCTCGCACCGCATCGCCGCGCTGGATGCGCACGGGCGTGAGGATGATCACGCCGCCGCGGGTCTCGACTTCCAAATACTCCGTCTCCCCGATCGCCTGGATTGCGGCCTTGGGCAAGGTGATCTGGTTCTTGGAGGTCAGTTTGGCGAGCACTTGGGGGGGTCTGGAAAGTAAGGATTCCTTACTTTACGCGGATGGGAAGAAAGGGCAAGCACAGCTTACGACCGCCCTGTGCGCACTGACGAGGCCAAGCCGCGCGCCCTTGCGTCGTGTTGCCAATTAAGCAACAATCGTTGCCGCATGAGCAACATTGATTTCCTGATGGACGTACTGTTCCCAGCCACCCGCCAGCGCGTGCTGGAGGTGTTGCTGCTCGCCCCAAGTGAGGCGTTCCACCTGCGCGAGATGGCGCGCAGGACCGGCAGTCACGCCGGCACGGTGGGCAGGGAATTGGAAAAGCTCGTCGAGGGCGGGCTCCTCCTGCGCAGCCGGCAAGGTAACCAGGTCGTGTATCAGGCCAATCGCGCCTGCCCGTTGTTCGATGAACTGGCATCCATGTTCCGCAAGAGTCGCGGCCTCGCAGCGGCGCTGCGCGAGGCGCTTGCTGCCGCCGGGGACAAGATCCAGCTGGCGTTCGTGTTCGGGTCTTTCGCGAAGGGAAGCCAGGCCACGGGTAGCGACGTCGACTTGCTCGTATTGGGGACGATCGACTTCGCAAGCTTGGTGCTTGCCCTACATCCGTTGCAGGAATCCCTGAGTCGCGAGATCAATCCGGTGCTCTACAGTGTGGAGGAGTTCCAGCAGCGGCTGCGTCGAGGCGACGGCTTCCTGCACAACGTGACCAACCAACCGGTCGTCTTCGTCAAGGGTGACGCGCATGACCTTGCAGAACTTGCTGAAGATCCAGCGCCTGCACCAACACCAGGCCGACGTACGAGCGGCTCGAAAACTGCTCGCCGCCGCCCGACGAAACCTGGCTGACGCGGGCGTCACCGCGATCGGGGCGGGCAACCGGTTCGACGCGGCGTACAAGTGCGTTCTGCAGTGCGCGATGCTCGGCCTGTGGGCGCAGGGTTTCCGCACATCCACCAGCCGGCCGGGCCATCACCAGACGGCGATCCAGTCATTGCCGCTGACGCTGGGTGTCGCGACCAGCACGATGGTGGTGTTGGACGGACTACGCAAACAGCGGAACCTCAGCGACTACGAAGGTGACGAAGTCTCGACGGCCGTGCTACTCGCCAGCATCGAAGAGGCGGCAAAACTGCTCGAGTCCACTGAACAATGGCTCGGCGTGAACAGGCCGGAGTGGCTCGGCACGGATTGAAGGCGACACAACAGCAGGGCCGCGACGTGGTGGTCAAGCCGGCGGTCAGCGGCGGTGCCCTGCTCGACGCATGCGCTGGCACTGTCATGATGCGCCATGACCGCCGCACTCCCGGACGCCCCCGCCACCGCCCGCAACCGCGATCCCATCCTCGCGGTCCTGCGCCGGCACTTCGCCAACCGCACGCGTGTGCTTGAGATCGGCAGCGGCACCGGCCAGCACGCGGTCTACTTCGCGCGCGCGCTCCCGCACCTGGCGTGGCAAACCAGCGACCTTCCCCAAAACCACGCGGCAATACGCAGCTGGATCGCGCAAGCCGCCGTGCCCAACGTGAGTCCACCGGTGACGCTGGATATGGGCCGGCCCGCCACTTGGCCAGTCACGCGGCACGACGCCATCTTCAGCGCCAACACGCTCCATATCGCCAGCTGGGCGGAAGTCGAATCGCTGTTCGCCCACCTGCCGGGGCTGCTGGCGGCGAAGGCGACGCTGGTGTTCTATGGCCCCTTCAACATCGGCGGCCGGTTCACCTCACCGGGCAACGCCGACTTCGACGCCTCCTTGCGCGCCGACGATCCCGCGCGGGGCATCCGCGATCTCGAGGCCGTGCAGGCGCTGGCCGCGGACGCGGGCCTGGCATTGGTCGAGGACATTGCCATGCCCGCGAACAACCGCTGCCTGGTCTTCGAGAAGTAAGGCTCCGTGCCGCTGCTGCCGCGCTAAACTGACATCGCCCGCCGCTAGGGCAGCTTGCCGTCGGCGTCCAGCCCGGCCTTGAGAAACATCCGCACCACCCGCGGGTCCTTGCGAGACGCATCCAAGGCCACGCTGTGAAGGATGCGAATCGGATCGGAGCCGTTGTCGTGCGCGTCCACGCGGCGCTCCAGGTCAGCCAGGTTGGCGTCCACGTCGCCGAGTATCACCAGCGCGCGCTCGAATTCCTGGTCAGTGAGCTGTTTGCGGATGGCCTGGCGCTGTTCCGGATGGCGCGCCAACTGCAGCGCGGCGCGGGCGGCGCGCTGAGGATCTCCGGTCCTGCCAACGCGGGCATTGGCCGCCAAGGCCGCGGCGTGGGTCTCGTCCAGCAGCTTTTCTGCAGCGTCCAGGCGGCCCGTTCTCAGGTACAGCCGGAACAGGTTGGGCGCGATGAAGGCAAGGTCTGGCGACAGGGCATAGGCGGCTTGCAGCGGCGCGAGCTGTTCTTCGTCCTTACCCATGACCTCCAGGCTGAAGGCGTGGCCGTTGAGGAAGATGGGCACCAGGGGATCGAGTTCGATGGCGCGCGTGGTCGCCTGCAGTGACTCTTCCCGGCGCCCGACCCCGCCCAGCCATTTGGAGTATTCGAAATAGACCTCCGGGTCGTTGGGCGCCAGTTCCATCGCGCGCTGGAAATGCGGCTCGGCCAAGGTCCACTGCCAGCGGAAGGTGTACAGCGAGGCCAGCGCAAGATGTGCTTCGGCCAGGTCCGGCGCCAGCTGCAGGGCTTGCTTGCAGGCGGTTTCGGCCTCGCCGAGGAGTTTCGGCGTGTCCTTCCTCTCGGCCTGCGGCAGCCAATACGGCAGCACGCCCAGGCTGGCGCACTCGCCCGCCCAGGCCGGTGCGAATTTCGGATCGAGCCTCTCTGCCTGGCGATAGAAATCGATCGACTGCTTGACGCCGTCGCCGCGCGCCTTGAAGGCGGCACGCGCGCGCAGGTACAGCGCGTAGGCTTCGGGGTTGGTGGTGCGCTGGCTCACCAGGCCCTCGCTGCCGCCCAGGCCCAGCGGCAACTGCAGTTCCCGGGCGATGGCTGCGGCCAGTTCAGCCTGCAGCGCAAAGACGTTTTCCAGCTTGCGGTCGTAGGTTTCCGACCACAGGTGGAAGCCGTTGTCGGTACGCACCAGCTGCGCGGTAATGCGCACCTCGTTGCCCGCCTTGCGCACGGAGCCTTCCAGTACGTAGGCCACGCCGAGCAGCTTGCCGAGTTCGCGCACGTCGTGGCGCTGCCCCTTGAGCGAAAACACCGAGGTTCGCGCGGTCACGTTCAACCCAGGGACCTTGGCCAGGGCGTTCAGCAATTCCTCGGTCATGCCGTCGGAAAAATATTCCTGCTCGGCGTCGGCCGACATGTTGAGGAAGGGCATGACGGCGATGGATTTGGCCAGGGCAGGGGCGCCGGCATTGGCGGCGGGCGCGCTGGCCACGGCCGCGTTGTCCTGCGCGCCGGCGTGCCCGCTGCCGGTACCCAGGGTGCCCGAGAGCTGCCTGAGGCCAAACAGCGACGCGACCAGCACCACGGCCGCAGCCGCGACCCACGGGATCCAGCGGCGCGAGTTTTTACTGACTGGCGCGGATGACATCACCGTGGTCGGCGCGGTGATCGCGCCCAGTGCATCGATCCGCTTCTGCACCTCCGCGCCGGTGGCCGGCCGCGCGTTCGGGTCCTTGGCCAGCATCGCCTCCAGCAGGGGCTGCAGGCGCGCCAGCGCCGGCGGCAGGCGCGGAATCTCGCCGCTGATGTGCTGCACGCCGATCGCCCAGCCATCGGTCCCTTTGTAGGGCAACTCGCCGGTGAGCAATTGGTAAAGCACCACGCCCAGGCTGTACAGGTCGCTGCGGCCGTCGATCTTCTCGCCGCGCAACTGTTCCGGACTCATGTATTGCGGGGTGCCGATGCTGGTGCCCTCGCGGGTCAGCGCGGTCTGCGAATCCATGGCCCGGGCAATGCCGAAATCCGACAGCAGGCAACTGCCGTTGGCGCGGCGCAGGATGTTGTCGGGCTTGACGTCGCGATGGACCACGCCCTGGGCATGCGCGTAGTCGAGCGCCCCGGCGATGTCGTGGACGATGCGCAGCGCGGCGCGGCTGTCCAGCGCGGTGCCTTCCGCCGGCGCCACGGTGCCGGACTGTTCGAACTCCATCGCGATGTAGGCGGTGCCCTCGCAGGTGCCGACGTCGTAGATGGCGATGATGTTGGGGTGGTGCAGCTGCGCGGCGATACGCGCTTCCTGCACGAAGCGCTCGCGCAACACCGGGTCGGCAGCCATCATCGGCGACAGAATCTTCAGCGCGACCTGCCGGCCGAGTGAATCCTGGGTGGCGAGATAGACCTCGGCCATGCCGCCGCTGCCGATCGAATGCAGCAGGGTATAGCCCGCGATGGAGGTGGCGCCCCGCTCGATCATTGATTTCCCCGGTCGGCGCGCCCGTCCGGGCTGCCGTGCGTCACAGTACCGGACGCCGGGGCGCTGGGCTACTTGGCCTGGTCCATCACCCCGAAGATCGCCGCAACCTCCCGCTGCAGATGGCTTTCCTGGATCCGCTGGGGCGCGCCGTCCGCCCGAGTCCAAACGCGTGCTGAAGGCGTATACGTGCTGGAACGCGACAGCAACTTCGCTCTGCTAGTCTGAATTCGCAGTAGCGATAGCCGCTGCCTGGTCTTCGAGAAGTAAGCATCCATGCCGCTCTTGCTGATCGTGCCCTTGCTCGTCCTAGCCTTGCTCGCACTGTGGCTGGTGTTGCTGCCTGTCACGCTGTGGGCGCGCTATCGCAACGGCACCGCCCGGCGCCGTGCACAGGGCTGGGCGATCCGCGCGAACGCATGGCTGCTCGCCGCTTCCGTGCCGATGCTGCTGCTCAGCGCCTGGTTCACGACCCACTGGCACGAGGCTGCGCTGGTCGAATCCGCCATCGGCCTGCTGCTGGGCGTGTTGCTGGGCATCGTCAGCGTGTGGTTGACCCGCTTCGAACCGGATGCGACCGGCTTCCACTACACTCCAAACCGCTGGCTGGTGCTCACGCTCACGCTGTTGCTTGCGGCGCGCATCGTCGCCGGACTGGTTGTCGGGTGGCAGCGCATCGGCACAGGCTCGGATACGCCGACGGCGCTGCTCGACGCGGGCGGGCTGTTGGCGATCGCCGGCGTGTTGCTCGGGTATGCGCTGGCCTATACCTGGGGACTGCGCGCGCGGTTGCCGGCCCCGGTCCAGCGCAACGTGTAGGCGAGGGCGCGATCGACCCTGGCCGGGTCCTTGCCCGGGAACGCGCCGACGCCGCTGCGGGCCGTGCCGCAGCATCTGTTGACCACGATCTGGGTGCCGGTCAGGACTTCGTGCCTGAGATCGTTGCCGACGGCGAGTGGTCGCTGCTGTGCTTCGACGGCCGCTACAGCCACCAATCACCACGCGCAGCCAGTTCCCCTCGCCACAAAACGAACTTCGGGCAGTGCAGCGGCGCGTGGATCTCGCCGCCTGGCCACATTCCCCGCCTCTCTTATCTTATCTTTTCTTTGCTGGTGCGCGAGCTGGTTTGTCCCCGAGCGCTGGCTCCGCAACGCGGAGACGTTTGGGGCCAGAAACCGTGCCACTGGCATACGTCCTGCCCGCCTTGGCTGATGGCCTGATTGCAGTAATCGAAAACTTCAGCCCCAGCTGATTCATGACCTTGTCGATTGTGGCGAGGGCCGGAGTACCACTCTCGCTCAGGGACTTGTAAAGGCTCGCGCGCGTGACACCAACGGTGCCCGCGATCTCCGTCATTCCGCTTGCGCGAGCAGCATGGCCAACACCCTTGAGAAAAAGTGGAATGCCGCCTTCATCCAAGCAGGCTTCGAGATATTCGGCGATTGCCTTGCTATCCGTCAGATGCTCGGCAATATCGAATTTCACGAGTTTGATGCTCATTCCAATCCCTCCATTTCTAGTGCTTCAATGCTTCGACCAGCTTTTGAGCCCGCTTGATGTCGTTCTCCTGGGACGATTTATCGCCTCCCACCAACAACACGATGACTGCTTTTCCGACCGTGGTGTAGTAGAGCCGGTAACCTGGACCGCTGTGGATACGAGTCTCGGACACGCCGCTGCCGACCGATTTGTGATCACCGAAGTTGCCGTCTTCCATATTCGAAATGCGAGCCAAGACCCGTTTCTTCGCCTGTCCGGATGTTTTGGCGAGCCAAGTCAAAAATTCGGGCGTACTTCGCACTTCGAACATGTGGGAAGTGTATCTTTGAAGAGACACTGAAGTCAAGTGAGGGCGGCATGGCCTCGTTCGCCAAGGGCACCCAATCCGCTGGAAGCGATATGGATCTGATGGTGATCGGAGACGTCGGCTTCGCGACTCTGGTGAACGTCCTACATCCTTTGCAGGAAATCCTGAGGCGCGAAATCAATCCCGCGCTGTACGCTGCTGGAGAGTTCCGGGAGCGCGCGCGCCAAGGCGAAGCCTTCCTCAAGAACATCACCAGCCAGCCAGTAATTTTCGTGAAAGGGGATGCAGATGACCTTGCAGAACTTGCTGGCGATCCAGCGCCTGCAGGCGCACGCCGCTGACGGTCCGTCAGTCCGAAAGCTGTTGGCCGCGGCGCAACGCAACCTCGTCCTTGATGGCCTGCGCAAACAGCGCAACATCAACGACTACCAAGGGGATCCGGTCTCCACTGCAGTGCTGGCTGCCTGCATTGAGGATGCAGGCAAGTTGCTCGCGTACACCGAGCGCTGGTTGTACGACAAGCATTCCCAACTGCTGCAGAGTGACGCGAAGCAGTCACGCGATTGGGAACAGCGTGGCGACTGTCCCGCCAGTCTTCGCAATCTCAACCCATCGCAGCAACCGAACCAACCCCCATCTCCTCCCGAATCTGCCCCTCAAGCGCCAGCGCGTCGCCCTGCTGAATCCCCAACTTCACCCGCAGCCGCTCCAGCGTCGCCCGCTCCTTGCCACTCACCTGCGCATCCGCGTACAGGCCCTCGAACGCCGCCCGATACACCTCCAGCTTTCGATACGCCAGGTACTCGGGCGTCGCCGTAACCGTCGGCATCGCCTCGTTCGCCAGCTTGCCGGCGAAGTGGCGGATGTGGTCCAGGCCAAACAGCATCAGAGCCGCGGCGACTGCGCCGATCAACAGGCCGAACTGCCCGCTGAAATAGTTCGACACCAACTGTTCGACCACCAGAAACACGAACACGAAGCTCGCCGCGATCGTGCTGCGGCGGATGCCGCGCTTGATCCGCACATCAATGTCGAACAGCTGCACCTTCAGGATGCCGTAGGCCAGCAGGATCACGAAGGCCAACGAGGCGCCCGAGGCGCCGAGGATGAACAGGATGTCGGTGAGATTGCCGCTGGGCGGCGGCGGCAGGAAGTTGCCGGGCAGCACCAGCGCCACGAACAGGCCCACGTCGTGCACGCCAAAGGCAATCGCAAACGCGCGTGCCTGCGCCCGCGCCCAGGTGCCGCGCGCGCTTTGCGCCCAGGCGCTGATCGAACCGACCAGCGACACGAAGCTGGCGATGCCGGCGATGTTGAAGAAGGTGACCGTGATCGGCGGCAGCGCGGCATCCCAGGTCGCATACCAGGCGGGCACCATCTCGCCGACAAAGCGCGCCGGATTGGACAGGTAATACGCTTCGGCGGCCAATGTCGCGGTCGCGATGAGCAACAGGCCAATGCGCGAGCGCAGCGGCGCCATCAGCGACGAGGGCAGGGTGCCGGCAAATGCCAGCGCGCTTCCGGGCAGCGCCAGCAGCATGAAGCAGAAGATCGACTGGAACACCCAGGCGGCGTCGGGCGAGGTCATCTGATACAGGAAGCCCGCGCCGCTGCCCCAGGCGCCGCCCTCGACAAACAGCAGCAGCGCGAGCAGCCGGTCGCGTCGCAACCCGGGCCCGGTCACCAGCACCACCAGCGCAAGACTCCACGCGCAGACCAGCGCGAGGATGCCCGGGACACCGATCAGGTGGAATTGCACGGTTGCAGTATCGGCGGCGGCGCCCCGGGCGACAAGCAGGCGGGCTGGCATGCCGCTGGGAGTCCCGACCTTTATGGCGACAGAAGAGGGAGTGGAATTCAATCCTGCCTGGGCCAATGGAGCACGCCCTGCTTGCCCGTTCCGTGGGCGAGTGCGCGTATTGCAGCTGCACCGCGCCCGTATCATTGCTGCATGGCGACATCCCGCAGCAAACCCCATCGTCTCTCCCCGCAGCGAATCCTGGACCTGATGCTGGACACCGTGTTCGTGGTGGACCCGCTGGGCCGCTTTGTCGATGTCAGCGCAAGCTGCGAGCGCCTGCTTGGCTACAAACCCGAAGAGCTGCGTGGCACCTACATGATCGAGTGCGTCCATCTCGAGGACCGCGCCCGCACGCTGCAGACGGCCTGGAAGGTCATCGCCGGCACGCCGAGCACGCTGTTCGAAAACCGCTGGCTGCACCGCGACCGGCGCATCGTGCACCTGCAGTGGACTGCGGCCTGGGCTGAGCCAGAGCATTTTCGGGTAGCGGTGGCGCGGGATGTGACTGCGCTGCGCGGCGAAGGCGGCCCTGCTGCACTTCCTGGCACCTGAAAGGGTGCCGCGGGGCGGGCTGGTATCATGCGCGGGCTGCTCCTGTGCAGCCCTCTGGACTCCTTCAACGTCATGCCCGCTGCCCCCACGGTCTGTGTTGTCATTCCCTGTCGAAACGCTGCCAATACGGTGGGCGCGGCGGTGCGTTCAGCCTGGGCGCAGACTTTGGCACCCCTGGAAGTGATCGTGGTGGACGATGGCTCCGACGACGCCTCGGTCGCGGTGGCTGAAGCGTCCGGTGCACAGGTGATTCGCGCCACGCGCCGTGGCTATGCCGGCGGTGCGCGCAATGTCGGTATCGAGTCGGCGCGCGGCGATTTGATCGCCTTTATGGATGCCGATGTTGAAGTGGGCACCGACTGGCTCGCGCTCGCTTGCGATGTGCTCGCGGCGCAGCCCACGGTCGGCGCGGTCGGCGGCCGGATCCACGACGGCCGCGGTGGCCTGTGGGGCCGGCTGGATCATGTGCTGATCTTTTCCGAATGGATGGCTGGCCAAGCGCGCGCGTGCAGCGCCTTCCCGACCATCGCGGTGGTGTATCGGCGCGAAGCGATCGGCGCCATTCGATTTCCGGAGAGCAACCTCGCCGAGGACGTGTTTTTCTGCGAGGCGATCCAGAAAGCTGGCTGGAGCGCCTGGTTCGAGCCGCGTATTTCCATCGTGCATTTCCATCAGCGCCTGGATGCGCGTTCGTTCTGGAACCGCCAGGTGCAGGCAGGCCGCGCGCTGTATTGGTCGCGCAGCCGGCTCGATCGGCCGGGCAAGTTCCTGGTGCGTGCGCCATGGCTGATGTTTGCCCTGCCGCATCTGTGGATCGTGCTGGCGCGCATGCTGAAAGCCGGCGCTGTGGGCTGGGCCGTGTTGCTGCTGCCCTGGCTGGTCGTCGGCGAAATCGCGCGCGGCATCGGCTTCCTGCGCGGGCGGCGCGAATTCGCCGCGCCTGCGCTCGCCGCGACTGGAGCGACGCGATGAACGGATCCATGCGATGAACGGAGCCACGCGATGAGCAGCAGCGGCCTTCGCATCGGCCAGGCGGCATCCATGCTGCGCGACTGGATCGTGCCGGGTGACGCGATCGCGCAGTGGACGCATTTCGTCACCTCGACCTGCAATGCGCGTTGCCGGCACTGCTTTTACCCGATCAACCAGAAGAAGAACGAGCTCTCGCTCGAGGAGATCCAGCGTTTTGTCGGCACCTTGCCGCCGATCCGGCTGCTGCTGTTCTCCGGTGGCGAGCCGTTCCTGCGCAAGGACTTGCCGGAGATCATCCGGGCGTATCACGAGAAGTGCCGCTTCTTCACCACGTCCATCCCGACCAATGGTTGGTCGGCGGACAAGATCGGCGAGATGACCCAGCGCATCTGCGAGATTTCGCCGGACCTGCATCTGGGCGTGTCGGTCTCGCTCGACGGCATGGCGACTTACCACGACGAGGTGCGCCGGCTGCCCAAGCTGTGGGACAACGGCATCGCCACCTTGCATGCGTTGAAGGCGTTGTCGCAGAAATTTCCGAATCTCAGCGTTGGCGTGAACACGGTGTACATGCGCGAGAACCAGGCCGACCTGGAGCCGCTGCTGAATTACGTGTTCGACGAAGTGCGCCCGACATTCCACACGCTGATTTTCATCCGCGGCAATCCGCTGGTGGACCCGACCCTGGCCACCGATCTTGATGTTGGCCGCTACCTGAAGCTGCAGGAATGGCTGGACGACCACTACGGCGCCGATCGCTCCTGGAGCGCCGGCTGGCGCGGCGTGCGCGCCCGCGCGCGGCACGAGGTCAATCGGCAGCGCTACGAATACATCGCGCGGCAGGCGCGCGGCGGATCGTTCGAGGGTTTCTGTTTGGCTGGTGAGCGCGAGTTCGTGATGTCGGAGACCGGCGACATCATGGGCTGCGAGCTGATCGAGGAGCGCATCGCCAATGTGCGCGAGATGGATTACGACTACAGGAAGGTGCTGGCGGCGGCTGATGCCTTTGTCGCGGCCAAGCGCGAGCGGCTGTGCCGGTGTACGCATGAGTGCAATACGCGGACGAAGATTCTGTTCGATCGGCGGCAGGCGCTGCCGATTGCGGCGGCTGCGTTGGGGTTGCGGCATGTTGGGTCGGGGTGAGGTTTTGATTCGGCGACTGGATGAGAAACGGGCCGCGAAAGCGGCCCGTTTTTTTGCAACTTTGATCGCGGCTGAAGCCGCTCCCACAGGGGTTGCTCCCACAGTCAGGGCTTGAGTTTGGAGTCTTTGCGGAGGGCTTCGGCGCGGTCGGTTTTTTCCCAGCTGAAGGTGGTGAATTTTTCGCCGTTCGGCAGGGTGATGTCCTGCGGCTTGCGGCCGAAGTGGCCGTAGGACGCAGTGCACTGATACATCGGGTGCAGCAGGTCGAGCATCTTGGTGATGCCGAACGGGCGCAGGTCGAAGTGCTTGCGGATCAGCGCCTCGATGTGTTCGTCGCTGATCTTGCCGGTGCCGAAGGTGGTGACCGAGATCGAGGTCGGCTCGGCCACGCCGATGGCATAGCTCACCTGCACTTCGCACTTGGACGCCAGGCCCGCGGCGACGATGTTCTTGGCGACATAACGCGCGGCGTACGCGGCCGAGCGATCGACCTTGGACGGATCCTTGCCCGAGAACGCGCCGCCACCGTGGCGGGCCATGCCGCCGTAAGTGTCAACGATGATCTTGCGGCCGGTCAGGCCGCAATCGCCCACCGGTCCACCGATCACGAACTTGCCGGTCGGGTTGATGTGCACGCGGTTCTTCGGCAGGTTCTTCAGCCACGCCTTCGGCAGCACCGGCTTGAGGATCGTCTCGTAGACGGCCTCGACCAGGTGTTTGTGCTTGACGTCTTCGTCGTGCTGCGTGGACAGCACCACGGCCTCCAGGCCGTCAACGCGGTTGCCGTCATAGCGCAGGGTCACCTGCGACTTGGCGTCCGGGCGCAGCCAGGGCAGCGGCGACTTCTTCTGCTTGCGCACCTTGGCCTGCTGTTCAACCAGGCGGTGGGCGTAATAGATCGGCGCCGGCATGAATTCCGGTGCTTCGTCGCAGGCATAGCCGAACATCAGGCCCTGGTCGCCAGCACCCTGATCTTCCGGATTCTTGCGGTCCACGCCCTGGTTGATGTCGGGCGACTGCTTGCCGATCATGTTGATGACCGCGCAGGTATGGCCGTCGAAGCCGACGCTGGAATGGTCGTAGCCGATGTCGTTGATCACCTTGCGGGTGATTGCCTCGATGTCCACCCAGGCGCTGGTGGTGATTTCGCCTGCCGCGATCGCGGCGCCAGTCTTGACCATCGTCTCGCAGGCAACGCGGGCGCGCTTGTCCTGCGCGAGGATCGCGTCGAGGATCGCGTCGGAAATCTGGTCGGCCATCTTGTCCGGATGACCTTCGGACACGGATTCGGAGGTGAAGAGGTAGCTGCTCATCGAGGTGGCATATCCTTTGATTCGGATGAAAGGATGGAACGGGAGCCGGGCATGATACACGGCCGTCGCATACTGGGCCACCGCGTGTAAGCCGTCCGTTAAGCTAGGCACCATGGACCCGTCCCAATTGCCCGCACCGCTGCGCCAGAAGCTGGAAGCCCGGCTGGCGGCCTTGCCGCTCCAGTACCGCGCCGTGGTCGGCGCCCGCCTGGCCCAACTGCCGCCTGAGCAGTTGGAGAAGATGCTGGCGAAATCCTCGCCCTTGCTGGACCGGATGATCGACAAGATCGACCTGATCAGTCGCGCCAGCCGGGGCGCGAGTGGGCGCGGCGGGTCGGCGGGTGCGAACTCGGCGGGCCCGGATTCGGACGTGGCCAGCTCGGCCGGCACCGGCTCCATCTCGGCCAGCGCTGGCTCGATCGGGGGCGGTTCGGTGGTTGGCGGCCCGACCCGGCGGGTCAGCGCGGCGCTGATTCCCGGCGCGAAGACGCACTACAACACCACCGTGCAGCGCGGCGATTCGCCGATGCCGTCGATGGGTGCGCTGCTGATCGTGTTGCTGGGACTGGCGGCAATTGCCTGGAACCTCGGCTGGTTGGTGATCTGACAGCGGCGGTACGGCTTGCCACGCCACGCCATTCAGAGTGTCAGGCGGCGTCGGCCAGCGTGGCGCGCTGCAATTGGTCGAAATAGTCGCGCGTGAGCCGCACTTGCGCATCGGCCGTCTCGGCGCGGTTGACCACGGCGCGAAACGCGGCATTCTCCGGCCGGTCCTTCGCGTACCAGCCCAGGTGCTTGCGCGCGATGCGCACGCCGGCCTGCTCGCCGTAGAACGCGTGCAGGTGTTCCAGGTGCCCGAGCAGGATCGTGCAGACTTCGGCGGGCGAGGGCGCAGGTAGATGTTGGCCGGTGGCGAGGAAGTGTGCGATCTCTCGGAAGATCCACGGGCGACCCTGCGCAGCGCGGCCGATCATCAGCGCGTCCACGCCCGTGTAGGCGAGCACGTCGCGGGCGCGCTCGGGCGAATCGATGTCGCCGTTGGCCAGCACAGGAATTTTCACCGCCGCCTTGATCGCGGCAATCGTGTCGTATTCGGCGTCGCCCAGGTACAGGTCGGCGCGGGTACGGCCATGCACGGCAAGCGCGGCGATGCCGCTGTCTTCGGCGATGCGGGCGATGCTGAGCGCGTTGCGGTTGTTGCGATCCCAACCGGTGCGGATCTTCAGCGTCACCGGCACATCGACTGCGCTGGCCACCGTCTTGCAGATGCGCGCGACCAGTGCCTCGTCCTGCAGCAACGCCGAGCCGGCCCAGACGTTGCAGACTTTCTTGGCCGGGCAACCCATATTGATGTCAATCAGTTGCGCGCCGTGCTCGACGTTGTAGCGCGCCGCCGCCGCCATGATGGCTGGATCGGTACCCGCGATCTGCACGCTGATAGGCGCCGGTTCGCCGTCGTGGTTCATGCGATGCATTGACTTGGACGTGCCCCACAGGCGCGGCTCGCTGGTGGTCATCTCGGACACGCACAGGCCCGCACCCATGCGCTTGCACAACATCCGGAATGGCTTGTCGGTGACGCCGGCCATTGGGGCCAGCACCAGGTTCGGCTGTATGTCGTGCGGGCCGATCTTCATGTTTGCATTGTCGCATTGAGCCGCGGGAGCGGGGGTGTGGGCTCGGGGAGTGCTTTCGCCACACGCCGTGAATCCATCCATGGAGGCTAATCGGCGACGTCCCTGTCGCCGATTGTCGCGCGGGACGCTACCGCCCTCCGCTCCCACCCTCAGCATCGAATCCTGAATTGAGAAGCGCCCCGCCGCGGCCTGCATCCGGCCGCGCGCGCCCACGCGGCGGCGGCGCCGATATCGGGGCCAGCAGCGCGACGCGCTCGGTCAGTACGGCGCGCCCTCTTCAACAGGCAAGGCGCGCTGCCGCGGGAGTGGGGGTGTGGGCGCGGGGCGGGGGTTAGGCCACAACGGCGGCCGGGAGGGCGCCGGGGGTCCGCCCGGGTGGGGGGGTCGGCGTGGGGC
>JBBRZU010000002.1:0-65264 GCA_038236425.1 Lysobacterales bacterium
TTCCGGCTTGCCTTCTTCCGGCTTGTCTTCCACCGCACCAGTCAGCACATCGAGTTGCTCGTCGAGCATGCGCTGGTACAGGCCGGTCATGTAGCCGATGAAGTCGGCGCGGCTGAAATGCGCAGCATCACCCTGCTGGATGAAACCGTGCACGTTGTAGCGGGCGGCCGCATAGAGCAGCGAGGCGCTGATCGCATCGTATTTCTGGGTGGCCTGCATGGCATTGGCCTGCTCGAGGAACTGGTTGACGCAGACATGCAATTCCGGGGGCAAGGCGACACGGGGCTGGTTCATGGGGATTCCGGGGATGATCTGGGCCGAAACGGCCTGGGACCCGCCATTCTAGCCGAGCCGCCCGGCCCGGTCCCGGGCCAGGCATTTGTCCGAGGGCCCGGTTCCGGGCCGGGTGCTGGTCGGGGTGCGTGGCCGGCTACCTGGACCAGGTACCAGGCGGGCTAGAGCTCGATGCCCTCGCGGGCGGCGATGGTGTAGATGTCCTTGTCGCCACGGCCGCTGAGATTGCACAGCACCAGCGCATCGCGCGGCAATTCGCGCGCGACCTTGATCGCCTGTGCCACCGCGTGGCTGGACTCCAGCGCCGCCAGGATGCCTTCGGTGCGCGCCAGCGTGTGGAAGGCCTGCATGCACTCGGTGTCATCAATGCCGACGTAGTGCGCGCGGCCGCTGTCCTTCAGGAAGGCGTGCTCCGGTCCGACGCCCGGATAGTCCAAGCCTGCCGAAATCGAGTGGGTTTCGGTGATCTGGCCGTCGTCATCGCAGATCAGGTAAGTGCGATTGCCATGCAGCACGCCGGGCCGCCCGGCGCTGAGCGAGGCCGCGTGCCGCCCGGTGGCAATGCCCTCGCCCGCCGCTTCTGCACCCCACAACGCGACATCGGCGTCGTTGAGGAAGGGATGGAACATGCCGATCGCATTGGATCCGCCACCTACGCAGGCAACGACGGCATCGGGCAGCCGGCCATACTCTTCCAGCATCTGGGCGCGCGATTCGGTACCAACCACGGCGTTGAAGTCACGCACCATGCGCGGATAGGGACTCGGGCCGGCGGCGGTGCCGATGATGTAGAAGGTGTCCTCCACGTTCGACACCCAATCGCGCATGGCTTCGTTCAGCGCATCCTTCAGCGTCTTCGACCCCGAGTGCACCGGCACCACGGTGGCGCCCAGCAGCTTCATGCGGAAGACATTGATGGCCTGCCGCTCGATATCCACCGCGCCCATGTACACCACGCACTCCAGGCCCATCCGCGCCGCGACCGTGGCCGATGCGACGCCATGCTGGCCGGCACCGGTCTCGGCGATGATCCGCGTCTTGCCCATGCGCTTGGCCAGCATCGCCTGGCCGATGGTGTTGTTGATCTTGTGCGCACCGGTGTGGTTCAGGTCCTCACGCTTGAGCAGGATGCGTGCGCCGCCGGCCTCGCGGCTGAGTCGCTCGCATTCGTAGATCGGGCTGGGCCGGCCGACGTAATGCTTGTAGTCGTGCGCCAGTTCGGCGAGGAACTGCGGATCCACGCGATAGCGATCGTAGGCAGCCGCCAATTCGGCCAGCGGCGCCATCAGGGTTTCGGAAACGAAACTGCCCCCGTAAACACCAAAATGCCCGAACGCATCCGGGAATGCGTGGTAGTCGGAGGGTGCACCCATCGGATGCGCGGGGGCTGCGTCACTGCTGATCGGCACGTCGGACCTCGTCGAGGAATTGCTGCATCTTGTCGCCGTCCTTCTGGCCCGGCGCGGATTCGATGCCACTGCTGACATCCACGGCATAGGGTCGCACGGTGGCGATCGCGCGGCCCACATTATCCGGTGCAAGGCCACCGGCGAGGAAGATCGGCCGCGCCAGTCGCGGCGCCGCGGACCAGTCAAAGGCAACGCCGCGCCCGCCCTGCTCACCCACGCCGTGCCCGTCGAGCAGGAAGGCCACGGCGGAGGGATAGCGGCGCGCCATGGCGATTGCCTCGTCGCTGCCGCCTGCCATTGGCAGCGTCTTCACGAACGGCAGGCCGAAGCTGCGGCAGAAGGAATCGTCCTCGCGGCCGTGGAACTGCAGCAGGGTCGGCCGCAGGCGCTGGATCGCGTCGAGCACATCGCTGCCCGCGCCATCCTGGAACAGCGCCACCACGTGGACAAGCGGCGGCACGGCGGCACGCAGTCCGCCCAGTTGTCCGGGCGCGACACGGCGCGGGCTGCCTTCCGCCAACACGAAGCCCACCGCATCGGCGCCCAGCTCGCAGGCCAGGCGAACATCGCCAGGCCGGGTCAGGCCGCAGAATTTCACGCGTGTACGAATCACAGGCAGACCTCGGCGGGCAGGCCCCATTCGACGGGGTACCGCGGGCCGAGGAACACCAGCCCCTCAGCCTGCGCGGTCGGCCCGGCGACGGTGCGATCACGTCCCTTGAGCAGCTCCGCCATCCAGTCGGGCGCGCGTTCGCCGCGGCCCACCGGCAACAGGCTGCCGACGATGTTGCGCACCATGTGGTGCAGGAAGGCATTCGCGGTCACCGATAGCACTACTTCGTCTCCTTGCCGCTGCACGCGGATGGCGTGCAGGTTGCGCATGGGGTGCTTGGCCTGGCACTGCGATGTCCTGAATGCGCTGAAATCATGTTCGCCGACCAGGGACTGCGCCGCCGCGTGCATTGCCTCGGCATCCAGCGGCAAGCGCTCCCATGCCAGGTGCTTGCGGAACATCGCCGGCGGGATGGCGCGATTAAGGATTCTGTAGCGATAGCTTCGCGCACGGGCCGCATAGCGCGCGTGAAATCCGGCTTCCACCGGCTGGCACCAGAGCAGCCGGACTGCGCCTGGCAAGCGGGTATTGCCGCCGAGCAACCAGGCGCGTGGCGTACGCTCGGTCGGCGCGTCGAAGTGCACCACCTGGCAGGCAGCGTGGACACCCGAATCGGTGCGTCCCGCGCACACGACCTGCACCGGCGCCGCGGCAACGAACGAGAGCGCGTCTTCGACCGCCGCCTGCACGGTCGGGCCGCCTTGGTGGCGTTGCCAGCCAAGGAAGTCGCTTCCGTCGTATTCAATGCCGAGTGCGTGGCGCATGGGTGTCCGCGAAACGCGAACGGGCCAGGTCGCCCTGGCCCGCCGCATGGGTGGCGATGCCGCCTAGTATCTCAGGGCAGGTCGCGCAGCAGGCGCCCCGCCTCCGCCTTCGCGCTCGGGCCACCCTCGATCAGCACTTCCTCGAGCATGCTGCGCGCGCCATCCACGTCGCCGATGTCGAGATAGGCCTTGGCCAGTTCGATGCGCGTGGAGCTGGATTCGTCCTCGGCCATCACCTCGGCTTCAACGCGATGCAAATCGGCCGGCGGCGCACCGAAGACGTCGCCAAAGACGGTCGCATGGTCATCGAGATTGAGTTCGCTCGCGTCGGGCTCGTCGCGGATCAGCGGGCTTTCCTTCACCAGCGCCGATTCGTAGTCGTTCGGCGGCGGATCGAAGACGCGCACGGTTTCGGGATCGATCGTCGATCCGGAAGTTGCGATCGCGGCGGATCCCGCATCGGCGGCAGCCACAGCAGGCTTGGCCTCGATCTCGAACCTTGGCGAGTTCCAGCCAGCCTGGCCGAACAGGCCGTGGCCCGGCATCAGCGCTGCGCCCATCACCACGGCTTCCCGCCAGCGCGGATCCAGGGTGCTGGGCACGTCTCCGCGCATGGCTTGCGCGGCGCGCTCGTATTCGACCGCGTTGCCGCGGGCGTAGAAAAGCCGCAGCAGGTTGAGGTGGGCCTCCAGGTCCCTGGGCCGTTCGCGCAGCGCGTCCAGGCGCGCCTGCAGTTCGCTGTCCACAGGTGCCGCATCCGCCGGCGCTGCCGCGGGCACGGCGATGGGCTCGGCGGCCTGGCGCGTCCGGGCCATGCTCGTCCGCAACGCCTCATCGTCGGACAGTCGGCGACCGCTGCCTGCTTCCGGACCCGCCTTGCCGCGGCGCATGCCGAGCACCAGGGCGCCCAGGGCAACCAGCACGGCGCCAATGAGCACGAAGGGATTGAGGTACCAGGGCGTCGCAGCAGCGGGAGCCGCCTCCGCGACAGCGGCGGCCGGGATCGCGGCTGCGGCAGCTTGCTTGGCTTCCATGTCGCGCAGCCGGTCCTGCAATTGCTTGAGCTGGCTGTTCTGCAGGTCGATCAGGCGCTGCCGGTCGGCTTGCTGTTTCTCCAGGTCGGACAGGCGCGACTGCAACTCGCCAACCTCCGAAGTCTTGGCCGCCAGGTCTTCGCGCGCCTGCACCAGTTCGGCGCGCAGTTCGGTGCCACCGGCACCGGCCGCTGCGCCGGACTGCATGCCGCGCGCGCCGGCGGCGCCGGCGGGCGGAACAATCTCGAGCCGTGAGCCACGGTTTGCCGGTGCAGCCGCGATGGCCGGCTTGGCGGCCGGGGGCTTGGCGGCCGCAGGCTTGACAACCGCGGGAGGACGCGGCGGCGCGGCGGGCGATGGGGCAGTCGCGGCAATGTCATCAGCTGCGGCCTGGCGCGCCGGTCCCTCGACCGGCTGCGGCACGGCTGCGCGCGGGTTGCGCCAGCTGTTGGCCTGCTGGCGAACCAGCATCGCGGCCTCGGCGGCGCTCAGCTGGGTCACTTCGTCCGGCCCCGGCACGCGCAACACCGAGCCACTGCGCAGCCGGTTGACGTTGTCCTGGTCGAACGCGGACGGATTGGCGCGCAGCAACGCGATCATCATCTGGTTGACCGACACACCGGCGTCGGGGCGAGTGCCGTTTGCGATGTTCCACAGGGTCTGGCCCGGGGCGATCGGACCAACCTTGTCGCTGGCGGCGGGCGCTTGCGGCTTGGGCGTCGGCTCCGGCGGCGGCGCCTGGGGCGTTGGCGCGGCTGCGACCGGTGCCGGACGCGGCATCGGTCGCGCAGGTGGGATTGGGCGCGGTGCCTCGGCGACCGGCGGAGGCGGCAGCGCGGCGACTGGAGCCGGCGGAGGCGGCAGCGCGGCGACTGGAGCCGCGGGAGGCTCGGCCTGTGCGATCGGCGGCGGCGGGACATAGGTCGGTTCGGGCAGCGCCTCGACCGACGCCGGCTCGGCCTCGGGTTCTGCCGCAGGCAGCGCCTGGGCCACTGACGGCGTCATCGCGACAGGTTCCGGTGGCGCCGGTTCCGGCGCAGCCATCGTCGGTACCACGACCGGTGCCGGAGCCGTGGCCATCGCCAGGGTGGTCATCGGTTTGACCACGGCAGGCGCGATGTACGGCGGGTCAATCAGCGCGGTGTACTCACGCGTGACAACGCCCTTGCCCCATTCGGCCTCGATCAGGAAGCTGAGCAGCGGTTCGGTGAAACGGGTCGGGGTGGTCACCCGGATGACCGGTTGGCCGCGCGTGTTCTTGCCGACGCTGAATTGCAGGTTCGCGGTCAGTTCGCCCGGGCGATCCAGGCCGACGCGCGAAAACGCATCCGGCGAGGCGAGGCGCACGTCGAGCTGGTCGAGCTCGCTCGCGGTTGCCGAGATGATCGGGATCTCCGCGACCAGCGGCTGGTTCAGGCCGGACTTGACCTGCAACTGGCCCAGGCCCATGGCGGAAGCACCGGAACTTGCCAGCGCAAGCGCCAACGCGGTGGACAGGGTCAGCGGACGATGGGTCACGAAGCAACTCCCGAGAACAGGTGCGGGGGCGTTCCGGCGGGGGCCGGTGCGAGCCTGCAAACCCTTTCTGAATAACTGTTTACGCGCGATTTTTCAACCAGAGCTCAGCAATCTGCACCGCATTCAGGGCGGCGCCCTTGCGGATATTGTCCGAAACCACCCACAGATCCAGGCCGCGCGGATGCGAAATATCCTCGCGGATCCGGCCGACGTACACCGGGTCATTGCCTGAAGCATGGGTGACCGGCGTGGGGTAACCGCCACCGGTGCGCTCGTCCACTACTTCGACCCCCGGTGCAGCTTCGAGCAGTGCGCGCGCCTCGGCCGCGGTGATCTTTGCGCGGGTCTCGATATGCACGGCTTCGGAATGGCCGTAGAACACCGGCACGCGCACCGCGGTCGGATTGACCATGATGGAATCGTCGCCAAGGATCTTGCGCGTTTCCCAGACCAGCTTCATCTCTTCCTTGGTGAAGCCGTTATCCATGAAGTCGTCGATGTGCGGGATCAGGTTGAAGGCGATCTGCACCGGGAAGCGGCTTGGCGCGGGATCCTCGAAGCGCAGGATCGCCGCCGTCTGTCGGCCCAGTTCTTCCATCGCCGAGCGACCACCGCCGGAAACCGACTGGTAGGTGGCGACATTGATCCGCTCGATGCCGACCGCGCGATGGATCGGCGCCAGTGCCACCACCATCTGCATGGTCGAGCAATTGGGGTTGGCGATGATGCCGCGCGGCACCGACTTCATCGCATCCGGATTCACTTCGGCGACCACCAGCGGCACGTCATCGTCGTAGCGGAAGGCCGAACTGTTGTCGATGACGATCGCGCCGGCGGCGGCAAAGCGCGGCGCCCATTCCTTCGAGGTAGCACCACCGGCCGAGAACAGCGCGAGGTCCACGCCGGCGGGATCGAAGCTCGCCAGGTCCTGCACCACGATCTCCTCGCCACGGAAGCGGATCGTCGTTCCGGCCGAGCGTTCGCTGGCCAGCACAACCAGGCGGCCGACCGGGAAGTCGCGCTCCTCGAGGATCGCGAGCATGGTTTCGCCTACGGCGCCGGTGGCGCCGACGACTGCAACAGTTGGATTGGGGCGGGTGGCGTCAGTGCTCATTGGGTTTCTTGGTCAGCAGGTCAGGTGGGAATGCGCGGCGAGATCGGCCCGACGTCGCCGCATTGCGCACGGTGGCGCAATGCCTGGTCCATCAGTACGAGCGCCAGCATGGCCTCGCAAATTGGGGTAGCACGCAGGCCGACGCATGGATCGTGCCGGCCGGTGACGATGGTTTCGACCGCGTTGCCCTGCAGGTCGATGCTTTGCGCCGGCAGGCGCAGGCTCGATGTCGGCTTGAAGGCAACCGATACCGTCACCGGTTGCCCGGTGGAGATGCCGCCGAGCACGCCACCGGCATGATTGCTGCCAAATCCGGCCGGCGTCATCGCATCGCGATGCACGCTGCCGGGCTGGGTGACGCTGGCGAATCCGGCGCCGATCTCGACGCCCTTCACCGCATTGATGCTCATCATCGCCGACGCGAGTTCCGCATCGAGCTTGCCGTACACCGGCTCACCCCATCCGGGCGGCACGCCTTCGGCGACTACGTCCACGCGCGCGCCGACCGAATCACCCGACTTGCGCAGCGCGTCCATGAACGCCTCGAGCTCGGCCACCTGCGAGGCGTCCGGCCAGAAGAACGGATTGCCCTCGACCGCGTCCCAGTCGAAGCTGCGCGGCACGATGTCGGCAATCTGCGAAACATGACCGCGGATGCGAACGCCATACCGCCGGGCCAGCCATTTGCGCGCGATCACGCCGGCGGCCACGCGCATCGTCGTCTCGCGCGCGGAACTGCGCCCGCCACCGCGCGGATCGCGGATGCCATACTTCTGCCAGTAGGTGTAGTCGGCATGGCCGGGGCGGAATTGTTCGGCGAGTTTCGCGTAATCCTTGCTGCGCGCATCGGTATTGCGCACCAGCAGGGCAATCGGCGCGCCGGTGGTAAGACCTTCGTACATGCCGGACAGAATCTCGACCGCGTCTTCCTCGTGCCGCTGCGAGGTGTGCCGCGACTTGCCGGTGGCGCGCCGCTCCAGGTCGGCAACGAAATCCTCCGACGCAATCGCCAGCCCCGGCGGACAACCATCCACCACGCAGCCGATCGCCGCGCCGTGGCTCTCGCCGAAGGTGGTGACGGTGAACAGCGTGCCGAAGGAATTGGCGCCCATCAGCGTGCGTGCGCCAGCGCCTTGATGCGCACATGGTGCTGCACCAGCGGCGCGCGATCGATCGCAAAGATACCCATCTGCCCGACCTTGAATTCCACCCAGGCGAACGGCAGCTCCGGCAGCAGGGCGGCAAGCGCGTTTTCGCTTTCTCCGACTTCGCAGATCAGCAACCCGTCCGTGGACAGGTGCGCCGGCGCGTCGCGCAGAATCTTCAGCGCCAGGTCCAGGCCATCGTCGCCGGCGCGCAGCCCGAGCTCGGGCTCGTGCGCGTACTCGGGCGGCAGCGCGTCGGTTTCATCGTGGGTCACATAGGGCGGGTTGCTCACGATCAGATCGTACACGTCGCCAGCAAGGGCCTCGAACAGGTCGGACTGCACCAGGCGGACATTGCGCGTGTCCAGCCGCGTCACGTTTTCCGCCGCCAGCGCGAGTGCATCGGGCGAAAGGTCCGCTGCGTCCACT
Source organism: Lysobacterales bacterium (assembly GCA_038236425.1). Classification (GTDB taxonomy): domain Bacteria; phylum Pseudomonadota; class Gammaproteobacteria; order Xanthomonadales; family Xanthomonadaceae; genus Arenimonas. The sequence goes on from JBBRZU010000002.1 coordinate 8,321, forward strand.
TGCCACTGCGGGTTGTAGTGCGCGGTGGCGATGGCAATGCAGCCCGAGCCGGTGCACAGGTCGAGCACGCGCTCGATGGGCCGGCCGCCGAGCCAGGGCTCGAATCCGGTCTCGATCAGCTCCGCGATCGGCGAGCGCGGCACCAGGGCGCGCGGATCGGACTTGAAGCTGAGTCCGGCAAACCATGCTTCGCCGGTCAGATAACAGGCCGGGATGCGCTCGTTGATGCGCCGGTCGAACAGGGCCAGGACGGCGTCGCGCTCTTCGGCTACCAGTCGTGCCTGCCCGTAGGCCGGCCCGAGGTCGTGCGGCAAATGCAGCGCATGCAGGACCAGTTGGGTGGACTCGTCCAGGGCGTTGTCGAAGCTGTGCCCGAAGCTCAGCCCCGCCGCCTGGAAGCGCGTCGCGCCGTAGCGGATGAAATCGATGATGCTGCGCAGTTCGGCGCTCATGCCGGCTCAATGGTCGCGAAAGACGCAAGTATAGCGTCGGCTGCCGCGGCCGGCCCCGCTATACTCACCGCATGCCCTTCCGCACGCGCCGCGGCTTCGCCAGCCGCTCCACCCTGATCGTCATCGTGGCAGCCTTTGCCGCGGGGCTGGGCCTGTATGCCGCGCAGCGCTGGACGGGGCGTGCCGATGCGCCAGCAGCAGCCCCCCTGCGAATGCAAACCGTTCGTCTGATCGAGCCACCTCGTCCGCTGGCGCCGTTCTCCCTTGACCTGGCCGATGGCAGCAAAGCCAGTGCCGCCACCCTGGCCGGGCACTGGACCGTGGTCTTCCTGGGCTTCACGCACTGCCCGGACGTCTGCCCGACCACGCTTGCCGAACTGGCCAAGGCGCAAGCGCAATGGCGCACGCTGGCCGAGGCCAGCCGCCCGCGCCTGCTCTTCCTCACCGTGGATCCGGAGCGCGATACGCCGGAACAGGTCGAAAAATACGCGCAATTTTTTTCGCCTGACACGATCGCGGCCAGTGCATCGCCGGACGAACTGGCTCGCGCCGCCACCACCCTCGGCCTGGTCTACATGAAAGTCCCGACCACTGGCGGCGACTACACAATGGACCACTCCGCCACCCTGGTCGTGCTCGATCCGCAGGGGCGCGAGGCGGGGCTGATCCGGCCACCGCTGGATTGGAAGGCGATTGCCTCCGACCTCGTCATCCTGTCGAAGGCACGGCCATGAGTCCGGCGGTGATGCTGCAGTACGTCCTGCCGCACCGCCTGCTGTCGGCGATGGCGCGGGCGATTGCCTATTCGCGCTGGCGTCCGCTCAAGCGCTGGTTGATCAACAGCGCCGTGCGCGTGTTCTCGATCAATGTCGGCGAAGCCGCCGATCCGGTGCTGGAAAATTATCCGAGCTTCAACGCCTTCTTCACCCGCGCGCTGGCGCCCGGCGCCCGCGTCGCGGATGCGGATCCGCGCACACTGCTGATGCCCGCCGACGGAATCATGAGCCAGAGCGGCTCGATCCAGGCCGGGCGCATCTTCCAGGCCAAGGGGCAGAGCTTCAGCGCCGGCGAACTGCTCGGCGATGAAGCCGCCGCAATTCCGTACGCCGATGGCTCGTTCGCAAACGTGTACCTGTCGCCGCGTGATTACCACCGCGTGCACATGCCCTGGGCCGGCCGGCTGGTCGAGACGCTGCATGTGCCCGGCCGGCTGTTCAGCGTTGCACCCTGGGCCGTGCGCGAGATCCCGCGACTGTTTGCACGCAACGAGCGGCTGGTGTGCCACTTCGAGACCGAGTTCGGCCCGATGTGCGTGGTCATGGTTGGTGCCTTGCTGGTATCAGGCGTGGAAACGGTCTGGAATGGCGTCAACATTCCGGCGTATGCGCATCGTCCCTGGCGGCTCGACTTCCGGGACGCGCAGGTGCGGCTCGACAGATTCGCGGAAATGGCCCGCTTCAACTACGGCTCCACCGTCATCATGCTGTTCCCCCCCGGCGTGGTGGCGCTGGACACGATCGCCCCGGAATCGCCGACGCGCCTGGGTGCGCGGCTGGGGCGGGTTTCCGGCGGCTGACCCGCCACGCCATGGGCAGCCAGGCCAATATCCGCATCTACCAGACGGTCGAGCACGCCTGCGGCTACTGGCCGGGCCGCGTCGCCCGCGACCTGGTGCTCGACCCCACCGATCCGATGTTGCCGTCGCTGTACGGACCCTCGATGGCGATGGGCTTCCGTCGTTCGGGTGGCCACGTCTACCGGCCCAATTGCGCTGGCTGCCAGGCCTGCACCCCGGTGCGTATCCGCGTGCACGAGTTCCAGCCAAATCGCGCACAGCGTCGTTGTTCGCGTCGCAATGAAGACCTGGACCTGCGCTGGGTACCCGCCGCCCGCAGTGAGGAAAACTTCGACCTGTACCGGCGCTATGTCGGCAGCCGGCATGCCGGCGGCGGCATGGACGATCCGTCCCATGCCGACTTCGACGCCTTCCTGTCCTGTCCGTGGAGCCCGACCCACTTCCTTGAGGCACGCCTGGACGGCCGCCTGGTGTCGGTCGCGGTGACTGACGTGGTGGCCGGTGCGCTGTCGGCGGTGTACACCTTCTTCGATCCGGACCTGGCCGCGCGCAGCCTTGGCAGCTTCGCCATCCTGGCGCAGATCGCCCAGGCGCAGCGCGAGCTTCGCGCCCACCTCTACCTCGGCTTCTGGCTGCAGGGTCATCGGAAGATGGACTACAAGCGCAGCTTCCGGCCGCTCGAGCGCCTGGATGGTCGCGCGTGGCACGAGTTCATCGACTGAACGGCATCGGGCCGTTCGAGCTCGGGCACAATGCGGCCATGCCAAATCCAGCCCAGCACCACACTGCACCGATGCGCGTGTCGATTTCCGTCGTGCTTGCCTGCCTGCTGGTGGCCTGCGCGCTCGCCGGTTGCCAGGGCACTGCTGTGCGACATTCGGGCAAGCCGTCGCAACTGCGGGTGGCAACCTACAACACCTCGCTCAACGATGACGCCGACGGCGGACTGATCGCACGCCTGGAGCACGGCGACGAGGCCGCGCGAAAAGTCGCCGCGGTGATCCAGGCCGCGCATCCGGACCTGTTGCTGCTCAACGAGTTCGACTACGACGCAGCGGGCCGCGCGGCCGACTTGTTTGAACGCGATTACCTCGGTGTCGGCCAGTTCGGCCAGGCACCGATCCATTACGCTCATCGGTATTTGGCATCGGTCAATACCGGCGTGCCGAGCGGAATGGACCTCGACCGCGACGGCAAGGTTGGCGATGGCAAGGTTGGCGGCGGTAATGACGCCTGGGGCTTCGGCAAGCATCCCGGGCAATACGGGATGCTGGTGCTGTCGCGCTTCCCGATCGACAGCGCCCGGGTACGCACGTTCCAGAACCTGCGCTGGAGTGCGATGCCCGGCGCCCATTCACCAGTCGACCCGAAGTCCAATGCCGACTGGTACCCGCCCGAGGTGTGGTCCCGACTGCGCCTGTCGTCGAAATCGCATTGGGACGTTCCCGTGCGCACGCCCCTGGGCGAGCTGCATTTCCTCGTTGATCATCCGACGCCGCCGGTATTTGACGGCCCCGAAGACCGCAACGGCGTGCGCAACCACGACGAGATCCGGCTCTGGGCCGAATATCTGTCGCATCCGAAATCCGCCTGGCTATGCGACGACGCCGGCGCCTGCGGCGGGCTGGCTGCATCGGCGCGCTTCGTGATCGCCGGCGACCACAACGCCGACCCCGTGGACGGCGACAGCCACGGCGATGCGATTGGACAATTGCTGACGCATCCGCGTGTATTGCGCTATCCGGCACCGCGCAGCGCGGGCGCGCCGGCCACCGCCCTGCGCGTCGGCGGCGGAAATGTGGGGCAACGTGGTGATCCCGCCGAAGACACCGGCGACTTCGGGCCCACGGTCGGCAACCTGCGGCTGGACTATGTACTGCCTTCCGCCGGATTGCGCGTGCTCGACAGCGGCGTGTTCTGGCCGGCGCCGGGGCAGCCGGGCGCGGACTGGATCGATGCATCCGACCATCACCTGGTGTGGCTGGACATCGCCAACTGACCCACTCCGCCGACCGATCACCGCCGACGCAACCATCACGCGCCGCGCAGCATCACCACTCGGTGCGCGCCGGAAGCAGGCCCTGCAGTTCCTCGATGCCAAGGTCGCGCCACTGGCCGACCCGGATGCCATCCAGGCGGATGTTCACCACCCGCACCCGCTGCAGCCGGCGCACGCCATAGCCGAACACGGCGCACATCCGGCGGATCTGCCGGTTCAGTCCCTGGGTGAGGACGATGCCGAAGGTGTCACGCCCGATCCGCCGCACCTGGCAGGGCAGCGTGCGCGTCTCGAGGATGTTCACGCCCGCGGCCATGCCGCGCAGGAAATCGTCGCTGATCGGAGCATCCACGGTCACCACGTATTCCTTCTCGTGTCCGTTTTCGGCGCGCAGGATCTCGTTGACGATATCGCCATTGCTGGTCAGCAGGATCAGGCCCTCGGAATCCTTGTCGAGACGGCCGACCGGAAAGATGCGCTGCGGATGATTGACGAAATCCACGATGTTGCCTTCGATCTGCCGCTCGGTCGTGCAGGTGATTCCGACCGGCTTGTTCAAGGCCAGGTACACATGGCCCGGGCGCGCCCCGACCGGCTCGCCATCCACCTCGACCACGTCGCCAGGCTGCACGCGCGTCCCCAGCTCGGCCGGCGCGCCATTGATGCGCACGCGCCCGTCGGCAATCCACTGGTCGGCCGCGCGGCGCGAGCAGACGCCGGATTCACTGATGTATTTGTTCAGGCGCACGTCGTTTGCTTGGTCCCGGCGCGATGGCGCCTGCGTATGCGGTTGCTGCCTCAGGAAAATCCGAACTCGACTTGGCTGGCGCTCCCGGACACCACCAGGCGGATCATGCCGGCAGGCACCAGCATGTCCACGTCCAGCGGCTTGCCGGCGTCGTCCGTGCCGGCCAGGGTCACTTCGAAAAAACCACCGGCACTGTCGATTTCCTTGCAACGCAAGTGTTTGCCCTCGGGCGCATCGATCAGGTAGGGCGCGATCGCATCGCCCAGGGTTTCCAGCGCGGAGGAATGGAAGTACACCGCATAGATACGTTGTTCGGACACGGTCGGACCCTCAGGTCAGTTCTATCTGCAATCGGGAGGCTGCATCGCGCGCCTTGGCGCGTGCCGCCTCGATGGAATCCGCGCGCGCCAGGGTGACGCCAACGCGGCGATGCCCGTCCACCCACGGCTTGCCGAACAGGCGCAAGGCGGTGTCGGGTTCGCGCAATGCGGCATTGACATTGCTGAAAACCGGCACGCCCCGGCCATGCGCCAGCAGCGCGCAGGAGGCCGACGCACCGAAGCTGCGGATCACCGGGATCGGCAAGCCGAGGATCGCCCGCGCATGCAGCGCGAATTCGCTCAGGTCCTGCGAGATCAACGTCACCAGGCCGGTGTCGTGCGGCCGCGGCGAGACTTCCGAAAACCAGACCTCATCGCCACGCACGAACAGTTCGACGCCGAATAATCCCCAACCGCCAAGCGCATCGGTGACCTTGTGCGCGATGTCCTGCGAGCGTCGCAGCGCCTCTGGCGACATGGGCTGCGGCATCCAGCTCTCGCGATAGTCGCCATCCACCTGCAGGTGGCCGACCGGAGCGCAGAACGAGGTTCCATCGCGATGACGCACGGTCAGCAGCGTGATTTCATAGTCAAAGGCGACGAAACCCTCGACGATCACCCGGCCCTGGCCGGCGCGGCCCCCGCTCTGCGCCGTCTCCCAGGCCGCATCCACGTCGGCCGCGGAACGGATCGTGCTCTGGCCGTGGCCGGATGAGGACATCACCGGCTTCACCACGCAGGGAATGCCGATCGCGGTCACGGCGGCGCGGTAGTCCTCGAGGGTGTCGACGAACTGGTAGGGCGAAGTCGGCACGCCGAGCGTCTCCGCGGCGAGGCGACGGATGCCTTCGCGATCCATGGTCAATCGCGCGGCACGCGCGGTCGGGATCACGCGCAGGCCTTCGTCGCGCTCGAGTTCGACCAGGGTCTGGGTATGGATTGCCTCGATTTCCGGCACCACCAGGTCAGGCTTCTCCGACGCGATCAGGTCACGCAACGCGGCTGGGTCGAGCATGTTCAGGGTGTGGCAGCGGTGCGCCACCTGCATGGCCGGCGCATTGTCATAGCGGTCGGCGGCAATCACTTCCACGCCCAATCGCTGCAATTCGATTGCCACTTCCTTGCCCAATTCGCCCGAACCCAGCAGCAGCACGCGCGTCGCCTGCCCGCTCAGTGGCGTACCGATCCGGACCGATCCCGACCAATCCATTCCCCGCTCCGCTGCTTGCCAGTCCACAGTGTAGCGGGACGGGTTCAAGGCGGCGCGCGTTTCTGTCATTGTGCAAGGCCCCCACGGAACCTGTTTTGTCGCATGCCCATCCTGCTCCTGATGCTCGCCCTGGTCGCGAGCGATGCCTCGGCCAGCCGCTGGTCGCGTCCCGAATTCGCTGGCGTGCTGACTGATCCGGAACTGTCGGAAGTCAGTGGGCTGGCCGCGTCGCGCGTGCATCCGGGCCTGTACTGGGCGCAGAACGACGGCGACAACCCGGAGCGGCTGATCGCAATCCGCCCGGACGGCACCCGGGTCGCAAGCCTGCGCGTGCAGGGCGTGCGCAATATCGACTGGGAGGACCTGGACAGCTTCGACCTCGACGGCAAGCACTACCTGCTGCTCGCCGACACCGGCGACAACGGCGGCATCCGCAAGACGCTCATGTTCCACGTCATCGAGGAGCCGACCGAATTGCGCGATGACGCCGTGCTGACGCCCGCCTGGTCGGTCGAATTCCGCTGGCCCGATGGCGCGCGCGATTGCGAGGCAGCCGTGGTGGATGCGGCTGCCGGCCAGGTCCTTCTGTTTTCCAAAAAGCGCGTACCGCCGGAAGTCTTTGTGCTGCCGCTGCATCCGGCATCCGATGCCGGCGTGCTGGTGGCGGGGAAAGTGGCCGAACTGCGCGGCATCGCGCAACCAAGCGCCAACGACCTGAAGCAGAACCCGGTGTATGGCCGCTATCGATCGCAGGTAAGCGGCGCCGACTTGAGCCCGAATGGGCGGGTGCTGGCCATCCTCAATTACCACTCGGTGCACCTGTACGTACGCCAGCCCGGGCAGGCATGGGCCGACGCATTGGCCAAGGCGACGCCGGACGAACTCATCCTGCCGTGGATGCCCCAGGCCGAGGGAATCGCGTTTTCCCTGGATGGGCGGCGGCTGCTGATCGGCGGCGAACAGCGTCCCTCACCCCTGATCCAGTTCCGGGTGATCAAGTAAGGCATTGATTTTATTGGTCGCCGGCCGCCTGGCTGGCACTGGATTCGGGGTTATTGAAGATTTGATATCAATCTGATATCTTTATCTCACCCGCCCCAGGAGCATCCGTGCCATGAAAGAAGCACCCGTCAAATCCCTCTCCGGTATTCCGGTCCTGCTGGGCATCCTGCTGCTCGTCCCGGCGTCGATCTACATCGCCGTCCAGGGCCTTGCCGCCGGCAACCCCTTCATCGTGATCGCCGCGGTGCTGTTGATCCTGGTGGCCGTGGTGTCGCTGGGTGGCTTCTACATGGTCGAGCCGAACCAGGCCGCCGTGCTGAGCCTGTTCGGCAAGTACGTGGGCACGGTCAAGGACCAGGGGCTGCGCTGGAACAACCCGTTCTACGCCGCGCGCAAGATCTCCCAGCGCACGCGCAACTTCGAGAGCAGCAAGCTGAAGGTCAATGACCTGGACGGCAACCCGATCGAGATCGCCTCGGTGGTGGTCTGGCAGGTGATCGATTCCGCCGAGGCGGTGTACAACGTGGATGACTACGAAAGCTTCGTGCACATCCAGACTGAATCGGCGGTGCGGGCGATGGCCACCAGCTACCCCTACGACACCCACGAGGACCACGTCCTTTCCCTGCGCGGCAGCGCGGTGGAAATCGCCAAGCACCTCACCGAGGAAATCCAGGAGCGGCTCGCGCTCGCCGGCGTGCACATCGTCGAAGCGCGCATCAGTCACCTGGCCTACGCGCAGGAAATCGCCCAGGCGATGCTGCAGCGCCAGCAGGCCGGCGCGATCATTGCTGCGCGCACGCGCATCGTCGAGGGCGCAGTGAGTATGGTCGAGATGGCGCTCAACGAGTTGTCCAAGCGCAATGTGGTGGACCTGGACCCGGAACGCCGCGCGGCCATGGTCAGCAACTTGCTGGTGGTGCTGTGCGGCGAACGCGGCACACAGCCGATCGTCAACGCCGGCTCGATTTACTGAGCCGGCCCCGGGCGCGCTCGGACGAGGCCGCGACATGACCGTCAAGAAAGCCTATCCGCTGCGGATCAGCGCCGATATCTTCGACGCGATCCAGCACTGGGCCGACGACGAGTTGCGCTCTCTCAATGCGCAGATCGAGTACGTGCTGCGCGAATCGTTGCGCAAGCAGGGCCGACTGAAGGCAGGTGCGGCACGGCCGGCCGATGATCCAGGCGAGGAGGACGCGCCATGAGCCACGTATCACCCGCCGATTCCAGCGATCCGATGGCGTTGACCGAAACGGCTCCCGCTGATGCAGCGCTGATCCATCCTGGCTGGCGCGAGGACTTCCTGCTCGCCGCCCTGCTCGGCCTCGTCGCCGCCCTGGCCACCGCGGCCGTATTTCCGTATCTGCTCGACACGATGCCCGGCTTGCGCGACCGCATCCACCTGCCGATGCCGGTGGCCATGGCTGCGCAGGCGGCGCAGGCCCTGATCGTCGTTGGTGCACTGTCACTGTTGGGCTTGCGCATGACCGCGCGCAGCGGACTGCAACTGCCCTGGCTTCGCGCCGTGGTGGGTGGAAAGCCGCGCCCACACTTTCCTTGGGTAGCCGCCATTGCATCCGGGCTTGTGGTCGGCGCCCTGATCCTGTTCGCCACATTGGTAGTTGATCCGTTCATGCCGGCACTGCTGGGCACGGCCAACACGTCCGCAGCAACCAGCGCCTGGCACGGCTTCCTGGCGTCGTTCTACGGCGGCGCTGTCGAAGAAATCGAACTGCGCCTGTTCGCCATGACGGCATTGGTCTGGCTGGTCGCCACGGTACGACGCAAGACGCCGGGGCCGGCCACCTACTGGTTCGCCATTCTCGCTGCAGCAGTTCTGTTCGGGGTCGCTCACCTGCCCGCGGCGGCGCAAGCCTGGCCGCTGACCACACTGGTCATCGCGCGTGTGGTGGTCCTCAATGCCATCGGCGGCATCGTGTTTGGCTGGCTGTACTGGAAGCGCGGACTCGAAGTCGCGATGGTGGCGCACTTCGGTGCCGACCTGGTACTGCACGTCGCGGCCCCGCTGCTTTCGGCGGCAGCGCCGTGAGCGCGCAGCGCTTCGAGATCGTGCCGCCGGGGAAATTCACGCGCATGGTGCCGCTGCTTGTCGGCGGGCTGGCGCCGGCCATCGTGTTGCTCGGTATCGCGTGGACAGCCGCGGCGCAGCACAGGCCGCTTACCTTGCGCGATGTGTTGCCGCCCGTGCTGGTGCTGCCAATCGCGGGCGTCATGATGGCCGCCTCGATTTACCGGCGGAGCATTCGCGTCCAGGACGGCAGCATGGCATTCGGGATGATGCCGTGGCGGCGCGTCCGGGTGGACGCACTCGACCTCGATGCGGCCCGCGTGCTCGACTTGAATGCGCACCGCGAACTGCAGCCGGTCTCGAAAATCGCCGGCAGCGGCCTGCCCGGCTTCCGCTCCGGCCTGTTCCGCCTGCGCGACCGCCGCCGTGGCCAGGTCCTGCTGACCGACTGGCGTCGCGTGCTGGTGCTGCCCAAGCGCGATGGCGGCGTGATCCTGCTGTCCCCGGAGCGACCGGATGCCCTGCTGGCTGCCTTGCAGGCGACGGCAACTAATGACAGCAGTCGGTGACACCGCTCGGGGTGGCGGTTAGGCTGTACGCATGCATCCTGCTGACTGGCGACTGATCAACGGCGAACGGCTCGAGGCTATTCCCGCCCAACTAGCCCGGGGCCGCGGCAATGCCGTGGCGCGCGCCCTGTCCGGTGCGGACTGGCTGTTGCGGCGAAAGCGCGACGGCCGCTATGTCGCCGTGGGCACCGCCGGCTCGGTCCACAAACTCCTGCGCGGTGCGCTTGACCGCGCTGAACGCGACGATCTCGCCGCCCTCGAGCAGGCCGATCAGAGGGGAGGTTCGCCCAGGCCGGTATCCGACCTGCGCCGCTGCCTCCAGGCACTCGGCCTCGACGAGGCAACCTACGCAGGCAAAACCAGCTTGGCCCTGGTCGCCGAACCGCACGTGCTCACCTGGGCCGGACGCGACCGCTACCATCGTCCGCTGTGGCTGCTGGGCACTGCGGCGCGCGCCTGGCGCGCGATGCAGGCCGCGGCGCGTGCAGAGGGGATCGCACTCGAGGCCATCTCCGGCTACCGCAGCCACGAATACCAACTCGGAATTTTTCGCCGCAAGCTGAGCCGGGGCGACTCGATGTCCGAGATCCTTCGGGTGAATGCCGCGCCGGGTTTTTCCGAGCACCATGCCGGTCACGCGATCGACATTGGCACTCGCGGCGAACCCCCTGCCGAGGAAAGCTTCGAGACTACGCCGGCCTTCGCCTGGCTCCGGAGTCGCGCTGTCGACTTCCGTTTCACGATGAGCTACCCGCGCGGCAATCTGCACGGAATTGACTACGAGCCTTGGCACTGGCGGCACGAAGCGGAATAGACGGCCGGCTTGTGCCTGGACTCGTCCGTTCAATCCTGTGATCTCTTGCCGGCCTGCTTTGCATCGGATGCTTTTTCGCCACCCTTGTTCGCGGCGCTCTCTCCCACCTCGGGTTTCCTTGAGTTCGACTTCGTCGCCGGGGCTGGTATCGGCTTCCCGGAAAAATCGGCGATTCGCCACAGGTACAGCCCGGCCAAGGTCCGGTACGGCCCCCAGGCCTCGCCACGCAAGGCCAGCTGTTTCGGCTTGGGCATCTCGTCGAGGTGATCGAGCAGTTGTGCGCCCTTGCGCACCCCGAGGTCGTCCACCGGAAGAATGTCCGGACGGCCGAGCCGGAACATCAGCATCATCTGCACCGTCCACCGGCCAATGCCGCGTACAGATGTCAGGGCTTCGATGATTTCCTCATCGTGCAGGCGGAGTAGCGACTTGGAATCGGGCACCTCGCCCGCTTGCGCGCGGCGGCTCAGGTCCCGCAAGGCGAGCGCCTTGTTGCCAGATACGCCGCAGGCGCGCAGCGCCACGTCGTCCACTCTCGAAAGAGCCTCGGGCGTCAGCGACTTTGAACCTGCCGCCATCTCGAGCCGACCGACGATCGTTGCTGCAGCCTGGCCGGACAATTGCTGGTAGAGAATGGATCGTGCAAGGGAATCGACGGTGTCGAACGGACTGCGCCAACCGGGGGTTTCGAGTACGCCAACCTTCACCATCCAACGGCCGAGCTTGCGGTCACGCCGAGCCAGGTGGGCCGAGGCGAGTCCAAGGTCGAAGCCGCGTGGAAATCTGGGCGCCTTGGTCAACGGGCACCAAGCGTGATCGCCACAGGGTGGGGCCTCGGGAGTCCTGGCGGGGAGTGGAGGATGCGCGACATTCCCTTAGTTTAGCCGAGGCGCGCTGCAGCCGCCGCGCGGCGGCTGCAGCGCGCAGCCTTTGATAGACTCGGCTGATGATTGATGTCCACTGCCACCTGCTGCCGGGGATCGACGACGGCGCCCGTGACCTGGAAATGGCACTGCAGATGGCGCGCATCGCCCAGGCAGACGGAATCACGCACATAGTGTGCACACCCCACATCTATCCGGGAATGTACGACAACGACGCGCAGGGAATCCGCCAGGCGGTCGCCGAACTGCAGTCGCGCCTGGACGAAGCAGGCATCGGACTGCGCTTGTCAGCCGGCGCCGACGCCCATCTGACGCCTGACTTGGGTGCCGACATCGCGGCAGGCAGGGTTCCCACGCTGGCCGCCTCGCGTTACCTGCTCCTGGAGCCACCGCACCATGTCGCACCGCCGCGATTCGAGGAGACGGTGTTCGCACTGATGGCGGGGGGACTGGTGCCGGTGATTACCCACCCCGAACGGCTGACATGGGTGGAGACCCATCACGATGTCTTTGTCCGACTCGCCGAGCGCGGATGCTGGATGCAAATCACTGCCGGAGCGCTCACCGGGCGGTTTGGCCGACGGGTGAGTTATTGGGCAGACAGGTTCGTATGCGAGGGCCGGGCGCACATTCTCGCTACCGACGCGCACCATCCCACGCGGCGTCCGCCCTTGCTGGAGGAGGCCCGCGCAGCGGCTGAAAGGCTGATTGGCGCGGAAGAAGCGGCACATCTGGTTCGCACGCGCCCCGCGATGATCCTGGCCGACGAAGCTCCGGAAGCAGCCCCCGCAGTCGTCGGAAGGACCCAAAAGAAGGCGTTTGGCTGGCTCTCCAATTGGTTGCCTTGATATTCCGCCCCGCATATCCTCACCGACTGTTCCGGTGGGAGATGTGTGCTTGAACCAGTCGTTTCCGATTGCAGGCCTGCTTCTGCTGCTTCTGTCTGCCTGCGCGAGCAGGCCTGCGCGGCTTTCCGACGAGGGGCCGCTGCCCACAGTCGAGCCAACGGCATTCGTGCAACAGAGGCCAGATTATCGCATCGGCGCCAATGACACGCTAGCCGTCAAGGTGCTCGGCGTGGAAGGGTTGCAGCGCGATGTCCGGGTTAATAATGCGGGGCAGGTTTCGCTGCCCCTGGTAGGCGCACTTTCCGTCGGCGGCAAGACCGTCGAGGAAGTGCAAACGCTGCTTGAGGAAAGCTACGGCGCACGCTACCTCCAGCATCCCCAGGTATCGGTACTGGTGACCGACCGCGCGCGCCAGCGCGTTACCGTCGAAGGGGCAGTGATCAGCCCGGGCATCTATCCGATCGCCACCCACCTTTCGCTCCTGCAAGCCATTGCGCTGGCCAAAGGGCCGAGCACGGTGGCAGACCAGAAGGACATTTTCGTCTTCCGCACGATTGGCGGCCAGCGTCACGTCGCGCGCTTCAATTTGGACGAGATTCGAGAAGGTCGCACGCCCGATCCCGAGATGATGGGTGAGGACATCGTCGTCGTTACCGAGTCCGGCGCCAAGGCATTGCTGCGAAGGCTCGTTGAAACCACTCCCCTGATTGGCGTTTGGACTCTATTCCGATGAAATATCCCGCGAGCGAAGGAACGATCGCAAACGGCCTGGCGATGGATCTTCAGCATGACCATGGCGTCGAAATCCTCCAGGATTACTGGAAAATCCTGCATTCCCACCGCTGGGTGGTGGTCGGGGTGCTGTTCGCCGTTCTGGCAACGTCCCTGATCCTGACCCTGCTGAGCACTCCGATCTACCGCGCTCTGGCCACGATCCAGATCAAGCCGGACACGATCAAGGTTGTCAAATCCGAAGGCGTGACTTCCGCCGACGCCCCGTATGACAGGGATTTCTATCAAACGCAGTACGAACTACTCCGCAGCCGGACGCTTGCACTGCGGGTTATCCAGGACGCCCAACTGGTCCAACAGCCCGGCTTCGGCGGCAAGGCCGCGAGTCAAGCGTCGAAGCCCTCGCCGTCGGAGACACTGGCCAGACAACACGCGGCCGTCGGCGCTGTGCTGGGCGCCCTATCCATCGAGCCGGTCCGCAACTCCCAGTTGGTGCGCATCAATTTCGACTCCCCTGATCCGCAGCTCGCTGCACGGGTAGCAAATGCCTACGCCGATGCTTTCATCACCAGCAACATCGAGGGACGCTTCGACGCCACGGCCTACGCAAAGAAATATCTTGAACAACGGCTGGCCGAACTGCAGGGAAAGCTGGAGGACTCCGAGAAGGAACTGGTGACATTCGCGGAAGCACAGCAAATCGTATCTGTGGGGCAGGACACGCCATCTCTGTCGGCGCAAAACCTGAGCGAACTCAACGGCATGCTGGCCAAGGCCCAAGCCGACCGGATCCGTGCGGAGGCGGACGTGCACCAGGCCAGCACTGGTTCGGGTCTGGGACTGCCGGAGGTCGTTGATAGCGGCCTCATCCAACAGTTGCGCAAAGAGCGTGCCGCACTGGCGGCCCAGTACCAGGACGGCCTGGCGATCTACAAGCCCGATTACCCCGAGATGCTCCAGTTGCAGGGCAAAATCGCCGAGAGCGATCGCCAGGTCGCCGCCGAAGTGGGAAATATCCGCGCAGCGATGACTTCCCGCTACCACGCGGCGCGAGACCAGGAAGAGATGCTGGTGAACCGCATCGGCCTGCTCAAAGACGACGTGCTTGACCTGGCCAGCCGTAGCATCCGGTACAACATACTCAAGCGCGAAATTGCCACCAACCAGCAACTCTACGATGCGCTGTTGCAGCGCTACAAGGAAATTGGCGTTGCCGGCGGGATCGGCGCCAACAATATTTCGGTTGTCGACCGCGCCGAGGCGCCCGGAAGACCGTACAAGCCGGACATGCGCCGCAACCTGCTACTGGGCCTGCTCCTGGGGCTCGCGCTTGGCATCCTGGTTGCATTCGTGCTGCACTATTCCGATCGCCGAATCCACTCTGCCAAGGCTCTGGAGGCCCTTACTGGCCTGCCCGGCCTGGGTGTGATTCCGCTGCTCGATCCCGGCGTCAGTCCCAATCAGGCAAGCGGCAATCTTCGCTCGCCGTTTTCGGAAGCTTACCGTTCAGTGCGCACGGCACTACAGTTTTCCACTGTGCATGGCTTGCCCCGCTCGATGCTGGTCACAAGCGCAGGCCCGGGCGAAGGCAAGTCCACCACCGCGGCAGAACTGGGGCGCAACATCGCGCAGTTGGGCCGTCGGGTGGCGCTCGTGGACGCTGACCTGCGCAATCCGTCCCTGCACAAGGTGTTCGGCAAGAGCAACAGCGTGGGCTTGTCAAATGTGCTCGCCGGCGCCGCACAACTGTCGGCCGCATGCCAGGCTACGGACATTCCCAACCTCACCCTGGTCACGTCGGGGCCGTTGCCACCGAGCCCGCCTGAATTGCTTGGCGGTGAGTCCCTGGTATCGGTATTTGAAGAGTTGGCCAAGACCCACGACCTGGTCCTCATTGACGGACCACCGGTGCTGGGTCTTGCGGATGCGCCGCTGCTCGCCGGCCGTGCCGAATTCACCCTGTTGGTGGTCACCGCGAACATCACCCGCAAGGATTCCATCCTCAGCGCCCTGCAACGCATCGCGGCGACCCGCAGCCATGTCATCGGCACCTTGCTCATCCGCTTCGACATGCGAAATAAGACCGACTACGGCTACCACGGCTATGACTACTTTTCATACGGCGGCCAGCGCGACGCCCCGTGATTGAAGCGGACGCGGCTAGGCGGCACATGTCGGTGCATTTGCCTCGCCGTGCGTTTCCCATCTTGGCGGTTTGCACCGTGGTGGCGCTAGCGACGTGGCAGTTGGCGAAGGCGGACGGGGTGTTCGGTGGCGCAGACGGATCAGGCCGAGGCACTGCCTTGCAACGCCTGCGGGCCAGCCCCGTCGACGGCAGCGCGTTCCGCGTCCTCGGTGTCGCTGCGGAAGCAGAAGGTGACCACTCCAGTGCGATGCGCCTTTATGGGATTGCCATGCGGCGCAATCCGCGCGATGCCAGGACCCGGCTCTGGCTGGCGGACGCCGCGCTCGCGCGTGGCGAAATAGATTCGGCGATGCGCAACCTCGATGCCGCGCTGCGAGTGGATCCGGACAGGTCCGAACCGATGCTGCGCCGTGTCCTGCGTTCGCTCGCCAACCCTGCGATACGCAAGGCCTTGGGCGCGCGGCTGGTGGACGAGCCAGCCTGGCGGGACAGGTTGCCTGCCCTGCTTGTCGGCGCTGACCCCGGCGTCGCACAGCAACTGCTGGCCGAACTGTCCGTCCGTCCGCTTCGCCCGGCCGAACTCGAATCGCGGATTTCCCTGCTGGAAACGCTCGGCAGGCCAACCGAGGCACGGGCGGCATGGAGCGCCGCCCTTCCAGCCAGCGCGCGGCTGCTCGACGGGCGAGTTTTCGATGGCGGCTTCGAGTCCGGCGAAGGGCCGGAACCCTATGGCTGGCGGCTACCCTCATCGCCGGAAGTGCTGGTCGGGCTCGAAGCGTCGAGCGTGGCACAGGGACGCAGCGCACTCTGGGTGCTGGTCCAGGGCCGCGAAATCGTACTTCCAGATGTGTCGCAGCGTCTGGTGCTCGCGGCAGGGTCCTACAGCCTGTCAGTGCAGGCAAATGGCATGCTGACTGGCAGCGGACGCGGCTTCGCGTGGGAGCTGTCCTGCCGCGATGATTCGCTCCAACTCGCAAAACTTGCGCTGCCCAAGCAGAGCGCAGGGTGGCAGAGTTTTGCGGTGCAGCTTACAGTGCCGCCGGATTGCCCAATGCAGATCCTCCGACTGGTGCATGAGGGACGGAATCTTTCCGAGCGCTCCCTGACAGGAAGGCTGGGCATCGACGCAATCAAGATCTTGCCGGAGCCCGGTTGATGGCGACGCATACACCTGCGGACCGCTGGGCCACCGGCGCTGCGGGCCTCCTCCTGCTGGTTGCATTGGCCTTCGGTGGCGGCCTGAAGGGTGGCGGCGATGCACTTGTCCACGCAATGGGCGTGCTCGCGCTGGGCGTGGCGTTGACGCGCTGGCGCTGGCGCAGGCTCGGGCGCACCCAACAAGTGATGGCATGGTGCCTCGCCTTCGCAGTAGGGCTCGCCTTACTGCAATTGATACCGCTCCCAATCGGCTGGTACGAACGCCTGCCGGAGCGTGCCGACATCGTTGCCGACCTGCACGGCGCCGGCCTGTATCCGCACTGGCTTTCGATGACCCTGGACCATTGGGCGACGCTGCGTGCCCTACTTTCGGTGACGACCTTCGCGGCCATGTGGATGCTCTGCACCTCGCTGCCGATGGAATTGCGGATACGCCTGCTCAAGCTGGCGGTCGTCGCAGCGATCCCGCTTGCCCTGCTGGGTTTTGCCCAATCGAGCATGAAGCTCGACACGACGGGCGCCAATGCAATGTTCGCGAACCGCAATCATTTTGCGTCGCTGATGGCCATGCTGCTGCCGCTCGCCTTCGTCGCCGCGCGCGAGTCGCGATCCCGGCAACTGCCGGGAGGTGCCGTGCTGTGGTTGGCGACCACGGTGATCCTCCTGCTGGCGGCGGCACTGAGTTTTTCCCGAACCGGATTCCTTCTAGCGTGCCTCGCGAGCCTTGCAGCACTGCTTTCCCAGGCGAACCGGCGATCGCTGAATCCGTCCGGAAGTACCGGTGCGCTAGCCGCCCTGGCGGTGGCTGCCATCGCAGTCGGATATTTTGCATTTGACCGGTTGGACGCCCGATTCGCCAGCGACATCTCAACCGACCTGCGTTGGACCCTGCTTTCCCGCGGGTTGCCCTTGCTCCAGGCTTGGCTGCCCTGGGGAAGCGGCCTGGGTACTTTCGGACCCGTCTACGGCATGACCGAGCCGCTGCAGTCGCTCGGGCAGTATGTTGCCGCGCCCTACGCCCATGACGAACTCCTGCAGGTGGGAATTGAGGCCGGCTGGCCGGGGCTGTTGCTCGCCGGGACCTTCGTCGGCTCCATCGCGGTCGCCGTTGCCGGCGCGTTCCGGCGTCATTCGCCCGCTGGCGATTGGCGCCGCGCAGCCGCCATTTCCGCGGTCGTCCCGCTGGTCCATTCGCTCGTCGATTACCCCCTGCGAACCTTCGCCTGCAGCTTGTTGCTCGCGCTACTGCTCTCCGTGTGCCCGCAACCACCGAGCCGAACGATGCCGGCGAGGGGCGAAACGCCATGACGCGCGGGCGTTCAAGTCCAATACAGTTTTTTTCCACCGCAAACGGCCGTTTGGCTGCACAATTTCGCCCGCCGGGGGCCGATCGCGACCGCCCCGCACCACGAATCATCGTTTCCAACGGCGCCGCCGTGGTCCCGGCCGGACTTAAACACCGGTCCGTTCCACCCCGCGTGCGGCGGACCGGAGCAACCACCTCAACCGTCGGAGCGCCAGATGAGAAACTATTCTGTTCGAAAACGCGTGTTGGTTACCGGTGGGGCCGGTTTCCTGGGCTCACACCTGATCGACCGGCTGCTGGCGGACGGCAACGAGGTCATCTGCGCCGACAACCTGTTCACCGGTACCAAACGCAACATCGACCACCTGCATGACAACCCGCGCTTCGAATTCGTCCGCCACGACGTGACCTTCCCCCTGTACGTCGAGGCCGACGAGATCTGGAACCTCGCCTGCCCGGCCTCGCCCATCCACTACAGCCACGATCCGGTGCAGACCACCAAGACCTCCGTTCATGGCGCAATCAACATGCTCGGCTTGGCCAAACGGCTGCGTTGCCGCATCTTCCAGGCATCCACCAGCGAAGTCTACGGCGATCCGGTGGTGCATCCGCAGCGCGAAGATTACTGGGGCAATGTGAATCCGATCGGTCCGCGCTCATGCTACGACGAGGGCAAGCGTTGCGCCGAAACGCTGTTCTTCGACTACCATCGCCAACTGGGCCTGGACATCAAGGTCGCGCGGATTTTCAACACTTACGGGCCGCGCATGCACCCCAACGACGGTCGCGTCGTTTCCAACTTCATCGTGCAGGCACTGCTCGGCGAGTCAATCACGATTTATGGCGAAGGACACCAGACGCGATCGTTTTGCTACGTGGACGACCTGATCGAAGGTTTCTTGCGGCTGATGGCGACTGAGACCGGCTTCACCGGTCCTGTCAACCTTGGCAATCCGGCCGAGTTCACCATCCGCGAACTGGCCGAGCAGGTCATCAACCTGACCGGCTCCAAATCCAGCTTGGTCTTCATGCCCCTTCCGCAAGACGACCCGACCCAGCGCCAGCCAGACATCAGTCTGGCCAGCAGCAAGCTGGACTGGACCCCGAATGTGCAGCTCGAGGAGGGCCTGCGCCGGACCATCGAGTACTTCGACCGCCAGCTGGGCGAGGGACCGGACGGCATGGGCGGGCCCGGGGTGGAGCGCGCCGCGCGATGAGCCAGCCGGTCCCAAGATCCGCACTGCCCCTGCTGTTGCGGCTCTGGCACCACCTGCTCTCGCGGCACAGGTGGCAGTTTTTCATGTTGCTCGGACTGATGCTGGCAAATGCGCTGGCTGAAGTCATAAGCCTGGGATTGCTGCTGCCTTTCCTTGGCATCCTGACCGCGCCCGACCGGGTGATGGCTTACCCGATGTTGCAAGGCTACCTGCAGACCTGGGGCATCCACTCGGCCCGTGAGCTGTTGCTGCCCCTGACCCTGGCCTTTGTCGCGGCGGTTGCGGTATCGGCGGCAATCCGCATGCTCCTGCTGTGGGCAACCACGCGCTTCAGTCTCTCGGCAGGCGTGGCGCTCAGTGGCGAGACCTACAGGAAAACGCTGTACCAACCCTACCTCGTGCATATGGCGCGCAACAGCAGCGGCGTCATCAGTGGACTGACGACCAAGATTAATACAGTCGTGTTCGGCGTGCTGACACCGGTACTCGTGCTGATCAGCTCGGCGCTACTCCTGGTGTCCATCATTGCCACCCTGGTGACCATTGATCCGCTGGTGGCATTGACGGCTGCCATGACACTTGCCGGCAGCTACGCATTGATCACTTGGGCCAGCCGCAAACGTTTGGCCCGCAACGGACAGCTTATTTCCGACGGACAGAACCAGTTGCTGCGTACCCTGCAGGATGGGCTAGGGGGAATCCGGGACATCCTGCTAGACGGGACGCAGCGCGTGTATCGCGACATCTACGCGGAGGTCGACCGGCCGCTGCGCCAAGCGCAGTGCGACAACACCTTCATCGCCCAAAGTCCGCGCCTGGTGATGGAGGCCGTCGGAATGGTGATGATCGCCGCCCTCGCCTACGCACTCAGCCTGCGCCAGGGAGGGATTGCGGCCGCAGTGCCCGTTTTGGGCGCACTCGCGCTCGGCGCGCAACGCCTGCTGCCGGCGCTGCAGCAGGCCTATAGCGCCTGGCAGAGCATCGCCGGCAATCTCGCATCGCTGGCAGACGTGGTGGATTTGCTCGACCAGGACGTCCCCGCGCAGCTTGCGGGTCCAGCGCCACCGCCATTGCGGTTCGAGCGCGACATCCGTTTCGACAACGTCCGCTTTCGCTACGGCCCGGACTCGCCCTGGGTCCTCGACGGCTTGAACTTGCGCATCGCGAAGGGCTCGCGGACCGGATTCGTGGGTTCCACCGGCAGCGGCAAAAGCACCACGCTCGACTTGCTGATGGGCTTGCTCTCGCCGACCGAGGGCAGCATCAGCGTGGACGGCGCGCGCATCGACAACGCCACCGTGCGCGCATGGCAACAGTCCATCGCCCACGTGCCGCAAAGCATTTACCTGGCCGACGCGAGCCTGGCCCAGAATATTGCCTTCGGCGTGCCGGCGGGTGCGATGGACATTGATCGGGTGCGCCGCTCAGCGGGGCAGGCGCAGATCCTGGACTTCATTGAATCGGCTCCGGAGGGTTTCCTCAGGCATGTGGGCGAACGCGGCGTGCGCCTGTCTGGCGGGCAGCGCCAGCGCATCGGCATCGCGCGCGCACTTTACAAGCAGGCTGGGGTACTGGTGTTCGACGAAGCGACCAGCGCGCTGGACAACGCAACCGAGCAGTCGGTGATGCAGACGATCGCCACCCTCGATCGCAATCTCACCATCCTGCTGATCGCGCATCGATTGACCACGGTCAAGGACTGCGACCAGATCGTGATGCTGGAGGCGGGCCGCGTCCTGGCGGTCGGAACCTATGACGAACTCATGGAGGGAAGCGCCAGCTTCCGGAATATGGTGCAACTTGCAGGCTGATGACGCGCTCTTGAAACAGGCATCCGCGGGCGCGGTATCCCGCCCCTCGCGCGCCGTGCTCACCATCGCGACCGGAAAATGGGTCTACTTGGACATGGCCATCGCGCTCGCGCGCTCCTTCCTGTGGTGGCATCGCGACTCCAACATCGAGTTCTGCATCGCCACGGACATCGTCGGACCATTGCCTGCGGACATGGCACGGGTGAAGGTGCTGCGATTTCAGCCAGGCGAGCTCGGCCATGGTTTCTCGATGAAGCTCAAGCTCGACCAGCTGGCTCCGGCGGAGCAGACGCTATTCGTCGACGCCGACTGCCTGTGCATGGGCCCACTCGAGTCCGTCTTCGACCGTTTCGCCGGTCACGCCGTTTCGGTAGTCGGAAGTGCGATCGGCCAAGGGGAGTGGTTTGGTGACGTGGCCCGGACCTGTCGCCAGTTCGGCGTGCCGGCGATCCCCAAGTTCAACGGTGGCGTCTACTACCTTGAGCGCGGCGAGCTGTCGAGCCGCGTTTACGAGCGCGCGCGCAGGCTGGAGGATGACTACGATGCCATCGGCCTGGTCAGGCTGCGCGGTAGTCCCAACGAGGAACTGTTGATGGCAATCTCGATGGCAGTAGAGGGCTGCAGCGGCATCGAGGACGATGGCAGCATCCACGGCGAACTTTTCGCATCGCCTGTTCTGCTGGGGGTCGACGTGTTGCGCGGACATGCGCGATTGCGCAATCCTCCGGCCTCGGACAAAGCGCACCGTCCTGGGTATCCTGTACGGGATATCTCGCCGGTCATCGTGCACTTCCTGGGCGACTTCACCCGCAAGTGGCGCTATCGGGGCGAGGAAAAGGTGCTGCGGCTGGTGTCGCTGCGTGCTATTCCCGCGGGGCTTGCGCGCACTTGGATCAATTTGAGCTTCCGCTATCCGGCGATGGCAGTGGAGTGGCTGCGCGACTTTCTTCGTCCGGCGTACCGCAAGCTGTTTGGACTACGCGCAGTCCGACCGAGCGACAGGGCATGAGTCGCCTCCCCGCCAGCTGGAGTCACTGCATCGCAGCCTGTGAGCGCCGCAAGGTATGCCCATGTCCGCACTGAGCCTGCTGAGTTTCATCGCCAATCACCCGCTGAATAGAGGCCGAAAAATGGAGGCCCTGCTTCGAGCCATTCGCTGGCAGCTCGCCAGTCGGTTGGTT
Organism: Lysobacterales bacterium; assembly: GCA_038236425.1. Taxonomy (GTDB): domain Bacteria; phylum Pseudomonadota; class Gammaproteobacteria; order Xanthomonadales; family Xanthomonadaceae; genus Arenimonas. Next base: position 30,326 of record JBBRZU010000002.1, read on the forward strand.
TCGGGTGACGTCGTCCATGAGTGGATCAATGGATCGAAGTTCCTGGTCCGCTGCGGTGAGACGGGCCTGACCGGGAACATCTACGTTGGACTGCAGGAATTTTCCGACATGGCGTTCCTATTGCACATGCTGCGCCCCGACGATCTCTTCGTGGATGTCGGCGCGAACGTCGGCTCGTACACCATCCTGGCCTGTGCCGCCGTGGGTGCACGCGGGTGTTCGATCGAGCCGGTGCCGGCAACCTTCCACAGGCTGGTGGAGAACGTGCGACTCAATCACCTGGAATCGTCGGTGGACTGTTTCAATGTCGGCATCAGCAGCGCGCCGGGCAACCTTCGCTTTTCCTCCGACATGGACGTGGGCAACCGGGCACTGGTCAAGGACGAGCAGCGCGCGGGAGACATCGAGGTGCCTGCGACTACGCTGGATGCCTTACTCGCAGGCCGATCTCCCCGTCTCATCAAGATCGATGTCGAGGGTTACGAATCGGCGGCGCTCGCCGGTGCCGGCACCACCCTGCGCAACCCCGACCTGCATGCAGTCATCATGGAAGTGAATGGCTCAGGTGAGAAGTACGGTTTCGTCGAGTCGAAGTTGTTCGAAGTAATGGATGGGTTCGGCTTTGCCGCATTTTCCTATGTGCCCGCGGAACGGGAGCTGGTCGAGGCTTCGCGCCCGGGCGCGGTGCCCACGGACAACAAGATCTTCGTGCGCAACGTGGAAGTCGTCCGCGAGCTGTTGCGCGAGGCGAGGTCATTCTCCGTGAACGGCAAGCGGTTCTGACCCGCCATGAACCTGCTCATCATCGAACCGGATCCAAGCTTCGGGGGCGGCTCGGAAGCTGTCGTGTTGGCCCTTGCCCGCGAACTTGTCGACAGGGGGCACCGGATCGTGCTGTTGCACGAACATGCGGGAACCATGCTGGCCGACTACCGTGCCTTCGGGACCGAACTGGTGGAGGCGTCGCTGCCGGGGTTCTCCTTGCGCGCACCATTGCGCACATTCGCCTGTGTGCTGGGGATTGCCCGCGTAGCCCGCGCCAACCACGTGGACGCCATCCTTTCCTCGCACCTGGGTTTCATCCAGCATGCGGCGCTGCTTCGACGGCTGTTCGGCATCCACGCCTGCTTCCACCTGGGCCTTTCGCTTGCGCACCCGCCCCGCAGCCTGCGCCTCGCGATGCCCAGCGCCGGTGCCGGCGTCGCACCTTCGGCGCATTCGCTGGCCACCTGGAAAGCCGGCGGTTGGGATCCCGATGCGTTGCACCTTGTCCATAACTGGGTTGACGCAACGCGGTTCGCACCGGCATCCGACCGTGCCGCGCTGCGCCGCGAACTGGGAATGGCACAAGACGGGCGGCATATCGTGTTCGTAGGACGCCTGTGCCAGCAGAAAGGGGTGGACGTGCTGCTCGAAGCATTCGCCCGAATCGCCGACGCCCGACCTGATCTCTTCCTGCACCTCGTCGGACCCATCGCGCCCGATTTTGTGCCTTCGCTTGACTCGGCGCTGGCGCGGGCATCCGGGGTACGCGATCGCATCCGCCTGTTGCCTGCGACAGCACAGCCTGAACACTACTACGCCGCGGCCTGCCTCACGTGCGCACCTTCCGTCGGCGACGAAGCCTTCGGGCTGACGGTGTTGGAAGCGATGTCCTGTGCGGTACCTGTGGTGGCGACGTCCATCGGCATGGTGCCGCAAATACTCGGGGCGGAAGACGCCTGGTTGCTGGCCGCGCCAGGGGATGCCGAAAGCCTGGCGGAGCGACTCGCCTGGTGGATCGACCGGCCCGGGATGGGTCACGAAGTCGGCGAGCGTTTGCGCCGACGCGCGCTCGAACAATATGGCTCCGCCGCCAGCGTGGGCCGCTACGAAACGATCCTGGCCGAATTGGCACCCCGTCCCCGCGGAGGCGCCGCACATGGTGCTTGACCTGTTTTACGCCGAACCTGATCCCGACCGCTGGTTGCCCCTGGATCGTTACCCGCGCCGGCTGGTGCGGCGATTGGTGCGTGGCAAGCCGCGCCCGGGCGGCCAGACTCGCGTGTTCCTCAACCTGACGGCGGGCTTGGACGAAATCGGCGTGTCCTACCGCGTCAATGATTACAGCCATGCGATCCGGCACCCGGACCAACTCGCCTGCATCATTGGCAAGCCTTTCGTCCTCGACAAGGTGGAATGGAAGAATCCCATCCTGTTCGGCGCCTCGGTGTTCTCGCACCCGATCGACGATCCCGATCTCTTCCGGCGGCGCCCCGTGCGCAAGATCCTGGTGCCTGGACCCTGGATGGCAGCAATGTGCGAACCCTATTGGGGCGCGCGGGTCGAAGCTTGGCCTGTGGGAATCGACACCGGCCTATGGCATCCCGCGGATCCGGCCGGGAAGACCGATGCCGTGCTGCTGTATGACAAGGTGCTGTGGGACAGGCCGGCGCGCGAGGCCAGCCTCGTGCAGCCAATCCGCGATGCCCTGGCGGCCGCCGGCCAGCCGGTGATGGAACTCCGCTATGGAAGCTATGCAGAAGCCGACTACCTCGAGGCGCTGCGCCGTTGCCGCGCGATGATCTTCCTGTGCGACCACGAAACCCAGGGCATCGCTTACCAGCAAGCCTTGTCGTGCGATGTTCCGATCCTTGCCTGGGACCTGGGCGGCCCTTGGCGCGACCCGTCCTACTATCCCGAGAAGATCGTGTTCGGGCCGGTATCCTCGGTTCCCTATTGGGACGCGCGCTGCGGACTGCGTTTCAGCGATGCCGATGGATTCCGACTCGCATGGCCGGATTTCATCGAGAAAGTTCGCGAACTGTACTTCCAGCCGCGCCAGTACATCCTCGAAAACCTTACTCTGGCGCAATGTGCCATGCGCTATGTGCAGATCGCACGAGCCGTGCAGGCCGAGGCAGGTTCGGAGCAGGTGGCATGACTGCGTCCACTGCCGACGCCTTCCGCGGGCGAACAGTTCTGATCGTCATCGTCGGACACTTGTCCAGCGCACCACGCGCGCAAAAGGAAGCAGCCGCGTTGCGCGCTGCCGGCGCGCGCGTGTTCATCCGCGGCAACTGGTTCGATCCGGCACTGGCGGAGGAGGACTTGGCCATCGCCCGGCGGCTTGGCGCGGACTTCGCACCTGCCACCGATCTTCGCCGTGATGGTGGGAATTTTGGAGACCGCCTACGACATCGGTTGGCAAGACTGCGGAACCGCTGGACCGGCTTGGTTTCGCCTCGAACCCTGGGACCCGGAGCACCCGAACTGCTGCGCGCCGCCCGCAATATCCGGGCGGACTTGACCATGGTCCATTCCGAACCCGGCCTATGGCTGGGACAGCGACTGCTGCAGGACGGCATGCAGGTGGGCGTGGATTTCGAGGACTGGTTTTCCCACGACCAGCTTCCGCAAGACCGCACCCCAAGGGTGCGGGAAAAGTTGCGCGAGCTGGAACACTTCCACTTGCGCCACGCCCATTGCTGCCTCGCCACCACGCAAGCCATGGCCGAAGCGCTGGCGCAGGACGCCGGGACATTGCGAACGCCGGTGGTGATCCCCAACTGCTTTGCTGCCGATGGAGTGCATGTGCTGCCCGATCGCGCCGATGGGCCCGGATCGACAGCCGTGTCGTTCTACTGGTTCTCGCAGACCATTGGACCGGCACGCGGGCTGGAAGTGCTGGCTGCTGCACTACCCCTTCTACATGGTGACTGGACACTGCACCTGCGCGGCGCCGTGGGCGCACACCGCGACTGGCTTGATGCCCTCTTCCCCGCGGCGCAGCGGCCCCGCATCCATATCCTGCCCCCGGTCAGCAACGCTGAACTGGCGGCGCGCAGCCGCGCGCACGATGTCGGGCTTGCGCTCGAAATTCCTTACTGCATCAACAAGCAGCTCACCGCTTCCAACAAGATCCACGAGTACCTGCGCGCCGGTCTCGCAGTGATCGCTACTGCGACCCAGGGCCAGGCCGAGGTACTGGAAGCAAGCCCTGGTGCCGGACTGCTCGTGGAAGCCGGGAACGCAGCGGACCTGGCTGCAGCAATGCAGGGCATGATTGATTCTCCATCTGCATTGCAGGAGTTCAAACGCCTGGCCGCCGATGCGGGGAGCGGGGTCTGGGACTGGCCCCGGTTCCAGCCACGCCTGCTCCACGCATTGGCCTCCGCGCTCGCCACGGATCCCGCCTCGTGAAGCGCGTATTGCTGGTCTCGCCGCATTTTCCGCCAGTCTCTGCGGCGGACATGCACCGGGTGCGCATGCTTGTGCCGTTTTTCGAGAAAAATGGCTGGCAGGCCGAGGTGCTGGCGGTGGATCCGGAGCAGGTGGCTGCGCCCCTGGACCCAGTGCTTGCATCGGGCCTTCCAGCGGGCTTGCCGGTGCATTGGGTGGGTGCGCTGGATCGCGGCTGGTCACGCCTCCCCGGCCTGGGCACGCTCGGCCTGCGCTGCCTGCCCGGGCTTGCGAACGCTGGCAATGCGTTGCTTTCGACCGGGCGATTCGACATGGTCTATTTTTCCACCACCGTGTTTGAGGTACACGTCCTGGGCCCGCGCTGGAAGAAACGATTCGGGGTGCCCTTTGCGATGGACTACCAGGATGCCTGGGTCAGTGACTACTACGATGACAATCCCGACGTGCCGGTTCCAGGCGGGCGTTGGAAATACTGGCTGGCTGGCAAGCTGCACCGCTGGATGGAGCCGCGCGTCCTTCGCGAATGCGCCGGCATTACCTCCGTATCGCCGGAATACCCGCGCCAACTCGCCCAACGCTATCCGGACGTCATGTCGTCCATGCCATCACTGGTGCAGGGCTTCCCAGGCGCGCAACGAGACTTCGATCGCCTGCCCGATCCAAGGAGCGCCCAGGCGCCCTTCGATCCGGACGACGGCTCTGTGCACTGGGTTTATGTCGGCCGGGGCGGGCCTGACATGCGGCACGCATTGCGCGGATTTTTCCAGGCGTTGCGCGATGCTGCGGACCCGGGCCTGCTGTGCTTGCTCCGGCTGCACTTCATCGGCACGTCCTACGCGGCAGCGGGCACGGGTAGCCCGACTGTGGCTCCGATTGCCGCCGAGTTCGGCCTCGCGCACCTGGTTCATGAGTCGACCGACCGGATCAGCTACACGCTGACGCTCTGGTGCCTGCGCAACGCACACGCCCTGATCGTTCCCGGTTCGGACGATCCGGCCTACACCGCGTCGAAGATCTATCCCTATCTGCTGGCGCGGCGGCCGATGCTGGCCATATTCCACGGCAAAAGCAGCGTCGTCGATCTCATTGCGCGAGTTGGCGGCGCTGTCTGCATCGCATTCGACAGCGGCCAGCCAGTTGCCGCCCTGGCCGAGTCAATCAGGCGCGACTGGCTAGACTCGGGCGCCCATGCCCGGGTGATCGGCATGGACATGGATGCGTTCGCGCCTTTTACGGACGTCGGCTGCGCGAAGGTGATGAGCCGGTTCTTCGATACCTGCGCCGTCGCGCAGGACCCAACGGTACCTTTGGCATGAGCACTGCATTGCCCCGGCTGGCGGTAGTGCTTTCGCATCCGACCCAGTACTACTCTCCATGGTTCCGCCGTATCGCCGCACTGGGCGCCATTCGCATGCATGTTTACTATCTGTGGGACTTCGGAGTGCAGTGCCGACACGACCGGGACTTCGGCCAGGCCTTGCAATGGGACATACCCCTGATGGATGGCTACAGCAGCGAATTCGTCCCGAACCAAAGCGTCGATCCGGGCACGCATCATTTCGACGGTCTAGACAATCCGGGCTTGGTCGGCCGGTTGGCCGCTGCCCGTCCCGATGCCATCCTCCTGTTCGGCTACGCCTACCGCAGCCACCTCCAGGTGATGCTGGCGCCGCGCCTGGCGCGCATTCCGCTATTGCTGCGCGGCGACTCCCATGACTTGGCGCGCCCGCGCGGGTGGAGGACTTCGTTACGCCGCCTGGCCCGGAAAATCCTGTTTCGACGCTTCTTCCGCGTGCTGGCGGTGGGCTCGGCGAACGCCGACTATTTTCGGAACAATGGCGTGCCTGATGCGCGCATCCGTTTCGTCCCGCATTGCGTGGACAACGACCGCTTCCAAGCGGCGGCGCCTGCAAACGCAGCCGCCGCGCAATGGCGCCGCGCGCTTGGCATTCCGGTGCAGGCACCGGTCATCTTGTTCGCGGGCAAGTTCGAGGAGAAGAAGCGGCCCCTCGACCTGCTGGCGGCGTTCCTGCGACTGGAGCGCGAGGCAAGAGATGGGGAATTGGGCGCCGCGCTGTTGTTCGTCGGAGGCGGCGCACTCGAATCCGACCTGCGACGCCTGGCCGGCGAGCGGCTCGGCCGCTCGGTGTTCTTCGCGCCGTTCAAGAACCAGTCGGAGATGCCCATGGTGTACGCGATCGCCGACCTGCTCGCGCTCCCGTCCTTCGGCAATGGCGAGACATGGGGCCTGGCGGTAAACGAAGCCATGAACCTCGCGCGCCCTTGCCTGCTCAGCACCCATGTCGGGTGCGGGCCAGACCTGGTCAGAGAAGGCGAAACCGGCTGGGTGTTCGAGGCCGGAAATGCAGATGCCCTGGCTGCAGCGCTGGGGCGCGCACTGGCTGCCGGCCCTGAACGACGCGCGCAGATGGGCCGCAACGCTCAGGCGCGGATCCAGGGCTATTCCTACGATATTGCGGCGGGTGCGTTGCGCGAGGCACTGGCCGGCTTGCCGACCCGCGATCCAACGCCCATCGAGGATCTTCCATGAACCGGATCGCGTTCATGCCCGCGACCCCCGCACGGCAACGCGGGCCGGTACTGGCCGCAAGCATCGTCTTGCTGGTGCTGGCCTTCTCCAGCGCCAATATCCTGCTGACCCTGGGCTCGCTCGCGCTGATGGTGTTGCTCGTAAGACTGCTGTGGCGGCCGGGAGAGCCGCCGGCGCTGCTGTTCGCGATGGGCTACCACTGGATGCAGGCCTCGATCCTGGTCTTTTACGCGGACGTGAAAGGACGCAGCCTCGACACCCTAGGTTATGGCCCGCAGATTACTGCGGCGACCTGGTTGACGCTTGCCGGGGTCCTCGCTGTTGCGCTCGGCATGCGGTTGGGCGCGCAACGGAACTATGGTGAAGTCGCCAGTGGCTCGGTCTCGGCGATCGCGACGCTGCTTTCCGTACGCCGCCTGTTCGTGGCTTGCCTCACGGGAATCGCCCTGTCGTTGCTCGCCACTCGGTTCGCCTACGTGATCCCGGGCCTGATCCAGCCCATCCTTGCGCTGACACTGCTGCGCTGGGTGGTGGAATTCCTGCTCGCCTACACCGTACTCGCCCAGCAGCGGGGCTTCGGGCTGTTGGCGATCGTGTTCGTGGTGGAGGTGGCAATCGGCTTCCTCGGCTTTTTCAGCGACTTCAAGACCGTGCTGATCATCATGCTGCTGGCTGCGCTCACGTCGCCGGGATCCTTGCAGGGCTTGCGCCTGCGCACCGCCATCCTGCTCGGCATCGTCGTGCTCAGCTTGGGCATCGTGTGGACCGGGGTGAAAGCGGAGTACCGGGATTTCCTCAACCAAGGCAGTGGCCAGCAGGTCGTGCTGGTGCCGGTGTCGGAGCGCGTCGACAAGCTGGCGCAACTGGTTGGCGACATGACGCGGGAGCGCCTTGGCGATTCGGTCGTCGCCCTGGTCGAGCGGGTGACCTACGTCTATTATTTCGGGCAGGCAATGGAAACGGTACCCAGCAACCTTCCGTACGAGCGGGGACTGCTCTGGCGCGAGGCTATTGGCAGCGCGCTGGTACCGAGGCTGATCAATCCCGCCAAACGCGTGATCGACGATTCCGAGCGTACCTCCTACTACACGGGAAACAGAGTGTCCGGCGCCGAGGAGGGCACCTCGATCAGCTTGGGTTATGTCGCCGAAAGCTACATTGACTTCGGATCGGTTCTCATGATGGCCCCCTTGTTTCTCTGGGGCCTGTTTGCCGGCTGGCTATATCGCATCCTGGTCCGCTCCACCCGCTATCCGCTGGTGGGGTATGGCTGCGGAGCAGTCCTTGTGTCCTTGGGCGCGGCAACTCTGGAGCAGTCGAACTTGAAGATGGTCAGCGCATACCTGCTCGGATTCCTCGTGCTTTACCTGGCTCAGAAATTCCTGGCGCCTCGGGTGCTCGGCCTGCTGGCAGCCCCCGTTCGCGTCCGACCCGCAGTCGGTCACCATGCTGGTGGACACGGGCGCGACGCAGCCGGGCGATGGACCGACCCGTGACAAATGCAATCCACGTATGGGCGCCAGCCTTCCGCCCCTTCGGCGGTGGAATCTCCGCCTTCAGCCGCGAGTTGGCCAAGGCCCTTTCGGGGTTGGGCCACCGACTCTCCCTGTTCGGCCGGGACGACCTCGACCAGGATTGGGGTGCTTCGCGGCTTCGGGGTGCCGGCGGGCATCCGCTGTGGGCGCGGAAAGTGACGTTCTCCTTCCAGTTGCTGGGTATGGCCTGGCGGGAAAGGCCAGCGGTCATCATCAGCACGCACGTAAACTTCGCTCCGGTGGCGCTGGTGGCAAAACTGCTGTTCGGGACCCGATACGTCGTGGTCGCGCACGGCATCGACGTGCACCCGGGCCTGTCACGCATGCGCATTCTCGCGCTACGCCGGGCGGACGCAGTCTGGGCGGTTTCGCGGTGGACGCGCGAGCGTGCGCTCCAGCTCGGCGTTCAACCCGGGGTGATTCAAGTCGTCGGCAATACCGTGGATGAAAACAGGTTCGACCTGGGCGACACGGAAGCAGAACTTGCCGCGCAATATGGCGTGGCTCCGGGTGATCGCGTCCTGCTGACGGTGGCGCGACTGGACGCCGCGGAACAGTACAAAGGCTGCGACACGGTACTTCGCGCCCTACCCGCGCTGAAGCAACGGGTGGCCGGGCTGCGCTACCTCATCGTCGGCACCGGAAGCGACCAGCCGCGTATCGAGCGCCTGGCAGCGGATCTTGACGTGGGCGACTGCGTGGTCTTCTGCGGCTTCGTCGATGACGAGGCGTTGCCACGACATTACCGCTTGGCCGACGTCTTCGTGATGCCAAGCAAGGGCGAGGGATTTGGCATCGTCTTCCTAGAGGCCATGGCGTGTGGCACGCCTGTGGTCGGCGGAAACCGCGATGGAACCCGCGATGCGCTCGCCGACGGAGCACTGGGCCGGCTGGTCGATCCCGACGACGCACCTGCCTTGGCGGAGGCGCTGCAGAGTGTGCTGGATCGCCAGGATCACTTCGACTGGTTTGAACCTGCGCTGCTGCGTGACAAATGCCTGGCAATGCACGGACGCGCAGCGTTCTCCAGCCGCGTCCGCGATGCGCTGGGTGTCCTTGGAGTGGCTTGCTGATGTGCGGCGTCGCAGGATTCTTCGCCGATGGTGTGGCCGGCCATCCCACCGCGACCGAGCCGATGCTGCGTGCGATGCAATCCGCGCTCGCCCATCGCGGTCCCGATGGCCGGGGCCTGTGGCTTGATCCACGGGGCAGCGCCGGCTTGGTCCATACGCGCCTGGCAATCCTGGATCTCTCGCCCGCCGGAGCCCAGCCGATGGCCAGCGCCGATGGGCACCGCAGGATCAGCTTCAACGGCGAAATCTACAATTTCCGCGAACTGCGCAGCCAACTGCAGGGGAGTGGTTGCCGGTTCGCAAGCGAGTCCGACACCGAAGTGATCCTCGCCCTGCTTGAACGTGACGGGCCAGCCGGCCTCAGGCGTTTGCGCGGGATGTTCGCGCTGGCATACTGGGATAGCGAGACGCAGTCAGGCCTGCTCGCGCGCGATGGCTTGGGCATCAAGCCCCTGTACTACGCCATGACCCGCTCCGGCCTGGTCTTCGCTTCGGAGTTGCGCACGTTGCTTTCCAGCGGCAGCGTTCCACTGGAACTCGACCCGTCCGCCCTGTTCGGCTACTTCGCCACCGGCTCGGTGCCGGAACCAGAAACCCTGGTGCGTGGCGTGCGCATGCTGGCGCCCGGAACCTTCCTCGAGTGGAATGGGCGCAATTCCCGCACCGGCACCTTCTGGGGAGTTGCCTTCCCCGAACCCACCGTGGAAGACCCCGAAGACGCCAAGGCGCTGGTCCGGGACGCGCTGGAGGATTCAATGGCGGCCCACCTGGTCAGCGATGTCCCGGTTGGACTTTTCCTCAGCGGGGGTGTCGACTCCAGCGCCCTCCTGGCGCTAGCCGCAGGGGCTGGAGCCGCGGGCGCCATGGCCTGCTTTTCAGTCGCCGTGGATGACCCGGCCTTTGACGAAGCCAGTGTCGCGGCTACGACCGCAGCGCAATTCGGCGTGTCACACCACGTGCTCCGCCTCGACGCTCAGCGCGCCGGGGCGATGCTGGCCGACTTCATGGCCGCGATGGACGTGCCGTCCGTTGACGGCTTCAATACCTGGACCGTGTCAAGCTTGGCGCGTTCGCATGGATACAAGGTCGTGCTGTCGGGACTCGGGGGCGACGAACTGTTCGGCGGCTATCCCAGTTTTCGGCAAATACCCGGATTGCTGGCCGCCGCGCGCGCACTGGGTCGCGTGCCACTGCTTGGATCGGCCGTCTCCGCCCTTGCCTCGCGGCTGCCGGTCGGCCCACGGTTGCGCCGCGCCGCATCCCTGGCGCATTCCGATGTCGGCATCGCGGACGCCTATCGCGCCTATCGAGGCATCTTCTCCGAACCGGATGCGCTGCGGCTGGCGGCGCACTTCAGTGGCAATGGCGAAGCTGCGTTGCGCAATGGATTGCTGGAACGCGCGCACGCATCAGAATCGTTGCCGGCCGGCAACCAGGCCGACCAGATCAGCTACCTGGAGATCACCCGCTACATGCGCAACCAGTTATTGCGCGATGGCGATGTCATGAGCATGGCGCACGGCCTCGAGCTGCGCTTGCCCCTGGTGGACCAGCGCCTGTTTGACCGGGTCGCGGGCGTTGACCACGGACTCCGCCTGCAACCCAGCAAGAAGTTGCTGCTCGACGCCGTTCCCGAAGTGCCCGCGCAGGTCCGCAACGCGCCCAAGCGCGGCTTCAGCTTTCCGATGCGCACCTGGCTGGCAAATGGCCTGGGGCCGCAGCTCCAGGATGCTGCGCGGGGGCTGCCGGTCCGGGCCACGGAGTGGTACCAGCAGTGGAGCGTGCATTCGCTAGACCACTGGCTGGATGCCCGTCGCGTGCGCGAAGCGATTCCCGACAACTATTCTGAAATGGGCGGATCGACATGCTGAAATTGCAGATTGGCGCAGGCCTGGAGGGCCCGCCGAGTTGGACCAACCTGGATGCCTCACCGGTCCTGCGCTTGCAGCGGCTTCCGATTGTCGGCGTGTTCCTGCGCCGATTCGTGGCACCCGCATTCTCCCCACGCGTGCAGTACGGCGACGTCACCCGGCGCCTCCCCGTAGACGATGGCGCAGCAGACATGGTCTATTCTTCGCACATGCTTGAGCATCTGGCACTGCGCGAGTTCGAGTTGGCACTCGCCGAGATCCACCGCGTACTAGCGCGCGGCGGCGTGTTCCGGAGTGTGCTTCCCGATCTCGAGCTAGAGGCGCGCAGGTACCTGGCGTCCACGGCAGCCGATCGTGCTTCGGATTTCCTTCGGTCCACTCTGCTCGGCGTCGAGCATCGCGAACGGGGGCTGGTGCAGGCACTGCGTGCATGGATGGGATACAGCGGCCACAAGTGGATGTGGGACTACATCTCGATCGCCAACCAGCTCAACCGCGCCGGCTTCGTCGACGTCCGCCGAGCCAGCATTGGCGACTCCGCCCTTGCCGCTTTCCGCGAAGTGGAAAATTCGGAGCGTTGGCAGGATTGCCTCGGATTCGAATGCCGGAAGCCTGCCTGATGTCCGTAGTCGTGCCCGTGCCTGGTCTGGCGCCAATGGCTGCGGCCGGCGTTGAGCGCGCGGGGCCGAAGCCTCGCTTGCGCGTCCTGCACGTGATTCCCTCGGTCTCGGCGAGCAGTGGCGGGCCGAGCAAGGCGATCGCGCAGATGGAAAAAGCCCTGGCGGCGCTTGGCGTGGAAGTCGTCACCGCGACTACCGACGACGATGGCAAAGGTCGCCATCTTGGTTCCGACGTCCGCGACGCGCCCTTGCCGCCCGGCGCGACCCGCATGTATTTCCCGAAGCAGACTGATATCTACAAGATTTCGCTGCCGATGTTGTCCTGGCTCAGGGCGAATATTCACGACTTCGACCTCGTGCATGTGCACGCCCTGTTCTCTTTCGCACCAGTGGCGGCGGCATGGATTGCACGCCGTGCAGGGGTGCCCTACATCATTCGTCCGCTTGGCGTGCTCAACCGCTATGGCATGGAACAACGGCGCAGCCTTCCCAAGTCACTGTCCATGCGCATCGTGGAGAACCGGCTGCTGCGCGACGCAGCTGCCGTCCACTTCACGGCCGACCAGGAACGCATTGAAGCGGAGTTGCTTGGCGTGACCATGCGGGCGCGGGTGGTGCCATTGGGAATCGAACCTTCTCAGGCTGCGGATGCGCAACATTTCCTCAATGCATTCCCGGGATACGGAACGCCGCGGCTGTTGTTTCTTTCCAGAATCGACCGGAAAAAGAACATCGAAGCCCTACTCGGTGGACTGGCACGCAGCCGCCGGAAGTTTCCGGGACTTTCACTCTCCATTTGCGGCGACGGCGACGCCGATTACCTGGCAGAACTGAAAACGCTGGCGGGAACGCTGGGTGTGGACGACGCGGTGGCTTGGAGCGGCCATGTTGCGGGCACGCTCAAGGCCAGCGCCTTCGCCGCCGCTGACCTGTTCGTATTGCCCTCGTATTCGGAAAACTTCGGCATCGCCGCGGTGGAAGCCCTTTGCGCCGGCCTGCCCTGCGTCCTCGGAAAAGGGGTGGCGGTGTCCGAGCAGATCGCCGAGGCAAAAGCCGGGCTGGCCGTCGAGCCAACCGCCGAGGCAGTGTCAACGGCAATCAACAGCCTTCTGGGCGACCCGGGTGCCTTGCAGGATGCCAGCCGGCAGGCCCGCGCGCTGGCAGCGTCAAACTATACGCTGGACGCGATGGGCCAGGGACTGCGCGCGATGTACGACGGAGTGCTTGCTTCGGATCCCGGCGCGCGCGAGGAGTTCGCGCCATGACCCTCTCCGTGCTGGTCGTGGGAGGCGCCGGTTACATCGGCTCCCACATGTGCCACATGCTCGCCGATGCCGGTCATCGGGTCACAGTGATGGATAATCTGTCGCGCGGGCACCGCGATAGCGTCGGTGCCGCCGAATTCGTGCTCGGCGATATCCGCTCCAGCGCGGATCTGCAGGACTGCTTTTCCCGATGCCGCTATGACCTGGTGATGCACTTCGCCGCAATGGCCTATGTGGGTGAGTCGATGACTGACCCCGCCCGCTACTATGACAACAATGTCGTCGGCACCCTGCGCCTGCTTGATGCGATGCGCGTGGCTGGCGTGGCACGCATCGTCTTTTCTTCGACCTGTGCGACTTACGGCGAGCCGCGCGAGCAACCAGTCAGCGAATCGCACCCGCAGCAACCGGTCAATCCATACGGGCGAACCAAGCTGGTGGTCGAACAGGCGCTGGGCGACTACGCAAGCGCCTACGGATTGCAAAGCATCAGCCTGCGCTACTTCAATGCAGCCGGCTGCGATCCCGCCGGGCGCATTGGCGAGCGCCACGATCCCGAAACCCACCTGGTGCCGCTGGTGCTCGAGCAGGCGCTGCGCGTGCAGCGCGGCGGCTCGCCCGAGGACACCCGGCTGCAGGTCATGGGTGGCGACTTCCCCACGCTGGACGGAACCTGCGTCCGCGATTACATCCACGTCAGCGATCTTTGCCAGGCGCACCTCCTGGCGGCGCGACGACTCGCCGACGGCAAGGTGGGGGGCGCGGAGGCTTACAACCTCGGGAACGGCCGTGGTTTTTCGGTGCTCGAGGTGATTGCCGCCGCGCGCCGCGTCACCGGTCTGGACATCCGCTATCACCTCGTACCTCGCCGCCCGGGCGATCCGTCGGCACTGGTCGGCGGCGCAGGCCTGGCGGCCGAGGTACTCGGCTGGAAGCCGGCCATCCCCGGCATCGACGAGATCGTGGCGACGGCCTGGCGCTGGATGATCCGCGAACCGCAAGCCTCCCAATCGGCTGCCCTGTCCTGCGATGATGCGCGCCAATGAACCTGGATATCGACGCCGCCCGCTCGGACCGCCCCTATAGCCCGAGCGAATACCTCGCACGCGTGCTGTGGGCGCTTGCCACGCCCCTGTTCCGCCTGAGCCCGCGCCCAATGTACGGCTGGCGACGCGGCTTGCTTCGCGCCTTCGGGGCCAGGATCGGGCGCGACGTGCACATCCATCCCGCTGCCCGCATCGCGCTGCCCTGGAACCTGCGCATCGGAGACCAGGCCAGCATCGGGGATCGCGCTGTTGTCTACAATCTTGGGCCGGTGTTTATCGGGCCGCGCTCGACCGTTTCGCACCTGGCCCACCTGTGCGCCGGTAGCCATGACTACCGCGATCCCGGCCTGCCGCTGTTGCGCCTGCCGATCACCATCGGCGCCGATGCCTGGGTTTGCGCGCAGGCCTTCATCGGCCCCGGCCTGGAACTGGGCGACGGCTGCGTGGTCGCCGCTGGCGCGGTGTTGACGCGAAACGTCGCGCCTTGGACGATTGTCGGCGGCAATCCTGCGCGTCAAATCGGCGAGCGGGTGATGCGGGAGGCGGCGCCCGAATGATTTCAGTCGTCATCCTGACCTTGAACGAGGCAGCCAGCCTGCAACGGTCCCTCGAAAGCGTCGCCTTCAGCGACGATATCCTGGTGGTTGACTCGGGCAGCACGGACGCAACCGTGGAAATCGCCCGGGCCGCGGGCGCGCGCGTGCTGTCGCGTGCCTTCGACAGCTTCGCCGGCCAGCGCAACTTCGCCATGGAGGCGGGGGCCTTCCGGCATCGGTGGGTGCTGCACCTTGACGCCGACGAGGTCGTGCGACCCGCGCTGCGCGAAGAGTTGCTGGCTCTCGCCGGCATCGACCAGTTTTGCTTTCCGGTCTACCGACTCCCTTCGCGGCTGATCTTCATGGGCCGCTGGCTCCGGCACGCGGGCATGTATCCGGCCTACCAGGTGCGCTTCGGCCGCACCGAATCACTCCGCTTCATGGACCACGGACATGGACAGCGCGAGGTGCAGCCGCTTGGCGAGGTGGGTACCTGTACCGCGGCGCTGGATCACTACAATTTTTCCAAGGGCATCAACGACTGGTTTGCGCGGCACCTGCGCTATGCCAGGCGTGAGGCTGCGCAAGCCCAGGCCGACGCCAGCCAGGCGCTGCCCCTGGAAGGGCTTTGGGGGCGCGATGCCACCTCGCGCCGACGCGCCTTCAAGCAGCTGGCCAATCGCCTCCCCGTGCGTCCGCTGCTGCGATTCCTGTACATCTACCTTGCCAAGGGTGGTTTCCTTGACGGTCGCGCGGGACTGCACTACGCCGCCTTGATCGGCGTCTACCAGTACATGATCGACCTCAACGGCCTCGAACTCCGGGAGCGCCTTTGAGCGAGCTTCCAGCCCGGTCCAGAATCGTCCTGCTTTGTGACTGGCTACCACCCGACTTTGGCGCAGTCGGCCAGTACGCAGTCGGCTTCGCCCGTGAGCTGGCCGAGCAGGGACATGACGTTCGCCTGGTCGGCTTTTCCTCCACCGCGTCCAGTTGTTCGGACGAGAGATTTGGAACGGGCACTCTGCGCACGCGCCGACTCCTCCGCGGCGTCTACGACCGGACCAGCCTGCTTGCACGCGCGTGCTGGACGTTGGGCGCAAACCTCGCGCTGCTCTGGGGAGCGCGCCGTGAACTGCGCGATTGCGACCAAATCCGGTTCACGGGCTCGCCACCGTACCTGATCCATTTCGTGGTTCCGCTGGCCAAGCTGTTACGGGTGAATACCCGCTACCGGATCACCGATTTCCACCCGGAGTGCCTGGTCGCTGCGCTCGGTCGCACGCCGCCAGGACTGCGCCTGGTCGGGGCATTGACCAACTTCTGGCGCCAGCGCGTCGACCTGATCGAAGTACTCGGGGAAGATCAGCGACGCAGGCTGGCGGAGGCGGGGATAAGAACGCAGATCGTCCTGCGTCGCGATCCCTCGCCGGTCGAAATCGGACCCGATGATGCGCCCGCGGCGCCTCCACCTGCGGCCGCAGGCCGCAAGCTGGTGCTGTATTCAGGTAACTGGGGCGTGGCCCACGACCATGAGACATTCGTCAGAGGCTTCGAGGCATTCAATGCCGCGCATCCCGGGCAAGCATGGCTCTGGCTCAACGCCACGGGCAAACGCGTCGAACAGGTCACCACGGAATTGGCCTCGGCCGAACTGCCGTTCTGCCGGACGACGCCGGTGCCTCTCGAAAAACTGGGGGGCGTGCTGCTCGCCGCCGACCTGCACCTGATCACCCTCGAAGATGCCTTTGTCGGATTCGTCATGCCATCGAAGGTCTATGCCTGCATCGCCTCCCGCCGGCCAGTCCTGTTCATCGGCAGTGCGGGTTCCGATGTGCATACTCTTTGCCGTTCCGGGCTTCCATCGGCCTCCTATCGTCGAGTCGACGTCGGCGATAGCAATGGGGTCGTCGCCGCGCTCATCCAGCTACTCGGCATCGGAAACGCAGGCCGCAATCAACTTTAGTCTGGAAAATCCTGAGGGAGTCACCGAATGAAAAAGGCGTTGGTGTTGGGTGCAGGCGGTTTCATTGGCAGCCACTTGGTAAAGCGGTTGAAAAAGGACGGCATGTGGGTCCGCGGCGCGGACCTCAAGCGCCCGCGCTATGCCGAGTCACAGGCGGATGAATTCCTGGTTTGCGACCTACGCGAAATGGAGAGCGTGCAGCGCGCACTCGACGGCGGGTTCGACGAGGTCTACCAGCTTGCGGCGGACATGGGCGGCGCAGGGTTTGTCTTCACCGGCGACAACGATGCTGCGATCATGCACAACTCATCGCAGATCAATCTGAACGTGCTGGAAGCGGGTCGGACCCAGCCGTTTGGCCGAATCTTCTATTCGTCGTCCGCATGCATGTACCCGGAACACAACCAGATGGACCCGGACAATCCTCGCTGCACCGAGGATTCGGCCTACCCGGCGGCGCCCGACAGCGAGTACGGATGGGAGAAGCTCTTCAGCGAGCGCCTGTTCTTCGCCTATGCGCGCAACTATGGTTTCCAGGTGCGGGTCGCTCGCTACCACAACATCTTCGGGCCCGAGGGTTCATGGAACGATGGCCGGGAGAAGGCCCCGGCGGCCCTCTGCCGCAAAGTCGCCATGGCCGATGACGGCGGCCAGATTGACATCTGGGGCGACGGGCGGCAGACCCGGTCCTTCCTCTACGTGGACGAGTGCGTCGAGGGAACCACGCGACTCCTGCGCTCGGACTTCAGCGGTCCGGTCAACATCGGCTCGGAAGAAATGGTTTCGATCGACCAGTTTGCCAACATGATCATGGACATCGCCGGCAAGTCCGTCCGACTG
Source organism: Lysobacterales bacterium (assembly GCA_038236425.1). Lineage (GTDB taxonomy): Bacteria > Pseudomonadota > Gammaproteobacteria > Xanthomonadales > Xanthomonadaceae > Arenimonas. The sequence goes on from JBBRZU010000002.1 coordinate 47,808, forward strand.
AACCACATCGAAGGGCCGACCGGTGTGCGCGGCCGAAATTCCGACAACGCATTGATCGCGGAACGATTGGGCTGGGCGCCGTCCAGGCCGTTGCGCGAAGGGCTCGAGAAGACTTATCGCTGGATCGAGGCCGAGGCCGAGGCAGAGGCCGCCCAGACGGGGTGAGGTCGGCGCCCCGAGCTCGCCAGGCGCGCGGTGCCAGTGCGAGGACCTCGAGGCCACCGGCCATTCACCGCGAATACATCCGCTGCTGGCGACACTGCGACTTACACTCAACGGCCCCGGCCAACACCCACTTTGGAGCGGTTATGGGGATGGACCCCTGGGCATTCGGATTGAGCGGACTATTGACGGGCGCCTTGGTATGGTTCCTCGAACCCCTCGCCCACCGCCATGGCTTGGTCGACCGCCCGAGCGGTCGCAAGGATCACTCCTTGCCCACGCCGATCACCGGTGGCCTGGCCATCGCGGTGGCGGCTATCTGCACGCTCTTCGTCGTTGACGGCTATTCCACCGCAATCGCCGCCTACTGCGCGGCGTCCGCCCTCATCCTGCTGGTGGGCTTCCTTGACGATGCTTACGACGTGCGCTGGTATTGGCGCATCCTTTGCCACGTTGCCGCAGGTCTGATCATGGTGTACTGGGGCGGCGTGCGCGTCGAGAACCTTGGCGCGATCTTCACCGAAACTCCGATCAGCCTGGGGATATGGTCAGCGCCCTTCACCCTGTTCGTCACGGTCGGGCTGATCAATGCGATGAACATGGCGGACGGCTCCGATGGGCTGGCGGGCTCGCTTTGCCTGGCTGCCTTGCTCATGCTTGGTGCAGCGGCGGTGTACGCCGGCAACCTGGCCCTGGCGACCACCATCGTTCCCTTGGCTGCGGCAGTGGCAGCGTTCCTGCTGTTCAACATGCGGTTCCCCTGGCAGCGCCGGGCGCGTGTCTTCCTCGGCAACGCCGGAAGCGCGTTCCTTGGGTTCACCCTGGCTTGGATCGTGTTCCGACTCACCCAGGACGCGGCCCATCCCGTGTCACCGGTATTGACCCCGTGGTTCCTGCTTGTACCCATCATTGATTGCGTGGTCCTGATCGTCCGGCGAGTGCGCATGAGGCGTTCGCCGTTCCATGCCGATCGTGGCCACATCCACCATCTGATGCTGGACGCGGGATTCAAGCCGGCCCAAGTGGTGGCTGTGCTCGTGTCGGTCTCGCTGGTCCTAGGGGCTCTGGCCACGCTTGTCCTGCGCGCCAACTCCGATGGCGAAAACCTGCTGGTCGCGGGATTCGTCATGCTCACCGGGTCCTACTACTGGATAACCTCGCGACGCGGCCGCGCATTGCTCTTTTTCCGTCGCATGCACCGCTTCCTGACTCCGTCGGGCACCGTTGTCGCCACGCCTTCATTGGCCCACGAGCTCGAGGGATTGGCCGAGGTCGCATCCCCGGCGCCGGCCCGCGCTGGCGACGGGGGCGTGCATGCCATGTCGCTCGAATACCGAAAGACCTGTTCGGAGATCCAGCCGAAGCATGGTCCAAGGCGCCAAGTGCGTTCGGAAAAAAATCCCGCCTCGCGCAAGTCTGGGTCCTAGTCTTCGCCAAGTCCGCAGTCGGCCTCTCCAGGCTGGATCGCGCCGCTTGGTCTATTTCTGCAGGTCACGGCCCGCGCCCGCGGCGGCGACCAGCCAGCCCGCGATCAACAGGATGCCCCCGAACGGCGCGGTGACGGCAGGAACCCCGGCAAAAACGGCCACGGCGAGGCCGCCGGAAAACGCGAGAACCCCAGCCATCAGCATTGACCGGGCGAAAAGCAGCCATCGGGTGCTGCGGTAGGACAGTGCCATCAGTCCTAGTCCGTGCCCGAACGCAAACAGCGCAGCCAACCCAAGTCGCTCGCGTGCGGCCGGAAGGATCCCCGCATGACTGGCGTACGCGCCCAGAGCAACGCCTACCGCGCACAACAGCGGCGCACCAAAGGCGAGAAGCCGGGACAGGCGCCTCATCGCTGGGCTTCGGCGCGCAACCAGCGACGGCGCCACGAAACCAGCAGCGCGAACAAGGCCACCAGCACCGGCATGGCGAGGATGTCGATCAGCTTGATCCGGTTGCCCAGATCCTCCACATCGGCATTGAGCCCACGCTGCACGGAGCGCAAACCCTGACGGGTACGCGCACGCTGTTGCTGGAACTGCAGGACCAGCTTCTGCTGCCCGGGCGTGAGCTTGGGCGTCTCGCCGTTCGGTCCCACCGGCTGCAGCGCCTCCAGCTTCGACTCGAGCTGGTCGAGTTGCGCCTGCAAGGCCTTCTGCTTGGCGTCGTACTGCAGTTCCGCAGCCCGACGCACCACGTCAATGCGTTCGAACGGGCGACTCGACGTGGGCCGCGTGCGCACCGCGATCAGATCATCGTTGCCGACCAGGTTGTCGACCGCGTTGTAGACGAAGTCCGCGTTGTTGGCGAACGGATTGGCAACTTCCTGGCCGAGGAAATTGCGCTTCTCCACCCACAGCCGATCACTGAGCAGATCGGTGTCGGCGATCACCACGATATTGGCCGGCACCTTGCTCGCGGACAGGTGCCTGGGCCCGCTGCGATCCGGAAAGGCCGTCTGCAGCAAACCAGTCAGTCGGGCGGCAAGGGCGTACGCATCGCTGCTGTCGGCGCGGAAGCCTTCGTTCAGCAGCGCGGGATCACTGGCCGCCTCGCGCACCCGCACCACGTCCGTGAGCATCGAGTTGCGCGAGCTTTGCAGCAGCGCCTCGAACTTCAATGGCGATTTCGGCATCAGCGACAGCGCGCCAGCGCTCGAGAGATTGATCGATTCCAGGTTGGCGGTGATCACGTCATGCTGGTTCATCTGCTCGGCATGCAGGCCGAGGATGGACAGCTGGCGTTGCGGTGGCTCCGACGGATCGGGCTGCGACTGCAATGCATTCTGCGCATCCAGCACCACCTTGTCGGGCGCATAGCCAAGACCCCAGGCCTTGAACAGGGTCGGCAGGTCGGAGCTGCGGGCGGCATCGAAGGCGGTCGGATCGATCACGTTGCCGCGCGGATCGGACTCGGCATCCGGATCCACGAACACCAGCAGCCGGCCGCCGCGCAGCACGTACTGGTCGATTGCATATTCGGTGTCGGGGCTGGGTGCGCGCGGATGCACGACCATCAACAGGTTGACGTCGTTGCCGATCGAACCTGGATTGGACTGCAAGCGGCGCACGTCGAAGAATTGCCGCAACTGCCGGTCCATCATCCAGCCTGCCGTGGGTTGCCCGCTCAGCGGGTCCAGGCCCGGACCGGTCGGCAAATCGCTGAGGATGGCGAGCACCGGCTTGTGCTTGTTGCCCAGCGTGCTGACCAGCTTGGCGACGTCGTACTCAAGGAAAGTTTCCTTGTTCGGATCGATGAACGGCATTACCGATTCGTCGCCGTGTGCGCTGGTGCCCACCAGGCCGAAATACAGGCTGCCCTCGCCGTTGGGCAGGGGAATACCGCGCAGGCCGTGCTCGGCAGCGGCGTCTTCCAGGTCCGAGTAAGGCACGGGATCCACGACATCCAGCGTGAGCTTGCCGTTGGAGTGCGCGGCGACTTCCTCGAGCAGTTCGCGGACCCGCTGTGCGTACACGCGGAACTGTGGCTGCCCGGCGGCGGCACTCTCGGAATAGAACAACTGCAGCTTCACCGGCTCGGGCAACTTGGCCAGGATGTGCCGGGTGCCCTGCGACAGTGTGTACTGGCGGTGCTCGGTCAGGTCCAGCCGCGCCCCGCGCAGGAGCAGGCCCGACGCCCAGACGGCGATCAGGAAGGCCGCCGCCAGCAGCAACAAGGCCAGCCAGGGAACGACGCGCGGGATGCGGGAGCTCGGCATGGGTCAGTCAGCCTTCCGGATTTCGATCACCAGCACCGTGGCAAGCAGCCAGGCCAGGATCGTGAGCGCGAAATAGAGCACGTCGCGCAGGTCCAGCACGCCGCGCAGGATGGCCTGGAAGTGGGTGAGGAAACTCAGCGCGCTGACTGCATCGATCGTCGATTGTGGCAACAGTGCGCGCAGCGGATCGAGCGCGAGCGGGAAGCCGGCAAGCAGGAACACCAGGCACACGAGCACCGCAAGGATGAATGCGAGCACTTGGCTGCGGGTTGCCGCCGACAGGCAGCCGCCGATCGCCAGGAAGGCGCCCGCCATCAGCAGGCTGCCCAGGTAACTGGCCAGGATCACGCCGTTGTCCGGGTTGCCGAGCCAGTTCACGGTGATCCACATCGGGAAGGTCAGCGCGAGTGCCAGCGCCAGGAACGACCACGCCGCAAAGAACTTGCCGAGCACGGCCTGCCACAGCGTCACCGGCTGGGTCAGCAGCAGTTCCAGCGTGCCCGACTTGCGTTCCTCGGCCCACAGGCCCATCGACACGGCCGGTACCAGCAGCAGGTACAGCCAGGGATGAAAGCGGAAAAATGCCACCAGGTCGGCTTGCCCCGCTTCGAAAAAGCCACCGAAGTAAAAGGTAAAGGCGCTGGCGAGCAACAGGAAGATGACAATGAACACCGCAGCCAACGGCGAAGCAAAGTAGGCGGCAAACTCGCGCCGGTAAATGGCGACTGCCGGACTCATTCCGCGGTCTCCGCAGTGATGCGCCGGAACACTTCGTCGAGCCGGCCGTGCTCGAGGCGCATGCCACTGAACGCCACGTTGCGCTGGCGCAGGCGATCCGACACCGGCTCCACCAGCTTTGCGCGCCCCTGCGGGAAGACATACAGCCGCGGACCGACCTGGTCGAAGCCGCTCACGCCCGGCATGCCATCGAGCGCGGCGCGCGCTGCGATCGTGTCGGCCGGCTGCATGGAAACGGCATTGTGATAGCGCGAGCGGGCCAGGTAACCAGCCGGTGTGTCGTCAGCCAGGATACGGCCGTGGGCGATGATGATCGCGCGCGTGCACACGGCCTCGACTTCCTCGAGGATGTGCGTGGAAACCAGCAGCGTGCGCTCGCGCGCCAACTCGACGATCAGGCCGCGCACTTCGTGCTTCTGGTTGGGGTCCAGGCCGTCGGTTGGTTCGTCCAGGATCAGGGCCGCTGGATCGTGCAGGATCGCGGCGGCCAGGCCGACGCGGCGACGGAAACCCTTGGACAGCGTATCGATCGGTTGCCGCAGGACAGACTCGAGGCCGAGCCGCGAAATCACGAAGTCCAGCCGCTTGCGCCGGTGGTCGCCGGACAACTTGCGCACGTTGGCAAGGAAATCCAGCAGGCCGCGGGGACTCATCTCACCGTAGGACGGCGCACCCTCGGGCAGGTAGCCCAAGGCGCGCCGCGCGGCCAGCGCATCGCGCTGCACGTCGTGCCCGCAGACCGTGGCACTGCCCTCGGTGGGCAGCAGGAACCCGGCAATCAGTCGCATCGTGGTGGACTTGCCGGCGCCATTCGGGCCCAGGAAGCCCAGCACTTCGCCAGGTTCGACCTTGAAGCTGACCCCGTCCACGGCGGTCAGCTTCGCGTAGCGCTTGCGCAGCCCGCTGGCTTGGATCATCGCTTCGTCCGGCCCATCCGACAGCCAAGGGCGCGGGCCCGGGGGCCCGCGTCGGTCACTTCAACGGCCAATAGACCTTGAACTGCGCATCCTCGGCGGTCATGTTCGACACGCCGCCGAGGTATTCCTCATACGGGCGGTCGGTGGTATCCGACCCATGGGTCAGCGCCCAGGCGCGCAGCAGGTCGCGTACGCGCGGCAGACCGGGGGCCGGTCCGGTAAAGGTGGTCATCGCGGCGCGGCGGGTCGGCACCTGGTCATAGCTGACCGGGCCTTCCAGCGTGAGCGACATCTTCTCGCCTGCCGGGGCGCCTTCGGGCGCGTCGGCGCGACGCACCGGCTGCACCACGTCAAAGGCATAGGCGTCAGACGTGAACTCGTTGGTGATGATGCGCAGCGGGCCATTTGCGACCAGGCCATTGGCTTCCATCACCTTCTTGATCCAGGCGATCTGGTTGCTCATTGCCTCGAGGATGGCGTCGTTGTTGCGCTGCGATGTCGCACTCACGGTCAGGATATCCACGCCCGGCACGTCAACGATCGCGAACGGCGCCGGATGCTGGGTGTAATCGAACTTCGGGACCGTGGCCAGCAGCGCGCTGAACTTGTCCAGGCCACGCTTGACGTCGTCGCCGACGTTGCGGTTCACGTACATGCCGGCATAGCGGCCCATGATGTCCCAGCCGTAGTTGACCCGGTATTCCTGGGTGATCCTGACGTTCTGGTTGCGCGAACCGGTCCGCTCCAGGCGGATGGTCATGGACTTGTCCTTGCCGCCGGATTCGTTGGTGAGCTTGTACTTGATCTTCTCGCCCGGGTTGGACTCGACGATTTGCCAATTGCCGGCGCCGATCATCTTGTCCTTCGACTTGTAGTTGAAGGTGGCACCAACGCCCATGGGCGGGCCGCTGAGCTCGGAGGTGGCGCGCTTGTCATAGCGAAGCAGCGGGTTCCAGTCCTTGAACCGGCTGAACCCGTTGAACAGGTCGTTGACCGTGCTCATCGGACGGTTGGTCTCGATGCTGTAGGTGTAGAAGCGCTTCGACGGCAGGAACAGGCCGATCACGATGAAGATCGCGACGACAATCAGCAGGGAAACGATGAATTCGAGAAAACGGGTCATTCGGCGGCTCTCCAGGCACGGCCCCCAGCCAGTTTCGTCCGGCCGCAGGAACCCAAGAGAATAGCAGGTCGTCTCAGGCCCCGGCAGAGGGCCGCCCAACTTCTTCCACGGAACCCATTTGGCTCAGGGATGTGCCAGCGCGGCCGCCACAGCGGCCGCGGGCCAGGTCGCAATCCACGTTTTTCGACCTGGCCGACGACGCGGAGCAGGAGCCCCGTCTTCGGCTACAAAACGAAGCGGTTCCTAGACCAATTTCAATTCAAAGGCCTTCAGCACCGCCCGCGTCCGGTCCCGGACGCCCAACTTGGACAGGATATTGGACACGTGGTTTTTCACCGTGCCCTCGGCCACGCCCAGCGAATTGGCGATCTCCTTGTTGGAGAAGCCTCCTGCCATGAGGCGCAGGATCTCGGTTTCGCGGTCGGTCAGCGGATCCGGCTGCTCGAGGCTCAGGAAGCTGTTGTGCAGCCCTTCCAGCCCCGACAGCAGGCGTTGGGTCACCGCCGGCTGCACCAGCGACCTGCCGTCAGCCACGGTCTGGATCGCCGACACCAGCTGGTCCAGGGTGACGTCCTTGAGCAGGTAACCGCGCGCACCGGCCTTGATGCCGGCAAGCACGAGTTGGTCGTCGTCGAAGGTAGTGAGAATGATGGTCGGTGGCAGCTCGCCCAGGGCGGCGAGCGCCTGCAGCGCCTCCAGCCCGGACATGATCGGCATGCGCATGTCCATCAGGACCACATCGGGCTTGAGGCCCGGGATGATGTCGACCGCTTGGCGGCCGTCGGATGCCTCCGCCACGACCTCGATGCCCTCGGCCAGTTCCAGCAGGGACCTTACGCCCTGGCGCACCAGGGTCTGGTCGTCGACCAGGCAGACACGAATCATGGGGAAGCCTCCAGCGGCAAGTGCACATCCAGGGCGAAGCCCTCGCCAGGTGCGGTGATGATATCCATATGGCCACCACAAGCGGACAACCGTTCGCGCATCCCGCGCAACCCGTTGCCGGGTGCAGCATTTTTCGCGCCCCTGCCATTGTCCTTCGCCTGCAGCCGCAGGCCCTCGCCGTCCTCGCTCAGGTGCAGCGTGAGGTGCGAAGCGCCCGCATGGCGCACCGCATTGGTGATGATTTCCTGGGCGCAGCGCAGCACCACCTGGGCGCGCTCGGGGTCATCGACCCGCAGCGTCTCCGGCATCTCCAGGTGAACCTGCAACGCAGGCACGCCCTCCACCAGTACCCGCAGCGCCGATCCGAGGTCGACACCCCGCTCCTCGCGCATCTCGCTGACCGCCTCGCGTACGTCGGTCAGCAGCAGCTTGGCCAGGGTATGGCTCTGGCGCACGTGCTCGAGTGCCTTGCCTTCGGCGAGGTGGCCGGCCACTTCCAGGTTCAGGCTCAGCGCGGTCAGGTGGTGGCCCAGCAGATCGTGCAATTCCCGCGAAATCCGCAGTCGCTCGCTCATCCGCGAACTTTCCGCCAGCAGGGCGCGGGTGGCGCGAAGCTCCGAATTGAGCCGCCGCTGCTCGTCACGCGCTGCGGCCTGTTGCCGCGCGACCAGGCCGGTGATGAAGGTGAAACTGGAATAGCCGACATACATCATCGCCTGCAGCACGGCGAACACCGGGGTGAAGCCGAGCCCCTCGAACACCGGGATCAGCGGCACGTTCTGCAGGATCAGCCAGGCCACGCCAGCGCCTACCGGCATCAACCACGGGATGACACCCGATACCAGCATCAGCAGGATGCTGCCCAGCCCCGTGGCGGTCAGCTTGCTCACTGCAATCGCGGAGATCGTCAGGACCGCCAGCAATCCGGTATCGAACTTGCGCGGCCTGCGCATGCCCAGGTCCCGGGTCACCAGCCAGTAAGCCGCGCCGAACACGAAATAGGCCACCGTCGAACCGACGATATCGGGCGCATAGGGAATGCGCTCGTCCACGTCCCCAGCCGGGAAGTACCAGGTGTTGAGAACCAGCGGGATCCCGACCACCGCCCAGGTGAACAGGCCCGCGTAACGCAGCAACTGGGTGTGACTGAGGCGGATTGGCATGTGCGACATCCTAGGCCAGCGGGTCCCCGAACCCGACGGCCGAAAGTAACGGATAACGGGGAATTAACCCAGTCCGGATCCCCTGCGCCCGGAGGCCATGCGATAATCCCCCGTTATTGCCGCGCCGATTGGGGCGGCCTCGCCGGGAGCTGCAGGACCGATGTCGATAATCATCCGCGACGTGCGCGAGCACGAGCTGGATCTGGTGCTGGCGCTCAACAATGCCGCCGGACCCGGGATCCTTCCGATGGACGCGGCCAAGCTCAATTTCTTCTGGGAAAACGCCGACTATTTCCGGGTCGCCGAAAAGGACGGCCTGCTGGCAGGATTCCTGGTCGCCCTGTCCCAGGATGCGCCGCACGACAGTCCCAACTTCCTCTGGTTCCGTGAGCGCTACCCGGAATTCATGTACATCGACCGCATCGTGATTGCCAGTACCCGCCGCGGCGCCGGCGTCGGCCGGGTGTTCTATGGCGACGTGCAGAGCTTCGCCGAAGTACGCGTTGCGCGGCTTGCCGCGGAAGTGTTCCTCGAGAGCAGCAGCCACCCCGCCCTGCTCTTCCATGGCAGCTTCGGCTTCCGCGAGGTCGGCCAGCACCTGATGGCCGGGCCGGGCCTGCGCGCTGTGATGCTGCTGAAGGAGCTCTGCAGCTTTCCCTTCGTGCAGGAAACCTACGGCGGCCGCCTTCCGGAGCAACCCTGGTTGGAGGCACGTGCATTGCCTGGCCGCAGGCCCACGCTCGCGACCGGCACCTGACCATGGCGGCAATCCCGGACTACGAACAGGCAGGCGAGCTGAAGATCGGCCAGGTCGGCATCGCCAACCTGCGCGTGCGCACGCTCGATGTCACCCGCCTGGCTGCCGAGATGCAGGTGCGGGTGCAGGGCGCGCCCAAGCTGTTCGAGCGCGCGGCGGTGATCCTGGACTTCGGCGGGCTCAGCGACTGTCCTCCGGTCGGCATCGTTCGTGCGCTGATCGAAGCGCTGCGCGAAGCCGGGGTATTGCCGGTTGGCATCGCCTACGGCACCAGCGCCATCGAGGACCTGGCGCGCCAGGTCGGGCTGCCGCTGCTGTCGAAATTCCGCGCTTCCTATGAATCCGCGAATGTGGGAGCGGCTTCAGCCGCGATGGCCGCACCGGCCAAGCCCGCGGCCAGAACGGAAAGGCCTATCGCGGCTGAAGCCGCTCCCACGGCTGCGGCGATCGAAACGCAGCCCGGGATGATGCAACTGGCGCCTGTGCGTTCCGGCCAACAGCTTTATGCGCAGGGACGCGACCTGACCGTGTGCGCCGCGGTTGGCGCGGGTGCAGAAGTGATCGCCGACGGTTCCATCCATATTTATGGCGCCCTGCGCGGTCGTGCCCTCGCCGGTGCAGGCGGTCAGGAAAATGCGCGCATTTTCTGCCGCGAATTCAATGCCGAGCTGGTTGCTGTCGCCGGCACCTACAAGGTGCTCGAGGAAGTTCCCAAGCACCTGATCGGGAAGGCAGTACAGGTGCGACTGGATGCTGGAAAACTGCTGATCGAGGAGCTGCCCTGATGCCTGACAACGACACTCCAGACAACAACACTCCCCAGACCACCGCTGCCGGCGCCGCCAGCGAACCAAGCACGCAGGCCGAGGGCAAAACCCAGGTCACCGCCGAAGCTCCGGCCGTGCCCATGCCTGCCGACGCGCCCGCGACCAGCGGAGCGCCGGCGATGGCCGAGGCGCCTGCGAGCAGCGAAGCACCGGCGACGGCTGACGCGTCCGCCACCATCGAAACTCCCGCAGCGGGCGATGCGCCGGCTGCCGACAACGACACTTCCTCGACGGGCGACGCGCCCGCGACAACGACACACGGAGAAACGCGCGTGGCAGAAATCATCGTGGTCACCTCGGGCAAGGGCGGCGTCGGCAAGACCACCACCAGCGCCAGCATCGCATGCGGCCTGGCCAAGGCTGGAAAGAAGACGGCGGTGATCGACTTCGACGTCGGCCTGCGCAACCTCGACCTGATCATGGGCTGCGAGCGCCGCGTGGTGTACGACTTCGTCAACGTCGTGCTCGGCGAGGCCTCGATCAAGCAGGCGATGATCAAGGACAAGCGCTTCGAGAACCTGTATGTGCTGGCTGCCTCGCAGACCCGCGACAAGGACGCGCTGACCAAGGAAGGCGTGGAGAAGGTCCTGAACGACATTTCCGCCGAGGGTTTCGACTACATCGTCTGCGATTCACCGGCCGGCATCGAGAAGGGCGCGTTCCTGGCCATGTACTTCGCCGACCATGCTGTCGTGGTGGTGAATCCGGAAGTCAGCTCGGTGCGCGATTCCGACCGTATTCTTGGACTGCTCGCTTCGAAGACGAAGAAGGCCGAGAACGGCGAGCGGGTGAAGGAAAGCCTGCTTCTGACCCGCTACAGCCCGATCCGGGTCGAGAAGGGCGACATGCTCTCGATCGGCGACGTCGAGGAAATCCTCGGCCTGAAGGTGATCGGCGTGATCCCCGAATCGCCCGAAGTCCTGCAAAGCTCCAATGCCGGCGTGCCGGTCATCCTCGACGACATGTCGCAGGCTGGCCAGGCCTATACCGACGCCGTCGCCCGCATCCTTGGGCAGGAAGTACCGCTGCGATTCACCACGGTGGAGCGCAAGGGCTTCTTCTCCAAGATGTTCGGAGGTTGATCATGGGATTGTTCGATTTCCTCACCGCCCGCAACCGCAATACCGCCAGCACTGCGAGGGACCGCCTGCGCATTTTGATCCAGCAGGAACGCTCGATGCGCGGCGCGCCGGACTACTTGCCGATGCTGCAGCGCGAGTTGCTCGAAGTCATCCGCAAGTACGTCAACGTGGATGTTGATGCGGTCAAGGTCGACCTGATCAAGGACGGCGACAACGAAGTGCTCGACATCTCCGTCGCCCTCCCCGAAAAAGCTGCATCCGCGTGACTGTGGGAGCGGCTTCAGCCGCGATTCCCAATACCGCGATACCTGCAATCGCGGCTGAAGCCGCTCCCACATCAACTGTTCTGACGCTGCACGACATCGGCTTCGAGGCGCCGCGCGCCCTGCTTGCGCGCCTTGGCCTCAGGCTCGAACAGGTCGCCGATGGCGCCGCGATTCCCGGCAGCTATTGGGGCGATCCCGAAGCCGGCCTGGTCGGCGCGACCGTGCATGCACGCGGCGATACGCCGGTCCACTCGCTGTTGCACGAGGCCGCGCACCTGCTGGTCATGCCCGCCGAGCGCAGGCCCGGGGTGCACACCGATGCCAGCGACTGCCAGCACGAAGAAGACGCCACCTGCCTGCTGCAGATCCTGCTCGCCGATGCGCTGCCCGGCGTCGGCAGCGCGAGCCTGATGGATGACATGGACGCCTGGGGCTACAGCTTCCGCCTCGGTTCCACCCGCGCCTGGTTCGAAGGCGACGCGGACGATGCACGCGCATTCCTGGCATCGCGGTTCCCGCTCGACAGCTTGTCGCTTGCACCCTCGCTGCTTGCACCCTCGCCGGGTGCGGTCTAGCCTTCGAATCCTCGCTCCCCACTGTATTCTGGAGATCAACGTGACTGTCAATCGTGCCCTGTTGTCGCTGGCGATCGCCGCCAGCCTGCTGTCCCTCGCCGCATGCAAGCCGCAGGCGCCCACCTCAGCAACCGCGGCCGCCGCGTCGAGCACGGGCAAGGCGCCGGTGGACGCGAACGAGACCGCCGACCAGTTCATCGCCCGCGTCAACAAGGAAATGCACGACGACTACGTCGAGATGACCTCGGCACAGTGGTTGGCCGACACCTACATCAATGACGACTCGCAACTTGTGTCGTCCAAGGCAAACGAACGTGGCCTGGCCAAGCTCGGCGAGTGGGTCGAGCAGTCGCGCCGTTTCGATGGCACGCCGATGACGCCCGACACCAAGCGCGCCATCCAGTTGCTGCGCCTGGGCATCACCGTGCCGCCGCCGAAGAATCCGGCCGACCTGGCAGAGCTGACCAAGGTCGGCACCAAGATGAGTGGCGACTACGGCGCCGGCAAGTACTGCCCGGATGCGAACAACCCGACCGCCTGCCAGGACATCGGCCAGATCGAAGACATCCTGTCGGATGTGCCCAATCGCAGCTACGCCGACCAGCTCAAGGCCTGGGAAGGCTGGCACACGATCTCGATCCCGATGAAGAAGGACTACGTCCGCTTTGTCGAGCTGAGCAACGAGGGCGCGCGCGACCAGGGCTTTGCCGACACCGGTGCGCTGTGGCGCAGCGGCTACGACATGAAGCCGGACGACTTCAAGGCCGAGACCGATCGCCTCTGGGGCCAGGTCAAGCCGCTGTACGACCAGTTGCAGTGCTACACCAAGAACAAGCTGGTGGACAAATACGGCGCGCAGGGTGAAGTCAACGGGATGATCCCGGCGCACCTGACCGGCAACCTCTGGCAGCAGGACTGGAGCAACCTGTGGCCGCTGGTCCAGCCGTATCCGGGCGTGGCCAAGCTCGACGTCACCGCCACATTGAAGAAGCAGCGCAATGACAAGTACGCCGCCCTGCTCGCCGAGTTCGTGAAGGCGAACGGCCATGCGCCGGGTGCCAGCGAAGGCGTCGAAGTCGAGCGCGCCGCCGACCTGGCCCAGGCCAAGGCGATGGTGAAGAGTGCCGAGAATTTCTATGTCAGCCTGGGTATGCCGAAGCTGCCGGACAAGTTCTGGGACAAGGCGCAATTCGTGCAACCACGCGACCGCGACGTGGTCTGCCACGCCAGCGCCTGGCCGATGACCATGGACGGCGACGACGTGCGCATCAAGATGTGCATCAAGCCCGACCAGGAAAGCCTGCAGACGATCTACCACGAGCTGGGCCACATCTATTACTACCTTAGCTATCACGGCTTGCCGGCGCTGTTCCAGAACGGCGCCAACGACGGCTTCCATGAGGCGATCGGCGACACCATCGTGCTGTCGATGACGCCCGACTACCTCAACTCGATCGGCCTGGTCGACAAGCCGACCGTCAGTCAGGAAGCGGTGATCAATTCGCAGATGCGCCGCGCGCTCAGCGGCGTCGCCTTCCTGCCGTTCGGCCTGATGATCGACAAGTGGCGTTGGGGCGTGTTCGACGGTTCGATCAAGCCCGACCAGTACAACAAGGCCTGGTGGGACCTGAAGGCGAAGTACCAGGGCGTGGCCCCGGCCAGCCCGCGCGGCGAAGAGTTCTTCGATGCCGGCGCCAAGTACCACGTGCCGGCGAACACGCCGTACACGCGCTACTTCCTGGCCCGCGTGCTGCAGTTCCAGTTCTACAAGTCTCTGTGCGACGCGTCCGGGTTCAAGGGTCCGCTCAACGAGTGCAGCTTCGCCAACAGTCCGGAAGCGGGCAAGCGTTACTGGGCGATGCTGGGCAAGGGCGCCAGCCAGCCGTGGCAGCAGTCGCTCAAGGAGCTGACCGGCGGCGAGAAGATGGATGCCGGTCCGATTCTTGAATACTTCGCTCCGTTGAACACCTGGCTGCAGCAGCAGAACCAGGGCAAGCAGTGCGGCTGGCAGGCCCCGGGCTGAGCCCGGCCAGCAAAGGGATCGCAGGCAGATGACACGGTCGTTGCGCATCGAACGGGCCGGGCTGGGGCAACTCGGCGAGGCAGCCGAGCTGTTCCAGGGCTACCTGCGCTTCTACGGCAAGTGCCACGACCAGGCGCGTTCGCGCGCCTTCGTCGAGGCACGGCTCGAGTTGCGTGACTCGGTCTTCCTGCTGGCCTGGGATGGGCAACGCGCAGTCGGGTTTGCCCATCTGTATCCCACCTACGCCAGCCTCGCGCTGGCGCCGAGCTGGATCCTCAACGACCTGTTCGTTGCGCCGGATGCGCGCAGCCGTGGCGTGGCGACGGCGCTGCTGGAAGCATCGCGCACCATGGCGGTACACAACGGGGCCGTGGAAATCGTCTTGCAGACCGCGCGCAAAAACGCCCAGGCAAGGGCGCTGTATGAGCGCCTCGGCTATGTGCTGGACGAAGAATTCCTGGTTTACGCCCTGCCCCTGCCGCACGATTAGACAGCAGGCACGAGCACCCTTCCCGCCATCGGGCAGACAGGCAATACTGGGGCAACTCCGGGGGGATGGAATTCATGCCGCTGCCGCTGACACGGGATGTACTGGCGCCACAGGCGCTCGATCATGCGCTGGCACTGCTGGCGCGCTTTTACACCGATGCCGATGTTCCCGCGCTTGATGCGCGGGCGGTGTTCGCGCGGCACTGGCAACTGGCCTGCCAGCAATCGCGCGTGTCCGGTATTGGCGACCACGTGGTATTGGAAATCGCCGGGGTGCCGATCATCGTCGTGCGCAGCGACGCGGACACGATCCGCGCCTTCCACAATGTCTGCCGCCACCGCGCGGGACCGTTGGCGCGCTGCGACGGACTCGGCGCCAAAGCCTTGCGCTGCAAGTACCACGGCTGGACCTACGGGCTCGACGGCAGCCTGCGCGCAGCCACCGAAATGAAGGACGTGCCGGACTTCGACCCTTCGCAGATCCGCCTGCCGGAAGCCCGCGTCCATGTGTGGCAAGGCCTGGTCTTCGTCGCGCTCGGCGATGCGCCGCCGTTCGACGCGTTGGTTGAAGGCATCGATGCACGGCTTGCTGCAAACCACGACCTTGCAGCGCTGCAGTTCCACCACCGCACCCACTACGACGTGGCCTGCGACTGGAAGGCCTATGTGGACAACTACCTCGAGGGCTACCACGTCCCGCACATCCACCCCGAGCTCAACAAGCTGCTGGACTATCGCAGCTATGTCACCACGACCATGCGTTGGCACAGCCTGCAATTCAGCCCGCTGGAAAGCGGCGATGGCCTGTATGGCAGCGGCGAGGCGCTGTACTACTTCATTTATCCGAACACCATGTTGAACATCCTGCCCGGCCGCCTGCAGACCAACCGCGTGTTGCCGCTCGGGCCAGGCCGCTGCCGGATCGAATTCGATTTCTATTACCGCGCGCCCGTCGGTACCGACGAGGCCGACGTCGCCGCGGCGCGCCGCGCTGCAGACCTCGCCTTCAGCGATGACGTGCAGCTCGAAGACGTCACCATCTGCGAGGACGTCCAGCGCGGGCTCGCATCCGGTTCCTACGACGCGGGCCGCCTCAATCCCCTGCGGGAGAACGCCGTGCACCATTTCCACGAGCTGCTTCGCGCCGACTATCGCCACGATGCGGGCATCGCATGAGCGCCCCCTCGCTCGACGTGGCCATCGAGATCGACGCTGCGGCCAACGCGCGCGCACCCATGGGCCTGTGGACCGCGATCGCCCTGGTGGTCGGCAGCATGATCGGCTCCGGTATCTTCCTCTTGCCGGCGGCCTTGGCATCCTTCGGCGCCGCAAGCCTGGTCGGCTGGAGCATCACGCTTGGTGGTGCACTGATGTTGGCGCTGGTGTTTTCCTGGCTGGCGGCGGGCATCTCGCGCAGCGGCGGTCCTTACGCCTACGCGCATGAGGCGTTCGGCGATGAAGTTGGCTTCGGCGTGGCCTGGAGCTACTGGACCTGCAACTGGACCGGCAACGCGGCATTGGCGGTGGCCTTCGCGGGCAGCCTGGGCGCCGTGTTCCCGGCGGCAACGGCGACGCCGATCCGTGCAGCCGGCTGCGCGCTTGCTGCGCTCGCCTTCTGTACCGGCGTGAATGCGCTCGGCGTTCGCGAGGCGGGCCGCATGCAGGTGTTCACCACCATCCTGAAATTGCTGCCGCTGGTGCTGTTCGGACTGATTGGCCTGGCCTGGGTGCAGATGGACTACTACACGCCATTCAATCCCAGTGGCAAGTCGCTGGCACAGGTCGGCTCGTCGGTGGCGGCGCTCACTCTCTGGGCCTTCCTCGGCCTGGAAGCTGCCACCGTGCCATCGGCATGCATCCGCGATCCCAAGCGCACCGTGCCGCGGGCGACTGTCATCGGTGTACTGATTGCCGGCCTGGCGACGATGCTCACGTGCACCGTCGTGCTCGGCCTGCTACCTGCCGACGTGCTGCAGCATTCCGCCGCACCCATGGCTGACGCCGCGTCGCGACTGTGGGGCAGTTGGGCCGGTATCGCGGTCGGCGTGGTCGCCACGATTTCCTGCTTTGGCGCGCTCAACGGCTGGGTCCTGCTGCAGGCGCAGACGCCGATGGCCGCATCCCGCGACGGCCTGTTCCCGCGCATCTTCGGCCGGCTCGACGCCAATGGCACGCCGCTGGCCGGCCTGCTGCTCAGTTCGACGCTGGCGGGTGGATTGATGCTGACCAACTACAGCAAGTCGCTGGTCGGCCTGTTCTCGTTCTCCATCCTGCTTTCGACCGCTGCTGCGCTGCTGCCATTCGCGGTGTGTTCGTTGGCCTGGTGGCGGTTGAATCCCGGCGCGCCAACTGCGCGCAAGCTGGTTGCCGGTGGCGCGCTGGCGTACAGCATCTGGGCACTGGTCGGCACCGGCAGCGAGGCACTGCTGTGGGGCGCCGCGTTGCTGGTCGCGGGGATTCCCGTGTTCCTGCTGTCGCGCAAACGCTGACTACATCTCGTCAGTGGGCTCGAGGCATTCCGGATTCGCGCTCGGCTCCGGCGCCTTGCCCATGTGGCGCAGGTACCACCACCACAGCGCATAGGCGACTGTGCTGAAAGCGGCCGCGCCGAGTGCAAGGTGCATCGGATTGTCACTGAGCATCGGTGAAAGCAGGCCGGCGATCAGCGCGTTCGACAGCAGGCTGATGAAGGCCTGCATGGACGACGCGCTGCCGCGCATGCCCGGATACATGTCCAGGATCGCCAA
>JBBRZU010000003.1:0-59283 GCA_038236425.1 Lysobacterales bacterium
ATCGCGGCTGAAGCCGCTCCCACAAAAGCCGCTCCCACAGAAGCCGCTGCCACAAAAGCTGCTCCGACTTATTTCATGCGATAGGTGATGCGACCCTTGGTGAGGTCGTAAGGGGTCATCTCGATCTTCACTTTGTCGCCGGTCAGGATGCGGATGTAGTTCTTTCGCATGCGTCCGGAAATGTGGGCGGTGACAACGTGGCCGTTCTCGAGCTTGACCCGGAACACCGTGTTGGGAAGGGTTTCGAGGATGGTGCCTTCGAATTCGATGGAATCGTCTTTGGACATGCGTCAATTCAGCAAGCGGGGGCTCCCGCATAAGCCGGGAATTATGCCATAGCGCCGGTTCTGGCGCAAAAATGCCAGTCAGCGCGCGTTGCCCAACAGCGCCACCGGCGTGTCCCCGACCTCGGCCGACCAGCTGCCTGTCCGGCCGGGCAGATCGCACAGGCGTGCAATTGCCTGGGCAAACTCCACCCTGGGCAGTTCCCGGGCACCGAGCAGGGCCAAGTGTGGGTTGGGCACCTGTGCGTCGATCAATGGCCAACCCCACGCGGCCAGTTGCCTGGCCAGCCCTGCCAGCGCCAGCCGCGACCCGTCGGGGCGCGCGCTGAACATGCTTTCGCCGAAGAACATCCGGCCTACCGTGACGCCGTAAATCCCGCCGACCAGTAAATCACCATCGAACACTTCAACACTGTGGGCGTGGCCCAGGCGGTGCAACTCGCCATAGGCGCGGCGCATCGCAGGAGAAATCCAGGTACCTCGCTGCCCGGCGCGGGGCGTGTCGGCGCAGCGTGCAACGACTTCATTGAAGGCCGTGTCGGCGCGCAGCCGCCACGGGCAGGTGGCCAACCTCGCGCGCAACTTGCGCGGCAGCTTGAAGCGCGCGCTGTCAAACACGACCCGCGGGTCCGGACTCCACCACAGGATTGGATCACCCGGGTTGAACCAGGGAAAGACGCCGTGCCGGTAGGCCGCGAGCAGGCGCTCGGGACGAAGGTCGCCGCCGACGGCAAGCAGGCCATCGGGTTCGGTCAGCGCGTCCCCGAGTGGGGGGAACGGCGCCAGCGGATCAGGGCCCAGCAGGTGGACCGGCATCGTCGCGGCGGAATGGACTGTGTTCGAGCACGGCATCACGATAACGCTGGGCCGACTGCCGTTCCTGGGCACACCAGGGGGCGAGGGCGGCGGCGAACTCGGGATCCCGGACGCGGTGCCGACTATGGGTAAGCACGGGCAGGAAGCCCCGCGCGATCTTGTGTTCGCCCTGGGCACCGGGCTCGAAGTAGGTCAGGCCTTCGGACAGGCAGTAGTCGATGCCCTGGTAGTAGCAGGCTTCGAAATGCAGTCCGGGAACGGCTTCGGTACTTCCCCAGTAGCGTCCGTACAGCGTTTGCGCACCGCGCAGGAACATGGCACCGGCGATCGGCTCGCCATTGCGTTCGGCCAGTACGATCAGCAGGGCGCGGGGCATGGTCCTGGCCAAATGCTGGAAAAATTCCAGCGTGAGTGCAGGGCGGTTGCCCTTGTCGTGCTGGGTCACGCAATACAGGCCGTGCATGATCGCGATGTCGGCTGCGCTGGCTTCGTCGCCGTGCATGCGGCGCAAGGTCACGCCGGCGCGGGCAACCTGGGTTCGCTCGGCGCGGATGGTCTTGCGCTTGCGGCTGTTCAGCGCGCCGAGGAACCCGTCGAAGTCGGTCCAGTCACCGGGGTTTCGCCAGTGGAACTGCACATCCGCCCGGGCAAGCCACTCGGGGCCGAAAGCCTCCAGTTGCTCGGGGTCGATGAAGTTGACGTGCAGGGACGACATCGGCAACGCATCGAGTGCGGATGACATCGCGCTGGCCAGGGTTGCGCGCAGCGCGGCATCGCGGCCCAGCAGCCTCGGCCCCGGGACGGGCGAGTAGGGCACCGCGCAGAGCCACTTGGGGTAGTAGTCCATGCCGTGGCGTTCGTAGGCATGGGCCCAGGCGTGGTCGAACACGAACTCGCCGTGGGAATTGTTTTTTTGGTAGGCGGGCGCCGCGGCGACCAGTTGCTCGCCCTCGAACAGGCAGGCGTGCCGGGGTTGCCATCCGAGGCGCGCCTGCAGGCAGCCATGCAACTCGAGGCCAGACAGGAATCCGTGCGACACGAACGGATTGCCGCCGTCATGCAGCGCGTCCCAGTCCGATGCCGGGATCGCCGCAAGCGAATCGAGAAGGCGGAGCTCCATCGTGCTCGCTCTCGGGTTCGTCGTGGCGCCTCAGGCGCCGAGGTCGAGGAACTTCTCGGCGTCCAGTGCAGCCATGCAGCCGGAGCCCGCGGAGGTGATCGCCTGGCGATACACCTGGTCGGCGACGTCGCCTGCGGCAAACACGCCTGGCACCGAGGTCAGCGTTGCATTGCCTTCCAGGCCGGACTTCACGGTGATGTAGCCGTTGCGCATGGCCAGTTGGCCTTCGAACAGCGAGGTATTGGGCGTATGCCCGATCGCAACGAAGAAACCCTGCACGTCGATTTCGCGCGGTGTGTCGTCCACCAGGCTGCGCAGGCGCATGCCGGTCACGCCGGAATCGTCACCCAGCACCTCGTCCACGGCATGGCTCCAGACCATTTCGATCTTCCCGGCCTCGGCCTTGGCGAACAGCTTGTCCTGCATGATCTTCTCCGCGCGCAGCTTGTCGCGGCGATGTACCAGGTAGACCTTGCGCGCGATATTGGACAGGTACAGCGCTTCCTCGACGGCGGTGTTGCCGCCACCGATCACCGCCACGTCCTGGTCGCGGAAAAAAAATCCATCGCAGGTAGCGCAAGCAGAGACGCCCTTGCCCATGAACTTCTGCTCGGACTCGATGCCCAGGTACTTGGCGCTGGCGCCGGTGGTGATGACCAGGGCCTCGGCGGTGTACTCGCCACTGTCGCCGACCAGGCGGAACGGCCGGCGCGACAGGTCGGCAGTATGGATCTGGTCGAACACGATCTCGGTCTCGAACCGTTCCGCGTGCGCCTGCATGCGCGCCATCAGGTCGGGCCCCATCAGGCCATGCGCGTCACCGGGCCAGTTGTCGACCTCGGTGGTGGTCATCAGCTGGCCGCCCTGCTGCAGCCCGGTGACCATGACCGGCTTGAGGTTGGCGCGGGCCGCGTAGACCGCAGCTGCGTACCCGGCGGGACCGGAACCGAGGATCAGCAGTCGTGCGTGCTTGAAGGTGCTCATCAAAAGGGCCTGGGGGCGTCGCGACGCGCTGTCGCAGATGTCCAAGCTTGGGGTCGGCGAAGGGCCAAATCAAGGCGCGAAATCGGCGCACACCTGTGCTATGCATCGCTACGGGATGGGAAGCCGAGGTGCTTTTACGGTATAAATCGCCTGCCGCCGCGCGGCTTGAATCCTGACCCCAAGGTTGATCCTGTCGGTGGCACGTTCCCCGGATAAATCCTCCCGCGCTGGCGATGACCGGCGACAGAAGCTCTGGCGCGAGCTGGCCCTGGTGGCTGTCGCCCCGCTGCTGTTCTATCTGTTCGTCAGCCTGTTCACCTATTCCACCGACGATCCGGGTTGGTCGCGCACCGGCAGCGTCGCCGGCGCCCTGCACAACGTCGGTGGCCTGGTTGGCGCCTATGCGGGCGACCTGGCGTTCTGGTTCTTCGGCTTTGCGGCCTACACCGTGCCCCTGGTGCTTGGTGGGATCGCGTGGATCGCCCTGTTCGGGCTGGATTCGGACGGCGACGGACGGGTGGACTTCGGTCCGGCGCTGCGCCTGATCGGCATTGTCGGCTTCCTGGTCAGCGCGACCGGCCTGCTGCATATCCTGGGTGGGGCCGCGCCCAACCTGCCTGCCGAATCTGGCGGCATCCTCGGCCAGATGACCGGCCGTTCGATGCAGGCGGTGTTTGGCGGAATGGGCGGAAAGCTGTTTCTGTTCGCGCTGTTCATGATGTCCGTCACCTTGGCCACCGGCCTGAGCTGGTTCGTCCTGATGGACCGCATCGGCGCATTGGTGCTGGCTGGCATCTCGCGGCTGTCGGCCAAGCAGCAGGAGGCCGCTGAGTGGCAGCGCACCCGGACCCTGCGCACCGAGCGCGAGGAAGTGCGCAAGGTGGACACCGAAAAGCGCGCGCGTCGCGAACCCGTGCGCATCGAGCCGCCGGCCAAAGCCGTGATCGAGAAAAGCGAACGTGCGCAGCGCGAGCAGCAGATCCCGTTGTTCAACGTCGGTGGCGATGATTCCCTGCCCCCACTGTCGTTGCTGGACGACCCGAAGCCGCAGCCCAAGGGGTATTCCGAGGAAACCCTCGAGACGTTGTCGCGCCAGATCGAATTCAAGCTCAAGGATTTCCGCATCGAGGCACAGGTGGTCGGCGCCTATCCGGGTCCGGTGATCACGCGTTTCGAGGTCGAGCCGGCACCGGGCGTGAAGGGCAGCCAGATCAGCTCGCTGGACAAGGACATTGCCCGCGGCCTGTCGGTCAAGTCGGTGCGCGTGGTGGATGTGATCCCCGGCAAATCGGTGGTCGGACTTGAGATTCCAAACAGCCAGCGCGAGATGATCTACCTGTCCGAGCTGCTGCGCTCCAAGGAATACGACAAGTCGCCGAGCCCGCTGACGATTGCGCTGGGCAAGGACATCGGCGGCCGCCCCGTGGTCGCCGACCTGGCGCGTATGCCGCACCTCCTTGTCGCCGGCACCACCGGCTCGGGCAAGTCGGTGGGCGTCAACGCGATGGTGCTCAGCCTGCTGTACAAGGCCAGCGCCCGCGATGTGCGCATGCTGATGATCGACCCGAAGATGCTCGAGTTGTCGGTGTACCAGGGTATCCCGCACCTGCTGGCGCCGGTGGTCACCGACATGAAGGAGGCCGCCAACGGCCTGCGCTGGTGCGTGGCGGAAATGGAGCGGCGCTACAAGGTGATGAGCGCAGTAGGCGTGCGCAACCTGGCCGGTTTCAACCGCAAGGTCAAGGACGCCAAGGATGCCGGCCAGCCGCTGATGGATCCCTTGTTCCGGCCCAACCCGGAACTGGGCGAGGCGCCGCGCCCGCTCGAGGAACTGCCCTACGTCGTCGTGTTCATCGACGAATTCGCCGACATGATGATGATCGTCGGCAAGAAGGTCGAAGAACTCATCGCACGCCTGGCGCAGAAGTCGCGTGCCGCCGGCATGCACCTGATCCTGGCCACGCAGCGGCCCTCGGTGGATGTGATCACTGGCCTGATCAAGGCGAACATCCCGACCCGCATCGCCTTCCAGGTGTCGAGCAAGATTGACTCGCGCACGATCCTTGATCAATCCGGCGCCGAGACGCTGCTTGGCCACGGCGACATGCTGTACCTGCCGCCGGGCACGGCGATGCCCGAGCGCGTCCATGGCGCCTTCGTGAGCGACGAGGAAGTGCATCGCGTGGTCGCCCACCTCAAGCAGCATGGCGGCGGTACCGATTACATCACTGGTGTACTTGAGGACGTCCAGACCCTGGGCGAGGGCGTCGTGGTCGGTCCGACCGGCCTGCCGGAGTCTGGCGGCGCGGGTGACGAGTCCGATCCGCTGTACGACGAAGCGGTGAAGATCGTCACCGAAACCCGCCGAGCGTCGATTTCCGGCGTGCAGCGGCGGCTCAAGATCGGCTACAACCGCGCCGCCCGCCTTGTGGAAGCGATGGAGGCTGCGGGCGTGGTGTCAGCGCAAGAGACCAATGGCGACCGCAGCGTGCTGGCACCGCCGCCACCGCGCAACTGACTACAAGCGCAGGCTCCCGGCGACCGTTCATCCAGCCTGCGGCAGACTATGTCCCATGTCTTGCCTGGAATTTCGAATGAAATCTTCCTTTCGTCTCCTGTTGGCCGCCGCCGCGGCGCTGGCCAGCCAGTCAGCCTTCGCTGGTCCGCGTGACCAACTCGCCAACTTCAGCCGCAACCTGAGCGGCCTGCAGGGCCGGTTCGACCAGCGCGTCTATGATCCGAATGGCCGCCCGTCCGAACACAGTTCCGGCAGCGTGAAGCTGTCTGCGCCGCGCCAGTTTCGCTGGGAGTACCTCAAGCCCGCCGAGCAATTGATCGTTGCCGACGGCGACCAGATCTGGATCTATGACCCGGACCTGGAGCAGGTCGCCGTGCGCCCGCAAAGCTTGGAGGAGCAGGACAGCCCGCTGTCTGTGCTGATCGACCCGACTGAGCTCGATCGACGTTACAAGGTGGCCGAGGAGGGCACGTCGGGCGGCCTGGGCTGGCTGGCACTGGTGCCGAAGAAAATCGACGACGCACCGTTCCAGAAAGCCCGGCTGGGCTTCGGCAGCGCCGGCCTGGTGCGGATGGAGCTGTTCGACAACCTTGGACAGCGCACCGTGATCGGCTTCAGCCCCTGGCAGCGCAATCCGAAGTTCGCGGCCGGCACTTTCCGCTTCGTCCCGCCGAAGGGCACCGATGTAGTCGGCACGCCGATTGAGCACGCCCAGGTCACCCCATTGAAGGACTGAGGCGGCAAAGCGGGCGCGGGCGGCTAGAATCGACCTGTGCGCAAGTCCCGCAATCCCACCGTTCCGTTGTTCCAGGCACCCGAGGGGCTCAAGCCTCTCGCGGAGCGGATGCGGCCTGCATCGCTTGATGAAATCGTCGGACAGCGCCGCCTGGTGGCGCCGGGCACGGCGCTGCGCCGCGCGATCGAGTCCGGGCACGTGCACTCGATGGTGCTGTGGGGACCACCGGGTTGCGGCAAGACCACGCTGGCGCTGTTGCTGGCCAAGTACGCCGATGCCCGGTTCCGGGCGATCTCCGCCGTGCTTTCGGGCTTGCCGGAGGTGCGCGTGGTGCTGGCCGAGGCCCAGGCTGCGTTCGAGCAGGGTGAACGCACCGTGCTGTTTGTCGACGAGGTGCATCGGTTCAACAAGACCCAGCAGGATGCGTTCCTGCCGCACATCGAGCGTGGGTCGATCCTGTTCGTCGGTGCGACCACCGAAAATCCGAGCTTCGAGCTGAACTCAGCGCTGTTGTCGCGCTGTCGCGTGCACGTGCTGGAAGCCGTTTCGGCCGCCGATATCGTCGCTGCCCTGCATCGGGCGCTCGACGATGCACCACGTGGGCTGGGTGGCCAGGGCCTGCGCGTCTCCGACGACAAGCTCGCGTTGATCGCGCAGGCCGCCGACGGCGATGTGCGGCGCGGACTGACCTTGCTGGAGATCGCCGCCGAACTTGCGCTTGGCGAGGGCGGCGAAGTGACCGATGCCACCCTGGTGCAGGTGCTGGCTGATCGCACCCGACGCTTCGACAAGCAGGGCGAGCAGTTCTACGACCAGATTTCCGCCTTGCACAAGTCGGTGCGCAGTTCCGACCCCGACGCAGCGCTGTACTGGTTTGCCCGCATGCTCGATGGCGGCTGCGATCCGCATTACCTGGCGCGCCGGCTGACCCGCATGGCCGTGGAAGACATCGGCCTCGCCGATCCACGCGCCATGCAGATGGCGCTTGAATCCTGGGATACCTACGATCGCATGGGCAGTCCGGAGGGTGACCTGGCACTGGCCCAGGTGGTCATCTACCTGGCGACCTGTGCAAAGTCGAATGCAGGCTACGTGGCCTTTGCTGAAGCAAAAGCGGACGTGCGTGAATTCGGAACACAGGATGTGCCGATGCATTTGCGCAACGCGCCGACGAAATTGATGAAGGAACTCGGCTACGGCAGCGGCTACCAGTACGACCACGACGCCGAGGGCGGCGTTGCCCTCGGGCAGGTGGCATTTCCCGATGCGATCGGCGATCGCACCTATTACCGACCGGTGGAGCGGGGCATGGAATTGCGCCTCAAGGAAAAACTCGATGCGCTTCGCGCCGCACGCGTGCAGGCGCGGGGAGCGCGAAAGTGAACTGGCCGCTGCTGGGCCTGGTCATGCTCGGTGGCGCCCTGGGCGCGGGCATGCGGCACCTCATCGGCGGCTGGTTGCTGGTGCGGATCGGACATGGTCTGCCCTGGGGAACGCTCGCCGCCAACTTGCTGGGCGCATTCGCCGCCGGTTTCCTGTTTGCCTGGCTTGAGGGCCGTGGTCCCGCTGCACTGTACTGGCGCGCCTTCCTGATCGTGGGCCTGCTTGGCGCGCTGACGACGTTTTCCGCGCTGATGCTGGAGAGCATGCTCTATGCGCGCAGTGGTCGCCTGGGCGCGTATGGCGGCTACCTGGCCCTGAGCCTGGCCGGAGGCTTCCTGCTGGTCTGGTTGGGCGCGCGCGCGGGCACCTTGCTGCGCGCCTGATGCGCGGCAAAGCCTGAGTTCGTTGCGGAAACGGGCGGGACGCGGCGATAATTCGGCATCACGTTTCATTTCCGGAACCATCATGCTCGACCCGTCGTTATTGCGTGGCCAACTGGCCGACACCGCAGCGCGCCTCAAGGCCAGCCGCGGGTTTGATCTGGATGTCGCCGCGCTTGAGGCGCTGGAGGCCGAGCGCAAGGCGATCCAGGGCCGCACCCAGGACCTGCAGAACCTGCGCAACACCCGCTCCAAGGCGATCGGCCAGGCCAAGGGCAAGGGCGAGGATGTATCCGCGCTGATGGCGGAAGTGACTGGGGTCGCCGACGAGCTCAAGGCATCGGAAGCGCGCCTGGAAAGCATACGCGAGCAAATCGAGGCCATCGCCCTGGGCGTGCCGAACCTGCCGCAGGACAGCGTGCCCGCCGGGCGCGACGAAGCGCACAACGTCGAGCTCAAGCGCGTGGGCAACCCGCGCAGCTTCGAGTTCGCCGTTCGCGACCATGTTGCGTTGGGCGAGCGCAACGGCTGGCTCGATGCAGAGGCCGGCGTCAAGTTGTCGGGATCGCGCTTCACCGTCATGCGCGGTGGCCTTGCGAGCCTGCACCGGGCGCTTGGGCAATTCATGATCGACCTGCATGTGCGCGAACACGGCTACGGCGAATGCAACGTGCCGCTGCTGGTCAACGCGGAGTCCATGCGTGGCACCGGGCAGCTGCCGAAGTTCGAGGAAGACCTGTTCCGCACCGAAGTGGGCGGGTCCAAGCGCTACCTGATCCCGACTGCCGAAGTGCCGCTGAGCAACCTGGTCCGCGACGAAATCGTCGAGGATGCCGCGTTGCCCATGTTCCTGACCGCATTGACGCCGTGTTTCCGCGCCGAGGCCGGCAGCTACGGCAAGGACGTGCGCGGCATGATCCGCCAGCACCAGTTCGAGAAAGTCGAATTGGTGGCGATCACCCGCCCGGACCAGAGCGATGCCGCGCACGAGGCCATGACCTCGCACGCCGAAGCCGTCCTTGAGCGGCTCGGCTTGCCGTATCGGCGCATGCTGCTTTGCAGTGGCGACATGGGCTTCGCTGCAACCAGGACCTACGACCTCGAAGTCTGGCTTCCAGGCCAGGATGCGTATCGCGAGATCAGCTCGATTTCCAATTGCGGCGATTTCCAGGCCCGGCGCATGCAGGCGCGCTGGCGCAATCCGGCCACCGGGAAGCCCGAGCCGGTGCACACGCTCAATGGCTCCGGCGTGGCGGTTGGCCGTGCACTCGTTGCGGTGATGGAAAACTACCAGCTTGAGGACGGTTCGATCGAAGTTCCTGCGGCGTTGCGGCCGTATCTTGGCGGGCTGGAGCGGATCGCCTGATGCGGACGAGGCGCGCAAGATGATTGGTCCCGACCTCAACGACCTGCAATTTTTCGCGATCGTGGTCGAGCACGGTGGATACGCCGCAGCCGAGCGCGCACTGGGCATTCCGAAGTCGCGCCTGAGCCGCCGTGTCAGCCAACTCGAGGCCGACCTGGGCGTGCGCCTGCTGCAACGTTCGACCCGCAAGTTCGCCGTCACCGACGTCGGGCAAAGCGTCTATCGCCACGCGCAGAGCATGCTGGCCGAGGCGCAGGCAGCGCGCGATGCGGTTGAACAGGTCAGTTCCGAGCCGCGCGGCCTGGTGCGGGTCAGTGCGCCAGTGTCGGTCGCGCAGGACCTGCTCGCCCAGTTGTTGCCAGAGTTCCTGGCGACCTATGAGCATGTCCGGATCCAGTTGCACGTCTCCAATCGTCGTGTCGACCTGATTCCCGAGGGCTTCGACATCGCCCTGCGGGTACGCACGCAACTGGACGCCGATGGTGAGTTGGTGCTGCGCCGTTTCGGCGAGTCCAATGAATTGCTTGTTGCCAGTCCCGCCTATCTGCAACGGCGGGGTCGTCCAGCCCTGCCGGCCGACCTGGCGGGCCACGCGACCCTGAGCATGAGCGAAGACGAAGCGCGGCAGCGCTGGACCCTGCATGGTCCCGGAGGCGCAGTGGAAAAGGTCGAGCTGCGGCCGATCCTGATGACCCACGATTTCCCGCTGTTGACGGCTGCGGCGCGGGCCGGATTGGGAATCGCGTTGCTGCCCGAGTCCAACTGCGCGGATTCGGTGCGTCGCGGCGAACTTGAAGTCGTGGTGCCGGACTGGCGCCTGCCGCAGGGCATTTTTCATGCGGTCTTTCCGTCGCGTCGCGGCCTGTTGCCGGCGGTGCGCGTGTTCATCGACTTCCTGGCCGAACGGCTGCCGCCCCTGATCGAGGCCAACCGTCTGTTGTGCACGGAGATGCACAGGCCCAGGCGCGGCTGATGCTGCTGGGCAGCTGATGCTGCGGGGCAGCGAATGAAGTCGGGGATGGCGACCTTGGCCGGAAAGTCCGCCGGACTGCGTAAACCCCACGGACACCCCCCGGCGCCCAATGCATGCATCCCATGGTCCTGATCTGCTCGCACTGTGGAAGCGAGCACCCGATGTCCTCGCGCATTCCCGACCCCGCTTCGCTGCTGACCTGCATGGTTTGCCGACATACGGCGAGCCATGCGCAGTGGGTCACCAAGACCGAGCGCGAGCTGGCGGCGATGAGTTTCGACCGCATCCATGATGTATCGCGGCAGCGCAGTTGAACGGTGGCGGAGAGGGTGGGATTCGAACCCACGGGACTTTTAAGGGTCCGGCAGTTTTCAAGACTGCTGCCTTAAACCACTCGGCCACCTCTCCGTGGCAGCTATTCTAACGGGGAGCGCAAGCACGTGGAACGAGTGCTGTAGCTACCGGTAGCCAGGCGTCGAACAAGATAGGGCGCTGGCGACCCGCGGCCAGCCAGGTAGGAAATTTCCTACAGGCGTGTGCGGAGAATCCGGATTGTCGCCGTCCTGCCCCACCGGTAGGCTTGCATGGCAGCCAAGCGAACGAGGTGCCACATGATCCGAGTCTACCTGCTGGATGACCACGGCCTGATGCGGGCCGGCTATCGCATGATCCTCGGGCCACAGGCCGATATCGAGGTGGTTGGCGAAGCCAGCTGCGCCGAAGAGGCCTTGCCGCAGATCCGCAAGCTCAAGCCTGATGTCGTGTTGTGCGACCTGCATTTGCCCGGTGCCAGCGGCCTGGACATCACCGAACGCCTGGTCAGGGGCCAGATCGGGCCGCGTGTGGTGATGGTCACCGTGCAGGTCGAAGGGCCGATGCCACGCCGGTTACTGGAAGCGGGCGCCATGGCGTATCTCAGCAAGGGTTGCGAGTCATCGGAACTCTTGCGCGCGATTCGGGATGCAGCAGCAGGCAGGCGCTATCTCGGCTCCGATATTGCCCAGCGGCTCGCACTCGGCGGTGCGGCCGGTTCGCCTTTCGACCTGTTGTCCAGGCGCGAAATGGAGATCTCGCTGATGTTCTGCCAAGGGCTGCGGGCGGAGGACATTGCGCGCCGGCTGAGCCTGAGCGGAAAAACCGTGGCCACCCACAAATATCGGCTGTTCGAGAAACTCGGCATCCACGACACCGTGGCGCTGGCACGTCTGGCGGCCCAACACGGCGTCACCGAAGCGTCAGCGCGGGTCTGACTGCAAAAAAACACAGGGCGCCTTGTGGGCGCCCTGTGGGGTTGCTGCCTGATGCCTTCGCGATCTCAGGTCAACGGCGGTTCGCCTTGCGTTGCCGTGGGCGCTGGAACTGGCGGATGCTGTGCAGTGACGGTCGTCGCTTTCCCGGCTTCCGCCAACGCTGTCGCCTCTTCGTCGGCATCCATCGCTGACGACTCCGCCTTGGCGGGCACAACAGCAACTGCAGGCGCCGCAACCGGAGTCGTGGCAGCGGCAGGCGCCGGGTCAGCGATAGGCGCAACGGCGACGACCGGTGCCGGCTTCGAAACCGCAGCCGGGGCTGGAGCTATCACCGGGGCGCTCACCGGGACGACGACCGGAGCCGCAACGACAGGTGCCAAGGCGGGTGCAGGCGCTGCAGCCACCGGTACCACGGCCGCAGCGACGATTGGCGGTGCGGCCGGAGAGACGGGAGCAACCGGAGCCATGGCAACTGGCACGACAGCTGGCGCAGCGATGGGCGCAGCGGGTGCTGCCATCGGAACCACTGCCGGGGCAACCGATGCCGTCGGAGCGATGACAACTGCCGGAGCGACGACAACCACCGGAGCGGCAATAGGCTCGGCGGGTGCGGCAACCGGAACCGAGGGTGCAGATGCGGCGACGGACGGAGGCGTGGCAATCGGGCCAACCGCTGGCGGCGCCAGTGTCGCTGTAGGGGAATGTACGACGACCGAGACGCGCGGCGTTTCCAGTGTTGTTGCTTCCGGTGCCTTGACGGTCTCCTGGACGGAGGGCGTGCTCAACGCAGAAACATGCGGCGGAATTGCAGCCACCGGTGCACGCAGTGTCGCCACAGGCACGACAGCCGGCGGGGCGGGGAAGTCGAGCGGCAAGTCGTCGAATTCAGACTCCGCCGAGGTCACCGGCATCGAGGTAGCGAGAACCGGCGAGGCCATGTCCGAACCGAAGGTCCGAAGCGAATCGCTTGCGTCCACGCCGTCCTGCTCGGGGTCCGAGCCATCTTCGTCTTCAAAGTCCAGTTCGGACTGCGAATTGGGATCCTCGACGACACCGGTCGTTCCATCCTGGCGCCGACGGCGACGACCACCGCGACGTCCGCGGCGGCGCCGACCACCCTCCGCCGTCGCGCCCTCGGCCGGCGCAGCGCCGTCCGTGGTGGCGACAGTCGCGCCGCCTGCGGCTGCATCGGTCGCCTGTTCGTCGGCATTTGTTTCCGCAGTGCCTTCTACGGCACCGCCTGCCTGGCCAGCCTGACGCGCTTCACGTGCGGCCCGACGCTCGGCTTCGCGGCGGATATTCTCCAGGCGCTGCGCTTCGCGACGCTCGGCTTCCTTGCGCTGCTGATCGAGCTTGCGCTGCTCGTCGAGGGCCAGCTGTTCCTCAGTGCGTTCGGGACGCGCGTCCTGGCGGCCCTGCTGCTGGCGCTGGCCGCCACCCTGGCCCTTGGGCTGGTCGCCGCGTTGGGCCTGGGCCCGTCCGCTGTTGCCGCCGCCGCTGTTGCTGTTGACGCTGCTGCCGCCACCGCTGCCGCCGCTGCCGCTGCCGCCTCCGGCACCGCTGGCGCTGCTGCTGTTGCCTTGCGCCGACGAGGACTGCCCGCGGCCGCCCGAGCGTTCGCCCTGGCGATTGCCGCGGCGGCCATCCCGGCCGCGATCGCCGCGCTCGGAACGCTCGCTGCCGCGTGCGCCGCGGTCTTCCCGTGGGCCGCGACCATTCCGATCCGACGTGGACTTGCTTTCGGTCGCCGGGGCGGAGCTTGCGCCGAACAGCGAGCCGAGCCAGGCAAACAGGCCGCGGGAAGGCGCAGCCACCGCGGTGGCGATCACTGCCGGTGCAGGCGCCACAGTGGCTTCCACTGGCTCGCGCAACGGCGCTGGCTGCGTCGGCGCGACATGAGTCACGGCCGGCAGGTCGGGCACGTTCAACTGGCTCTTGGTGAGTGCATGCACGGCCAGCTTGCGCGGAGTGGTGCGGTGGTAGCTCGGTTTCACCGTGTCTTCGACGGAGTCACCTTCACGCAGTCGGGTGACGTTGAAATGCGGCGTCTCCAACTGGTCGTCGGCAACGACGATGATCGGTGCATCGTGACGGGTCTCGATCTCGACCAGCGCACGGCGTTTTTCGTTGAGCAGGTAATTGGCGATCTGCGGCGGAGCCTGGATCAGCACCTGCGCGGTGTTTTCCTTCATCGCGTGCTCTTCGGCGAGGCGCACGATGGACAGCGACAACGACTCGACGCTGCGCATGCGGCCGTGGCCCTCGCAACGCGGGCAGACCACCTGGCTCGACTCGCCAAGCGAGGGACGCAAACGCTGGCGTGACAGTTCAAGCAATCCGAAGCGCGAGATCTTGCCGATCTGCACCCGGGCGCGATCCTGGCGAAGCGCCTGCTGCAGGCGATCCTCGACGGCGCGCTGGTGCTTGCCCGAGCCCATGTCGATGAAGTCGATCACCACCAGGCCGCCCAGGTCACGCAGGCGCATCTGGCGGGCCACTTCCTCGGCCGCTTCCAGGTTGGTGTTGTAGGCGGTTTCCTCGATGTCGCTGCCCTTGGTGGCGCGCGAGGAGTTGACGTCAATGGCGGTCAGCGCTTCGGTCTGGTCGACCACGATCGAGCCGCCGGACGGCAGGCGGATCTGCCGCTCGTACGCGTTCTCGATCTGCGATTCGATCTGGAAGCGGTTGAACAGCGGGATGTCGTCGGTATACAGCTTGAGCTTGCGCAGGTTGTGCGGCATCACCGACTGCATGAATTCCTGCGCCTGCTCGTACATCTCCTCGGTGTCGACGAGGATCTCGCCGACATCGGCACGCAGGTAGTCGCGCAGGGCGCGGATGATCAGCCGGCTTTCCTGGTAGATCAGGAAGGAAGCGGGCTTGCTCAGGGCGGCATCGGTGATCGACTTCCACACCTGCAGCAGGTAGTTCAGGTCCCACTGCAGCTCTTCGGCATCGCGGCCGACACCGGCGGTACGGATGATCACGCCCATGTCGTCGGGAATGGTCAGCGCGTCCATCGCCTCTTTCAGCGCGGCGCGGTCATCGCCCTCGATCCGGCGCGAGACGCCGCCGGCGGTCGGGGAGTTCGGCATCAAGACCATGTAGCGGCCGGCCAGGGAGATGAACGTGGTCAGGGCGGCGCCCTTGTTGCCGCGCTCTTCCTTGTCCACCTGCACCACGACTTCCTGGCCTTCGCGCAGGATGTCCTTCATGCCGGCCTTGTTCGGGTCGACACCGGGGATGAAATAGTCCTTGGAAATTTCCTTCAGTGGCAGGAAGCCGTGTCGCTCGGCCCCGTAATCCACGAACGCCGCCTCGAGGGACGGCTCCAGCCGGACGATCCGGCCCTTGTAGATGTTGGACTTCTTCTGTTCCTTCGAGGGCTGCTCGATGTCGATGTCGTACAGCAACTGACCATCAACGATTGCCACCCGCAGTTCTTCCGCCTGGGTGGCGTTGATCAACATACGCTTCATTGTCGTTTCCTTGCGCGCTCAACCGCGAGGAACGCCGGGGTCCACGGCCTATCAGACACACCTGGAGCGCACGCGCATCCAGGCTTGGCAGAGACTTCCAGCGCTGCAAGTACCGAAGTCGGGACGACCCACGGGAGCGCTTTTTCATTTGTTCTGTTAATGGGTCCGGCAGACGCCGAGCGTCATCCGGTCTGGCTCGTGGTGTCAGCACGAGGCGATATCCGTCTGCCTTCCCGACCGGCTAACATGGTCACCCCCAAGGGGTGTGGTAGCGGTGCGTTCCGGAATGCAAGTCCGCAGGCTTTCGGCCGACGGACGAGGCAAATCAGGGCGTTATCTCGCGTTTCGAGTGTATCAGTGGAGTCCCCGTGGCAGCAATGGAAGTCTCAGGCGGCGTGAAACAGGTGCGCGTGCCGGAGGATCGGGATGGCCAGCGGCTGGACAATTTCCTGCTCGGGCAGCTCAAGGGCGCCCCCCGGAGCCTGATCTACAAGCTCGTGCGCAGCGGCCAGGTGCGGATCAATGGCAAGCGCTGCAAGCCCGATTCCCGGCTTGCCGGGGGCGACGAGGTCCGCATCCCCCCGGTCCACCTCGACCAGCCCGGCACCGATCGCAAGCCGTCCAAGGCCTTCCTCGAGCGTCTGGCCGAAAGCATCGTGTTCGAGGACAAGGCCCTGTTGGCACTGAACAAGCCCAGCGGGATTGCCGCCCACGGCGGCAGCGGGATCAGCTTTGGCGCCATCGAGGGCCTGCGAGCCCTGCGGCCCGACGAGAGCTTCGAGCTGGTGCATCGGCTCGATCGGGATACCTCCGGCATCATGGTGATTGCCAAGAAGCGCTCGGCACTGCTGGAGTTGCAGGCACTGATGCGCGCCGGCGAAGATGAGGACGCGCCGAACAAGCAATACCTCGCGCTGCTGCTCGGGCGCATGCCTCAGGGCACGATGACCGTCGAGGCGCCGCTGCTGCGGACCACCCACCGGGGCGGTGATCGTATTGTCCGCGTGGATCCGACCGGCAAGGCCTCCACCAGCCATTTCAAGCTGATCGAGCGCATGGGCGGGCACAGCTTCTGCGAGGTCCGGATCGAAACCGGCCGCACCCACCAGATCCGCGTGCACGCAGCCCACATTGGCCACCCGGTGGCGGGCGACGACAAATACGGTGACCGCGATGCCAACAAACGCCTGGCGGAACAGGCGGGGCTCAAGCGGCTGTTCCTGCACGCAGCGGCGATCGGCTTCGAACTCGGCGCAGGCACGCACCCCTACCTGATCAGCGCGCCGCTCTCGCCGGAACTCGGCACCGTGCTCGACCGCCTGCGCTGACTCCGGTCGGCCGCACTCCGGCCGGTCCGGTGCTACTCAGCCGAGCAGGGCATCCGTGCGCGCGGCGCAGATGAAATCATTTTCGCTGAGCCCGCCCACATCGTGGGTTGAATAACGCACATCCACGTGCCCGAAGTGGACGCCCAGGTCCGGGTGGTGGTCTTCACGATGCGCCACGTAAGCAAGCGCGTTCACGAAGGCCATGGTCCGGTAAAAGTCGGCAAATTCGAACCGCCGGGAGATGGCCTGGCCGTGTTCGACCAACTGCCATGCGGGCAGCAAGGCGAGGTGTTCATGTATGGATGCCTGGCCAAGGAGATGCTCGGGACCGCTGAGCGGCCGGCAGTGGGCGGAAGCGAGGGTGTCGAGGGAGGGCATGGCAGGGACTCGTGCGTGGGAAGGGTAGAATAGCGCGATGATCCAGATCTCCGAACCAGCCCGGGATTATTTCCGCCACCTGTTGAAAACCCAGGGCGGTGATGCCATCGGCATCCGCATGGCAGCCGTGTATCCCGGTACCCCACGCGCCGATGCCCGCCTCGAATTTTGCGAGTCGTCCGACCTGGTTGGCGATGAGTGGTCGCTCGACTGCGATGGTTTCACCCTGTACGTGGACGGCGCAAGCATGCGCTTCCTCGAAGATGCCGAAGTCGACTTCCAGCCCAGTGCCACCGGTGGCCAGCTCACGATTCGTGCACCGAAGATCAAGGGCGCGGAGCCAGGTGCGGAGGCATCCATTGCCGAGCGCGTCCAGTACCTGATCGACAGCGAGATCAATCCGATGCTCGCCGCGCATCGCGGCCACGTGGCCCTTGAGTCAGTCACCGATGACGGCGTGGTGGCCTTGCGCTTCGGCGGCGGCTGCCAGGGTTGCGGGATGGCCGACGTCACGCTGAAGCAGGGCATCGAGAAGACGTTGCGCGAGCGCATCCCCGAGATCCGTTCGATCGGCGACGCTACCGACCATAGCCGGGGCGACGCGCCCTATATCCCGCGCTGAACTTTCGCCGCGTCGCCGCGCTCCAAGCGGCTGATACCGGCAACGCGCGGAACCGGATGAGCGAAATCGGCGAGGACTCCGCGCCAGCGACATGGTTCGATGACAACTGGCGACCGCGCTCACTGCGCCCGGTTCGCCAGGGATGGCTGTCGCGCCGAGGGCGCACTGCCGTGCTGGTGGCCGTCGTGCTGCTGCATCTGTTTGTCGGGCAATTGTTGTATCGCTACGCAACCCGCCCGGAAGGCATGGGCCCGGGTTCGATGCGGGTGGAATTCGTGTTCGAGTTTCCGCCACCGGCGGCGCCGCCTCCCACTGCCAGGGATGTTCGGCCTGCTGCGCCAGTTGTTCCGGCCTCACCTTCGACCTCAAAGCGCCAGGCCCGCGAACTGCAGTCCGCGTCGCCCGCGAAGGCACCAGCTTCGCCATCGACGCCGCAGCCGGCGACGAACCAGGGATTGGAGGCGTTGTCCATGCGGCAACGACTGTATGACGTGGATGGACGGGTCCGACTGTCCAGACAACTGCTCGACGACCTGGAAAAGCGCTACGGCGACTCGCGCAGTTTCAGCTACCAGGTTCCCCGGCTGGGTGACGCGGAAAAAGTCTGGGGTCGCAAGCAGGCGCTGGACTATGAGCCAACGCGGTTTGCCGAATATTGGAAGCCCGACCAGGACCTGCTGACCGCGCTGCTGACCGACCTGGTCGAAAAGACCACGAAGGAAATCCGCATGCCGGTCCCGGGCCGGCCGCAGTCAACGATGGTCTGCAAGATCTCACTGCTCGCCTTGGGCGGCGGCTGCGGAATATTGACCGGAGGTTCGGATTACCTCGGTCCGCAGGATGATCCCGACACGCTCAATGACGAGGAAGAACGCCAGTGCCAGGCATGGTGGGACCAGATCGCCGGGGCCGCTACGCAGGATGTCTGGCGCAGGACGCGGAAACTCTATGACGCCCAATGCCGGAAGCCACGCGAACGCAAGCCATCCGGCTGATTGGACCCAGCGCGAGTTGGACTCAGCGCGAGTGACCGGACAGGTCGTGGATGCCGCCGGACATCGAGCCGAAGTACTCGGTCAGGTCGGCGATGTCCTGGTCACTGAGATTGGCGGCCTGCGCCATCATGATTGCATTGCTGCGCTTTCCGGACTTGTACTCGTGCAGCGCTTTCGACAGGTAGTCGGGATACTGGCCGGCCAACTTCGGATAGATCGGGGCCAGGGTCTTGTTGCCATCGCCATGGCAAGCGGCGCAGGGGCCGGCCTTGGCCTTGCCGGCGCTGGCGTTGCCATGCGGAGCGGCGAGGGTCGTGCCCGCTGCAAACAGGGCGACGGCGAGGGTGGCGAGGCGGAGCGTCATGCGGTTCTCCATCACTTGGCGCTCTTCAGGCTGGACAGGTAGGCGGCGATGTCGGCGATGTCCTGGTCCGAGAAGCTGCGGGCCTGGGCCTTCATGGTCGGATGATTGCGTTCGCCCTTCTTGTAGCCGGTCAGGGCGGCGACGATGTATTCCTCGTTCTGGCCGCCGATCTTCGGCACCCGATAGTTCGGATAGGCGTTCTTGTAGTCGACGATCCCGTGGCAACCGGTGCAGGTGTAGGCGAGGGTCTTGCCGTGCGCGATATCGCCCTTGGCAAAGGCGGGGTTGGCCAGGCCAGCCAGTGCAAGGCAGGCGGCAAAGAGCAGGGTTGGTTTCATCGTTGGGTCCGGCAAAAGGATCAAGGCTGGGATCGAGGCGGGGAACTGGGCAACAGCTGACGCGAAAGTATAAACCGCAGGTTCTACATTGAGACAGGGGCAGGCACGCCGAGTGCAACCGACGAAGCCGTGGTGGGGTCAGACCCGGGGCTGGAAAAGGTGTCCCGGATAGCGACTTTCGGCATATGCCTTTCCCAAATCGATCCGTTACTGTTGTATGCAACTATAACACCCGTCCGAGTACCTCCCCATGACGCAACGCCTTCCAGTACCGCACCGACGTACCAGCCTGCGCTTGGGCATGCTCGTCTTATTGTCCGCGACGCTGGCCCTTGGCGCATGCCACCGCGGTGCACCGACGGAAGCGGCGGACAAGTCCGGGACCGACAATGCCAAGCTGGGTCCGGACGGCAAGCCGATTCCCAAGGTTGACGCCGTGCCGGTGGAAGTTTCGCGTGCTGCGCGCCAGGCGATCTCCGCCAGCTACTCGGGTACCGCGAATCTGGAAGCACCCGACGAAGCCATGGTCGTGGCCAAGACGTCGGGCGTCATGGTGCAGTTGCTGGCGGAAGAGGGCGACCAGGTGCGTGCCGGCCAGGTACTGGCCCGCATCGACGGCGACCGGGTGCGCCTGGAAGTGGCGCGCCAGCAGGCCATCGTGCGCAAGCTCGAGAACAACTACAGGCGGTCGCAGGAACTGGCTGCCAACAAGCTGGTCAGCGCCGAGGCCAGCGACCAGATCAAGTACGACCTCGAGTCGGCGCGCGCCAGCCTGGCGCTGGCCCAGCTTGAATTGGGTTACAGCAACATCATTACCCCGATTTCTGGTGTCGTTGCCCAGCGCATGGTCAAGCCGGGCAACCTGATCGCGCTCAACGCACCGGTGTTCCGGATCGTCAACACCGCGCATCTCGAGGGCGTGCTCAATGCCCCCGAGCGCGAAGTGGGTCGACTGAAGATCGGGTTGCCCTTGCGCATGGTGGTCGACGCCGTGCCGGGGAAGGTATTCGAGGGCAAGGTTGATCGCATCGCGCCGGTGATGGATGCCACCAGCGGCACGTTCCGCGTCGTCTGCGCATTCGACAATGCGCCCGAGTTGCGGCCCGGCATGTTCGGCCGCATCGAAGTCGTCTATGACCAGCGCCAGGATGCGCTGACGGTGCCGCGCATGGCGCTGATCGAGGACGAGGGTGAGCCTGCGGTCTACGTCGTGAAAGGCACGCAAGCCAAGCGCACCGTGGTGCAGTTGGGATACACCAATGGCGAGATTGCCGAAGTGCGCAAGGGGCTGAAGGAAGGCGACCGGGTCGTCACCGCCGGCAAGGTTGCCATCCGCGATGGTACCGAAGTGCAGGTCATCGAAACGGCCAAGGCCACCGCCAA
Source organism: Lysobacterales bacterium (assembly GCA_038236425.1). GTDB lineage: Bacteria > Pseudomonadota > Gammaproteobacteria > Xanthomonadales > Xanthomonadaceae > Arenimonas. Next base: position 20,698 of record JBBRZU010000003.1, read on the forward strand.
GTCCGGCACGACGGGGAACGCTCCCGGATGAGCCTGGTCGAATTCGCCACCCGCCGGCGGGTCACCGTCGCGATGGTGACCCTGACCTTCGTGCTGTTCGGGCTGATTGCCCTGCGCGAACTCAAGGTCAACCTGCTGCCGGACCTGAGCTATCCCACGCTGACGGTTCGCACCGAGTACACCGGTGCCGCGCCCTCCGAGATCGAAACCCTGATCAGCGAGCCGGTGGAAGAAGCCGTCGGTGTGGTGAAGAACCTGCGCAAGCTCAAGTCAATCTCCCGCACCGGCCAGAGCGACGTGGTGCTCGAGTTTGCCTGGGGCACGGACATGGACCAGGCCAGCCTCGAGCTGCGCGACAAACTCGACGTACTGCGCCTGCCGCTGGAAGCCAAGGCGCCTGTGCTGCTGCGCTTCAATCCGTCGACCGAACCGGTCATGCGCCTGGTCCTGACCGTGCCCGAGAAGGCGACGGGAAGCGAACAGGCAGAGCTGATGCGCCTGCGTCGCTATGCGGACAACGAGCTGAAGAAAAAGCTGGAGCCGGTTGATGGCGTCGCTGCGGTGAAGGTGGCGGGCGGACTGGAAGACGAAGTGCAGGTGCTGGTGGATGCCGATCGCCTGGCCCAGCTCAATATCCCGGCGAACCTGGTCGTTGATCGCCTGCGCCAGGAAAACGTCAACATCTCCGGTGGCCGCATCGAGGAAGGCAGTGAGCGCTACCTGGTGCGCACGGTCAACCAGTTCACCAATCTTGACCAGATGCGCGACCTGCTGGTGACAACGCTGGGCGATGTGCCGGTGCGCCTTCGCGACGTGGCTACCGTGACCCAGGGCTACAAGGAACGCGAGGCGGTGATCCGGTTCAAGGGTCGCGAGGCGGTCGAGCTGGCGATCTACAAGGAAGGCGATGCCAATACCGTCGCCGCGGCTGATGCGGTGAAGCAGGCACTCTCGCGCATGGAGGAAAATGGCTCGGGCGCGGGCGTCGGCGCGCCCGGGGGAAAGTCGAAGAAGGTGGCGAGCGAGGCGCCCGGCGCCTATGTCATCGATGGCGTCAATGTGCAGACGATCGAGGACCAGAGCAAGTTCATCCGCAATGCCCTGGCCGAAGTGCGTACCGAGGCGCTGGTGGGCGGCTTCCTGTCGATCCTGATCATCTTCTTCTTCCTGCGCGATGGCTGGAGCACCTTTGTCATCGGCCTGTCCTTGCCGGTGTCGATCATCGCCACCTTCTTCTTCATGGGCCGACTCGGCCTGAGCCTCAACGTCATGTCGCTGGCAGGCCTGGCGCTGGCCACCGGCATGGTGGTGGATGATTCCATCGTCGTATTGGAAAGCATTGCCAAGGCGCGCGAGCGCGGGCTCGGCATCCTGGAGGCGGCAATCGCCGGCACCAAGGAAGTCAGCATGGCCGTGGTTGCCTCGACGCTGACGACGGTGGCGGTGTTCTTCCCGCTGGTGTTCGTGCAGGGCGTCGCCGGCCAGTTGTTCAAGGACCAGGCGCTGACGGTGTCGATCGCGCTGATGATCTCGCTGGTGGTGTCGCTGACCCTGATCCCGATGCTGAGCTCGATCAAGGCAAGAGCACCGATGTCATTCGCGGGCGAAGACAAACCCGACGGCTGGCAGCCAGAGAATCGGGCTGCGCGCGTCCTTGCTGCGACCGGCCACGGCGTACAGCGGGGCACCGGCTGGGCGGTGTTCGGCGCCAGTTGGGCGGTCATCGCCGGGGGAAGGGCCTTTGCCGCTACCGGCGGGCGCGGACTGGCCTGGCTGGGGGAGAAGATCCTCACTCCATACGAAATGGCGGCCGCGTATTACCACCGCATGCTGCCGCGTGCGCTCGAGCGCCCCTGGGTGATCCTGGGCAGCGCGGCGATCGCCTTCGTCTTGTCGCTCGGCATTGCAAGCACCCTTGGTACCGACCTGATTCCGCAGTTGGCGCAGGACCGCTTTGAGATGACTGCAAAGTTGCCGCCGGGCACGCAGTTGCGCGAAACCGATGCACTGGTGCGCGCGGTGCAATTGGCACACGACGGCGACAAGGACATCCAGGCCCTGTATGGCGTGAGCGGCACAGGCACGCGCCTGGACGCCAATCCCACCGAATCCGGCGAGAACGTCGCCAAGCTCAGCGTGGTGCTGGGCGACCATTACAGCAAGCAGACCGAGTCGATCGTCACCGAGCGGATGCGGGCGACCATGGCGCGTTATCCGGATGTCGCGGTGAAGTTCGGTCGTCCCGAATTGTTCAGCTTTTCAACGCCGCTGGAAATCGAACTGCGCGGCCAGAACCTGGATGCGCTGCAGAAGGCGGGCCGACGCCTGTCCACACTGATGCAGGCCTCGCCCCATTTCGCGGACGTGAAATCTTCCGCCGAGCAGGGTTATCCGGAAGTACAGATTCGCTTCGACCAAGCCCGTGCGGCGGCGCTGGGCCTGACTTCGCGGCAGATCGCCGACCAGGTCGTGCGCCAGGTGCGCGGTGAAGTGGCCACGCGCTACAGCTTCCGTGATCGCAAGATCGATGTGCTGGTGCGCGGGCAGGAGCGCAATCGTGCCTCGGTGGATGACATCAAGCGGATCATCGTCAATCCGCAGAGCGACCGGCCGGTGACCCTTGCCGCGGTTGCGGACGTGGTGGAAACTGTCGGCCCGAGCGAAATCCATCGCGCCGACCAGACCCGCGTTTCCCTGGTGTCCTCCAACCTGCGTGGCTTGGACCTTGGCACGGCCGTGGCGGAGGTGCGCGAGATTGTTCGCAAGAATCCGTTGGGCGCCGACATCCGGCTCGCCTTCGGCGGCCAGAGCGAGGAGCTCGACAGCTCGATCCGCTCGCTGCTGTTTGCGTTTGCCCTGGCGATCTTCCTGGTCTACCTGGTGATGGCGTCGCAGTTCGAGTCGCTGCTCCACCCGTTCGTGATCATGTTCTCGGTGCCGCTGGCGATGGTGGGCGCGGCGCTGGCGCTGTGGTTGTCGGGCTCGCCGATCTCGGTGGTGGTGTTCATCGGCCTGATCCTGCTGGTCGGTATCGTGGTGAAGAACGCGATCGTGCTGGTGGACAAGGTCAACCAGTTGCGCGAGGCCGGCGTCGCGCGGCGCGAGGCGATCTGCCGTGGTGCGGAGTCACGACTGCGACCGATTGCGATGACCACCTTGTGCACACTGTTCGGTTTCGCCCCGCTTGCATTCTTCGGTGGCGATGGCGCCGAAGTACGCGCGCCCATGGCAATTACCGTGATTGGTGGACTGGCCGTGTCGACCCTGCTCACCCTGGTGGTGATCCCGATCATGTACGACCGCCTGGATCGCAAGACCGATGCGTCCTACCGGGCCCGCGGCATCGCAGCAGGCGTGCCCGCTGACGGCGAACGCGAAGGCGAACGCTCTGGCGAAGGCGGCGGCGAAGGCGGCGGCGAGGGCGCGGGTGAGGGCGCGGGTGAGGCAGTGCACGCATGACCCTGGCCGAACTCAGCCTGCGCCGGCCGGTCACGGCGGTGATGTTCTTCGTCTCGATGGTGGCGATCGGGCTGATCGCGTCGCTGCGCCTGCCGCTGGAGAAATTCCCGGAGGTCAACGTCCCGTTTCTCATGCTCAACTTCCCATACCCGGGCTCCACGCCGCAGGAAGTCGAGCGGAGCATCACCCGCCCGGCCGAAGAGGCGCTGGCGACCTTGCCGGGCATCCAGGACCTCAGCTCCACCAGCCGCGCCGATGGCTCCGACGTGCGGATCCGGTTCAAGGACTGGGATCGCGACATCAATATCACCGCCAGCGAGGCGCGCGACCGCATCGATGCGATCCGCGTCGAACTGCCAAGTGACCTGCAGCGTTACTTCGTGCGCAATTTCTCGCCAAGCGACGAACCCCTGATCCGCATACGCTTCTCCAGCGACCGCGACCTGCGCCAGGAATACGACATGATCCAGCGCGTGGTGCAGCGCCGGATCGAGCGCGTGTCCGGCGTCGCCCGGGTGGAATTGACAGGCTTGGCCCCGAACGAGGTGGAGATCTCGATCGACGCCGCCCGCCTTGGGGCGCACAACATCAGCCTGAACCAGTTGGCCGCGAAGCTGCAGGCGATCAATTTTTCGGTGTCTGCCGGCGAGATCAACGAGGGAACGCGACGGCTGCGAATCCAGCCGGTTGGAGAGATCAAGGAACTCGGCGAACTGCGCGACCTGGTAATCACCGACCAGGGACTGAAGCTGTCCGACATCGCAGACATCACCCTCAAACCGCAGCGACAGGGCGTCGGCCGCAGGCTGGACGGACGTCCGGCGGTGGGCCTGGATATCTTCCGCGAGCAGTCCGCCAACCTCGTCGACGCCTCGCGAAGTGTCCTTGCAGAGATCGACGACATCAAACAGTCGCCCGAGCTGGCCGGCGTGCAGATGAAGGTCTTCGACAACCAGGCCGACAGCGTAACCGACTCGATAACGGAGCTGGTCAAGGCCGGCGCCATCGGCTCATTCCTCTCGCTGCTGGTGCTGTACTACTTCCTGCGCCACTGGCCGAGCACCTTGATGGTGACCCTGGCGATCCCGGTGTGCATCATCATGACCCTGGGGGCAATGTATTTCTTCGGCATCACGCTCAATATCCTGTCCATGATGGGCCTGCTGCTGGGCATCGGCATGCTGGTTGACAATGCCGTGGTCGTGGTTGAGAGCATCTACCAGTACCGGGAGCGCTGGCCAGACGACCCGATGCGCTGCGCCATCGAGGGCACGCGCGCGGTACAGATCGCGATCAGCGCCGGCACCCTGTCGAGCATCATCGTTTTCCTGCCAAACGTGTTTGGCAAGACCAACATGATCAGCATCTACCTGTCACAGGTGGCGCTGACCATCACCATTTCCCTGCTGTGCTCCTGGCTGATCGCCGTGAGCCTGATCCCGATGATCAGCGCGCGCCTGGCAACGCCACCGGCGATCACCACGGCGCACGGTTTCATTCCGGCGCTTACCCGGAAGTACGGCCGCCTGCTGCGCTGGTCGCTCGAGCACCGCGGCAAGGCCCTCCTGGCCATCGCGGTGATCGTTGCGGTCAGCCTGGTGCCGGCAAAGATGACCAAGTTCGACATGTTCGGGCAGGACCCGAGCCAGGAACTTGGCATGTACTTCAACTGGAAGGGCGCATACAGCCTCGAGCAGATGTCCGACGAAGTCGGCAAGGTCGAGACGTTTCTGGAAGCCCGGCGCAAGCAGTACCACATCAAGCAGATTTACTCGTTCTACGCCGAGCAGGGCTGGGGCGGCATCCGGCTGACGCTGGATGACGACAAGTCGATCGATCCCAAGGCGGTGCAGGAACAGATTCGCAAGGACCTGCCGAAGCTGGCCCGGGCGGAGATTGGTTTCCAGGGCAGCAACAATGGTGGCGACGGCGGCGCCAACGAGATCCAGTTCTACCTCACCGGCGACTCCACCGACGAACTGCAGGCGCTGGGAGAGGGCTTGCTGCCCCTGCTGTCGAAGCGGCCGGAATTGCGCGATGTCCGGATTGATTCCGGTGACGAGAACAGCGAAGTGCAGGTCACGGTCAATCGTGAGCGTGCCGCGATCTATGGCTTCAGCGCCCAGGAAGTCGCGCAGTACATCGGGATTGCACTGCGCGGGTCGCCGCTGCGCGAATTCCGCCGCGGCGATTCCGAAGTCCCGGTGAATGTCCGCTTTGCCGGTGCCGATAAATTCCGCGTGGAGGACATGTCGAGCCTGAGCCTGCAACGCGCCGATGGCAGCAGCGTGCCCCTGCTGTCGCTCGTCGACGTGCAGATGCGCCGCGGTGCGTCGCAGGTCTACCGGCAGAACCGCCAGACCGGACTCGGGATCAAGGCGGCGATCGCCGGCACCTCCACCAATGACGACGCACGCAAGGCCGTGGAGGCAGTACTGGGCGCAACCCAGTTCAAGCCCGGTTATGCCTGGGACTGGGGCCAGTCGCAGCAGGATGACGACCAGGCCGGCATGCAGATGCTGGTCAACCTGGTGATCGCGCTGGTGCTGATCCTGGTGGTGATGGCGGCGCTGTTCGAGTCACTGCTGTTCCCGCTGGCCATCCTGAGCAGCATCCTGTTCTCGTTCCTGGGCGTGTTCTGGCTTTTCGCATTCACCGGCACCTCGTTCTCGATCATGGCGCTGATCGGCATGCTGGTATTGATGGGCGTGGTGGTGAACAACGGCATCGTGATGGTGGAGCACATCAACACGCTGCGCCGCGCGGGCAAGTCCCGGACTGATTCGCTGGTCGAGGGAAGCAAGGAGCGCCTGCGCCCGATCCTGATGACCATGGGCACGACGATCCTGGGCATGCTGCCGCTGTGCTTCGCGGGCGCGCAGATCGGTGGCGACGGTCCACCGTATTACCCGATGGCGCGCGCGGTTGCGGGCGGACTGGCGTTCTCGACCGTGGTCAGCCTGTTGTTCCTGCCGACCATCTATGCCTTGCTCGACGACACCGGGATTGCGATGCGCCGGGTCATTGCTCGGGCGCGAAACGCGGCGCCCTTGCGTCCGCTGGCCGGTCCCGCCAGCTGACCCAGGTCAGCCCAGGCCGTGGATCACCTTGGCGCCGGCGATCCACACCGCCAGCGACGTGCCCAGGTTGGCCAGCATGAAATTGACGAACACCCGGGCAAACCGGTTGTGCCACCAGCCCTTGATCGTCGCCGTGTCCTGCCGCAGGTTGAGCATGTCTTCATAGGTGGGCTTGCGCAACCACGCCTCGATAAAGGCACTCACCATGCCGGAGCTCAGCGCAGGGATCAGCGGCGTGATCGGGGAGGCGAGGGCCGCGCCGAGCACGGACAGCGGATGCGCGCCGGCGGCGATCGCCCCCAGCGCGCCGCCGATCGCGGTGATCACGACCCAGTCCAGTACCAGTTTGGCGCCAAGGTGGAGCCCGCCGTGCCAGAAACCCCAGCCGAAGGCCGCCAACAGCAGACCGCCGATGATGATCGAGAACCAGGGAATGCCGCTCGGTGGTTTGACGAAATCGAGCGAGGTGACGGTTGCTGAAGGATCTTCGCTGCCTTCCGCCAGCGCGAGGCGCAACCCCTTCAGGTGCCCGGCACCGACCACCGCCAGCACTTCACGCGGTGGCGGCGATTCAGCCGCGATCGCGCGCAGCTTGGCCGCCATGTAGCGGTCGCGCTCGGTGATCAGCGCCTCGAACAACTGCGGTGTCTGCGCGGCGAATTCACCAAAGCTCGACTCGAGCATGTCGCCTTGCTTGAGCTTTTCGATTTCCGCTTCCTGGACTTGTTCGTCGTCGAACAGGCTGGTTCCCAGTCCCGCCATCAGTTTGCTGCGACCCCAGAACCCGAGCGCATACCAGGCCCGGCGCAAGGTCACGCCGACGTCCCGATCAATCAGGCGCAGGGCAAGCCCGCGTTCTGCCGCGCCAAGCGCGGCCGTCTTGAGCTCCGCGCCCGGCTCGACGCCCAATTGTTCGGCCAACCGGCGCTGGTAGGCGGCCAGCGCCAGGTTGGCCGCCACCAGGCCGATCTTGCCGTCGCGGATGATCTGGAACAGGTCGAGCTTGGCCATCGCGTTCGGATCGGTCAGTGCACGATGGCGGTTGGCATCCAGTTCCACTGCGATGCTGTCGTATCGGCCACTGTCCACGGCCAGTCGCACGGCCTCGATACTGGCGCGGGAAACATGCGCGGTGCCGAGCAGGGTGTAGCGCACCCCATCGCGCTCGACGATGGCATGTGGCTGGCCATGCAGGCCGCCGCCATCGTCCGGGTTGTCGGGAGTGCTGTCGCTGGCCATGCTGTCGTCGCCGTTGCCGGCGGGGATGTCGTCCATCAATCGCGGTACCGTTTGAGCAGGTCATCGTAGGCGTCGATGCGGCGGTCGCGCAGGAATGGCCAGATGCGCCGCACCTGCTCGCTGCGCGCGAGGTCAATGTCCACCACCAGCACCTGTGGCTGCGCGTCCGCTTCGGCGAGGAACTCGCCCTGCGGCCCGAGCACGTGGCTGTTGCCCCAGAAGTCGATGCCCGCGGCATCCAGCGGCGACTGCTCGTGGCCCACGCGATTGCAGCTGAGTACCGGCAAGCCATTGGCGACCGCATGCCCGCGATGGCTGAGGATCCAGGCGGAACGCTGCCGATCCTTTTCGTCCTGCGCATCGGACGGGTCCCAACCAATTGCAGTCGGATACAGAAGCAGTTCCGCACCGGCCAGCGCCATCAGGCGCGCGGCCTCGGGATACCACTGGTCCCAGCACACCAGCACGCCGAGGCGGCCGACGCTGGTGTCGATCGGATGGAAGCCGAGGTCGCCGGGGGTGAAATAGAATTTTTCGTAGAAGCCCGGATCGTCCGGGATGTGCATCTTCCGGTAACGGCCGACCAGGCGTCCGTCGGACTCGAGCACCACCGCGGTGTTGTGGTACAGGCCAGCGGCGCGGCGCTCGAACAGCGAACCGACGATCACCACGCCATGCGCCTTGGCAAGCGCACCCAAAAACGCCGTGCTCGGACCGGGGATCGGTTCGGCATGGTCGAATTCGGACACGCTCTCGTGCTGGCAGAAATAGGCGCCGTTGTGCAGTTCCTGCAGCAGCACCAGGCGTGCACCCGCAGCCGCGGCTTCGGCCACGCGTTCTGAAATTCGCGCAAGATTGGCCTCGACGCTGTCCTGGTTGCGCTCCTGCACCAGTGCGACTTTCAATGTACGGCCCTCGGTCATGACAGCAACCCCTGTGGAAGCTGCATGGTAAGGCAATGCAGGCTGCCGTTCTGCCAGATCAGCGCACGGCACGGCACCTGCACGATCTCGCGGCCCGGGAACGCATCGGCCAGCACGGCGGCGGCGGCAGCATCGGCGGGATCAGCGTAGGCGGGCATCAGCACCGCGCCATTGACGATCAGGAAGTTTGCATACGACGCCGCGAGGCGCCGGCCGTCGTCCACGACGGGCTGCGGCCATGGCAGTTCGTACAGACGATAGGCGGATCCGTCTTCACGACGGAATTCGGCGAGTTCAGCAGCCATCGCCTGCAATTGGTCAAAGTGCGAATCGCCCGGGTCCTGGCAGCCCTGGTAAACGATTGCATCGGGAGCGGCAAAGCGCGCAAGGGTGTCGATGTGCGCGTCGGTGTCGTCACCTTCCAGGTACCCGTATTCCAGCCAGAGCGTGCGGTCCTGGTGCAGCCAGGCTTCCAGTCGCGCCTGGATGATGTCGCGCGCCAGTTCGGGGTGGCGCTCATGCAGGCAACGCCAGGTCGACAACAGCGTGCCCTGGCCGTCGGTTTCGATGGCTCCGCCTTCCAGTGCAAAGTCGATCCGCTCGCGATGCGAATGCTGGAAGCAACCTCGGGACACCAGCATGCGCACGATCTGGTCGTCCCGGTCGGCCTGGAACTTGCCGCCCCAGGCTGTGAAATGGAAATCCAACAGACGGAAACCCTTGCCGTCGCGCAGCGTGACCGGGCCGGAATCGCGCAGCCAGGTGTCGTCGTAGGCAAGGACCTCGAAGCGGAGTCGGTCTGCATCACATCCGGCCGAGGCCAGCAGGCCGCGCGCGCGCGTTTCCAGCGCCTCGTCCGCGACGCAGATCAGCGCCGGCTCGAACCGGGTGATCGCCGCCACCAGGGCAACGTAGGTCGCCTCGACGTCGTCAAGCCGTTCGGCCCAATCAGTCCCGGCGTGCGGCCAGGCGATCAGGATCGCCGACTGGGGCTCCCACTCGGCCGGGAATCGGAGTGCAGTCACGCTCAGGGGGCGACCGGCGCCGGGCCGATCTCGAGCGGGCTGGCCTTGGCCAGTACGGCGTCCACGACGTGGCTGTTCTCGAAATAGACCGAGAAGGTCGGGTACTGCCATCGGGTGATCGGAGGCGTATGCACGCTGCCACCGCCGACCGGCGCCAGCTTCTGTTCGGGGGCGCCATAGCGTGCCTGGACCTGGGCCATCGACGCACCGCGGCGCGGCAGGTCGCTGGACCGGGCCACGGCCACGCGTTCGATCAGCAGGGTGTCGGCCACGGCAGGGGCAGCGGCAAGGGCGAGCAGGACGGCGAGGGCGGCAACTGGGACTTTCATCAGGTTCTCCGGGCGCGGGGGACGCTATTGTCGCAGAAGGGCCTGAATCGTCGCCACGCGGTCAACCGGGTGGGCCCGGAAGCGTTAGCATCTTCGACACAGGGGGGAACTTCGCATGTTGGCATCCGTCCAGGAAGGAGGGGTAAGCCAGTCCAGCACTGGCGGCCCGTTGACGCCTGCGCACACTGGCGCGCACCCCGACGACCTGGCCCTGCCCGCGCCCGATCCCCTGCACACCCTGCTCAGCCGCTGCAGCTACGGCATCCGCCTGGCCGACTGGAACCGGGCGCTGACGATCGACTACACCGGCTGGCTGCAGGAACAACTCGCCTACACCCTGCTTGACGATTCGGCGGTGGAGTTCGCGATTGCCAACAATTTCCCGCGGGTCGCGATGAGCGCCGGGGAATTGCTGGCCGATGCACGGGCCAACAACAGCGGCCAGAAGGCGGCGCCGGAGTTGCGCAATGCGACCTTGTATCGCCAGTTGGCAAGCCCACGACAGCTGTTCGAGACGATGGTCGAGTTCTGGGGCGACCACTTCAATATCGCCACGCTGGCCTCGCCCGAGAGCTACTACAAGAACGTCGATGATCGTGTGGTGATCCGCGCCAACGCGTTGGGAAAATTCCCCGACATGCTGCATGCCAGTGCGCGCAGCCTGGCGATGCTCTACTACCTGGACAACGTCAGCAACCGGTCCACGGGTCCGAACGAAAACTACGCCCGCGAGCTGATGGAATTGCACACCCTGGGCGTTGACGGCGGTTACACCGAGCACGACGTTTCCGAAGTGGCGCGCTGCTTTACAGGCTGGACGGTGGCCACAGTGGGGACCGAGCCAGTCTTCACCTTCGTGTCCAGTCGGCACGACAACGCGGCAAAGACCGTGTTGGGAACCGTGATCCCGTCAGGTGGCGGCGTGGCTGATGGCAACGCGGTGCTCGACCTGCTGGCCGCGCATCCATCCACTGCCGCGCACCTGGCCAGGAAACTGTGCATTCGATTCATCGGCGATGTACCGCAGCAGTCCGCGATCGACGCTGTCGCGGCGACCTATACGGCCACTGGCGGGGACATCGCCGCGATGATGACGACCCTGCTGGGATCCACGGAGTTCATCGCCAGCTACGACCGCAAGATCCGCCGCCCGCTGGATTACCTGCTTGCCACGCTGCGCTGCAGTGATGCGGTGGTCTCGGGAAATTTCCTCGCCAGCATCGTGACGCGGCTGAATTCACTCGGTCAGCTGCCGTTCCGCTGGCCGACGCCGGATGGTTACCACGACGCAATGGACGCGTGGGTCAATGCCGGCGCGATGCTGTCGCGCTGGAATTGGGCGTTCGCGGTGGCCGAGAACAAGGCCACGGGCATCGCCCTTGACCTGTCCGCCTTGGCGGCGGGAGCGAACACCCCGACCTTGCTGGTCGACACACTGGCCAACCGCCTGCTGCACCGCATGCTGCTGGCCGCTGATCGCGACAGTCTGGTCGCCTTCGCGGCCAATGGCGGAGCCGTCGATCGCATCCTCACCACCACCGAACAGCCGACGCGGACCCGGGAACTTGCCGGGCTGCTGCTGTCGTCGGTCTACCTGCAATATCGCTGAGGCCCACGCCCATGCACCGTAGGGACTTCCTGAAATCCGGCGCCATCCTCGGCGCTGGCGCCCTGGTCGGGCCGCGACTCCTGTTCGGCGCGGTCGCCGGACTGCCGCCCGCCGACGTGGTCGTCGCGGTGTTCCTGCGCGGTGGCGCCGACGGCCTGCAAATGGTCTCGCCGCATGGCGACCCGGACTACCGGCGCCTTCGGCCGGTGATTGGCGTGCCATCGCCAGGTGGCCAGGGAGGATCGCTGGACCTCGATGGTTTCTTCGGACTGCACCCCTCGCTTGCGCCGCTGCTGCCGCTCTACCAGGCCGGACGCCTGGGCGTGGTGCAGGCGACCGGGCTCAAGCACGACGAGCGCTCTCATTTTTCCTGCCAGGACCATATCGAGTCGGGCTTGATGAGCCTGTCGGTGACCGCTGGGCACGGCGCGCACGACGGCTGGCTGAGCCGCTATCTGGTCGGAACCGGGGACCCGGGTGGATTCATGGCGGTCGGCATGGGCAGCGCCTTGCAGGCGTCGCTGCGCGGGCAGGCCAGCGCACTGGCGATGCCGAGCATCGCCGGCTTCACCTTTGCCACCACCTCGACTCGCAAGTCGGGACTGGAATCCACCCTGGCGGCCATGCATTCGAGGTCCACCTCGATCTGCATCGCGTCACAGCGTGCGCTGGCCAATTCCGACTATCTCGCCGCGATGAAGCCAGGAATCATCCCGGTCGAGAACGGCGCCATCTATCCGACCGGCACGTTTGGCAGCCAGCTCAAGGAAGTCGCGCAACTGATCAAGGCCGGTGTCGGCCTGCGCATCGCCTGCGTCGATCTCAACGGGTTTGACCACCACAACGCGATCACCACGACCCTGCCGCCATTGCTGGGCGAGCTGGCGCAGGGCATGGCGGCGTTCCACCAGGATCTCGGCGCGCGCATGGATGGCGTCACGCTGGTCACCATGAGCGAGTTCGGTCGCCGTGCAGGTGAAAACGCCAGTGGCGGCACCGACCATGGCTGTGGCTCGATGATGCTGTTGCTGGGTGGGGGAGTGAACGGCGGGCGCGTTTACGCAGACTGGCCGGGCCTGCGCGATGTCGACCTGTTCAACGGCGACCTCGATGTCACCACGGATTACCGGACGGTGCTGACCGAATTGCTGGTGCGACGAATGGGCGGAGACGCCGCCTCGCCGGTCTTCCCGGACGTCGCCGGCCTGCCGATGCTGGGGTGCTTCAGCCCGCAGCGCGCGACGCCGGAGCGGCGCATGCGCCTGCCGACTCCACAGGGCGCAGCGGAGCTGCTGTAGCCGGTTCCGAGGGCCGGAAATGAAAAACGCCGGCTTTCGCCGGCGTCGTTCATTCCGCGGAAGGCGGCCTGCGCTCAGCGCTGGCGGGCCTTGAAACGCGGGTTGGACTTGCAGATCACGAAGACCTTGCCCCGGCGGCGGACGACCTTGCAGTCGCGGTGGCGGGTCTTGGCCGACTTGAGGGAGTTGAGGACTTTCATGGCGATTCCGGAATGTGGGGCGGGCAAAGAAGCGGAATGATAGCCCAGCCGGGAATCCTTTGCAAACAACGGGGTAGGGCCGGGGACCGGTGAATCCGCCGCGCATCCTTCAGCGCAAATATGCCTTGCTCAGCGTGTTCAGGTGCAGCCGCTCCTCGTCGCGCATGAACGGCGAGACCAGCATCATCACCTGGACGATGCCCAGCCGGATCGATTCCTGCTCATCCTTGTCGCCGCGCACGCTGGCGTAATTCAGCCAGAACGTGGCCAGCACGAGGATATTGGTCGCCGTACCCTCGATCTCCGCGGCGCTGGCCCGCATCACCCCGGCCTGTACCAGGCCGCGCATCACCGAGGTGGCATTGCCCGCGGCCCGCTTGAGGATCCGGGCAAAGCGCATGCGCAGGTGGCGGTTGCGGCTGAGGATGTCGACCAGGTCGCGGTACAGGAACCGGTATTCCCAGATGCACTCGAACACCATGTGCAGCTGCAGCCAGATGTCCTCGAGGTTGGGCAGGCGGCCTTCCGGCGCCACCAGGGCGGAGTCCATCCGCTCCTCGTAGCGCTGGAACAGGTGCTCGATGATGTCGTCCTTGTTGCGGAAGTGGTAGTACAGGTTGCCCGGGCTGATCTCCAGTTCGTCGGCAATATGATTGGTGGTGACGTTTGGCTCGCCCTGGGTGTTGAACAGGGCAAGGGACGCATCGAGGATGCGCTGGCGGGTCTGCCTGGCCATGGTCGTCCCCGGCCTCAGCCGAGCAGCGTCTTGACCAGGTCGACGTATTTCTTCTGCGCCTGGTCCTGGGATGTGCCCTGGAGTTTCTCCCAGGCTTCGTACTTTGCCGCGCCCACGAAGTCGAAGAAGCCGGGCCGGGCCCCGCTTACGTCGCCCTCGGAACCCTGTTTGTAGAGGGCGTAGAGCCTGAGCATGGTGTCGTTGTCGGGACGGTCGGGCAGTCCCTTGACGTCCTTTGCGGCTTGTTCGAACTGTTGGCGGAGGTCGGCCATGGCGACGGGCTCGGCATATTCGGGATGCATTGGTGATAGCACGGCACCGTGGAGTGGTCAACGCGATGCGCATCCGAATTGAAAGCGCACCGTGGGTCTGGCACTTTAGTGCCTCGGGCCGGCCATCGCCGGCCGTCGTTTCGGGGCAGGGATCATGGGCTATTTCGTCACCGGCGCCACCGGCTTTGTCGGGCGCTTTCTCGTGGAGCGGCTGCTGCGCCGCAAGGGCACGATCCACGTGCTGGTGCGCAAGGGCTCTGAAAAGAAGCTCGATGCGATCGCCGAGCGCATGGGCTGGGACCGCAAGCGCATCGTCGTTGTCACCGGCGACCTGGGCAAGGCCAAGCTCGGCGTGAGTGCCGCGCAGGTCAAGGCCCTGGCCGGGAAGATCGACCACTTCTTCCACCTCGCTGCCATCTACGATCTGTCGGCGGACGCCGAGTCGCAGAAGATCGCCAACGTCGAGGGCACGCGCCACGCCGTCGAACTGGCGTACGCGCTGAAGGCCGGCTGCTTCCACCACACCAGCTCGATCGCCGCGGCCGGCCTGTATCCGGGCATCTTCCGCGAGGACATGTTCGAAGAAGCCGAAGGCCTGTCCGATCCCTACTTCCGCACCAAGCACGACGCCGAAGCCGTGGTTCGCGACCACTGCAAGGTGCCGTACCGGATCTATCGCCCGGGCGCGGTGGTCGGGCATTCCAAGACCGGCGAGATCGACAAGATCGATGGCCCGTATTACCTGTTCACCCTGATCAAGAAAATGCGCCAGACACTGCCGCAATGGATGCCGACGTTGGGCATCGAGGGTGGGCGGATCAATATCGTGCCGGTGGACTTCGTGGTCGAAGCGATGGACCACATCGCGCACAAGCGCGGCCTCGACGGCCACACCTTCCACCTTGTGGATCCCGAACCGCAGCGCATCGGCGAAGTGCTCAATGTCTTCTGCCGCGCGGCGCATGCCCCGGAAATGACCATGCGCCTGGACGCGCGCATGCTTGCCATCGTTCCGTCCGCGATCCGCGGCGCCGTGCTCAACCTGCCGCCGATCAAGCGCTTCACCGGCATGCTGCTGCGTGACCTGCGCATTCCGCCGCAGACGCTCAAGCTGCTGACTTATCCCACGCGCTTCGATTCGCGCGAGACCGAACGCGCGCTCAAGGGGACCAGGATCGCCGTGCCGCCGCTCGAAGGTTACGCATGGCGGCTGTGGGACTTCTGGGAGCGCCACCTCGATCCGGACCTGTTCGTTGACCACACGCTGCGCGGCAAGGTCGAAAACAAGGTGGTCCTGATCACCGGCGGTTCCTCCGGCATCGGCCGTGCGTCGGCGATGAAGGTGGCGGAGGCGGGCGCCAAAGTCATCATCGTGGCCCGTGGCGAAGCCGAGTTGTACCAGACCCGCGACGAGATCCTGGCCGCCGGCGGCGAGTGCTGGGCCTACACCTGTGACCTGACCGACATGGCATCGTGCGATGCATTGGTGTCCAAGGTCCTCGCCGAGCACAAGCACGTGGATGTGCTGGTCAACAACGCCGGCCGCTCCATCCGGCGCTCGGTCGCCGCGAGCTACGACCGCTTCCACGACTACGAACGCACCATGCAGCTCAACTACTTCGGCTGCCTGCGCCTGATCATGGGCTTCCTGCCGGCGATGACGCACCGGCACCGCGGCCACATCATCAACATCAGCTCGATCGGCGTGCTCGCCAGTTCACCACGCTTTTCTGCCTACGTTGCCTCCAAGGCCGCGCTGGATGCCTTCAGCCGCTGCGCGCAGGCCGAATTCAGCGGCAAGAACATCGCCTTCACGACGGTCAACATGCCGCTGGTGAAGACCCCGATGATCGCGCCGACCAAGATGTACGACTCGATCCCGACGCTGTCTCCCGAAGAGGCGGCCGATCTCGTCGTCAAGGCGATCATCGAACGGCCGAGCCGCGTTGCGACGCGCATGGGCATTTTCGCCGCCACCCTCAACGCCCTGGTTCCGAAGGCCTATGAGGTCATCATGAACACTGCGTTCGAGATGTTCCCGGACTCGGCCGCGGCCAAGGGCGACCGCAAGGCGATGCGTTCGGCAGAAGCCACCAATGAACAGATTGCCTTCGCGGCGTTGATGCGCGGCGTGCACTGGTAACCGGAGATGCAGGCCGGCGCGCGCGCAAGGCGTGCGCGGGCCCGACTTACTCGCACAGTCGCCAGCGCACCGCCTGCGTCGAGCCGTCCGGGGGCTGGAGCTGGATCCGCGTGAAGCGCATCTCTTCGTTCTGCGTGATGACCCGGCACGCTTCATCCACCAGCAGTTTGTCCTTGCCGTCAGTCCTGTTGAGCAGGATGAGCACCGTGCGCTGCGCGGACCAGCTTGCGCTCGAGACCTGTGACAGGTGGCCGATCCGCTTGACCACATCGGCGCGACGCACTGCGAGCGCGTCCGGGCTGAGCCTGGCGACAGCGTCCATCGCCTTGGCCGTCGCTTCGAGCTGGCGGATGACCGCCGCATCCGACGCACTGGACTCAGCCGCCGCGTCCGGGCGGGGGACAGAACCAACGGCAGCGGCTGGTGGCGCACTGTTCGACTGCGCATTCGCCGGGGAAGCATCCAGCAGGCGTGAGCCGACCATGATCGCAAGCCCGGCCAGCAGGCTGCCTGCGCCGCCGACCCATAGCCCCTTGCGGGTGCGCCCTGCGGCGACACTGCGCACGCTTTCCAGGATTTGCGGGGAGACCAGGCCGCGCAACCGTGGCCAGAGTGCGCTGCCGCCGATGATCTCCACCCGGCTGGATCCGGCCAGGGCGACCGCCGATGGTTCCGCCATGCCGAGCGTGATCAACAGTCCGCGCGCCGCGCCCCGCATGCTGACCGCCGATGCGAACTCACGCAGATTCGCTTCGCTCAGGCGGTAGGCGGTGCCGTGCTTGTAGCTGAGCAGCACGCGCTCACCGCCATGCTGGAGCATGAAATCGGTTGCGCCGGCCTCTTCCACCGTGTCCGTCGCGCGCGGGTAGCCTTCGCGATGCAGTGACTCCAGCACCAGTGCAATGCAGTCGCGCCATTTCATGGTCGCCAGTGCCTGCACGCCGAGTTCAGCTTCCTCCTTGCGCCGGCGACTGACTCCGAACCAGGCGGCAGTTGCGGCCATCCCAAGCAGTGCAACGGCAATGGCAAGCAGCTCTGGCGACATGCCGGCTCCGTGGTCTGAGGTCAGGGAACCATAACGCGAATCAAGGTCGGATGAGGACGATGCCCGGATACGCGAACACCCAGTTACGCGAACACCCAGTTACGCGAACACCCGGGAGGGCCCGGGTGTTGGGTAACTAAATGGCCCGCCAGCCCGAAGTCGTGAGGGGAGGGGTCTTACGATCTTCGGCGGGCTGGCGGGCGCAACTGGTTCTACGGCAAGGTGTATCGCTGGATCAGGCCTGCGGAGCGATCGGCTTGGCTGCCTTGGGCAGGGTACGGCCGCGACGGGACTTGGTTGCAGCAGTCTTGGTTGCAGCAGCCTTGGTCGACTTCTTCCCGGCCGCCTTCTTCACTGCCTTGGCCTTGGTGGCCTTCGGCTTGGAAGCTTTCTTTGCGGCTTTCTTCGTCGCCTTGGGAGCCTTTGCAGCCTTCGCGGTCTTTGCAGCCTTCGCAGTCTTTGCAGCCTTCGTGGCGCGTGGTGCCGGCGCACCGGACTTGCGCAACTGCGCCGTCAGCGCGTCAACGCGTGCCGCCAGGGCGACCAGGTCCTCGCGACCGGGAATGCCGAGGCGGTTGAGGGCGCGCTGGACGCGATCCTCGAACACCTTCTCGAGACGGTCCCAGGTGTCGGACGCGCGGCCACGCACGACGCCGACGCGATCTTCCATCGCATCGCGCACGGCATCCACGCGACCGCCGGCCAACTTGCGGGTGGTCTTTTCGATGTTCATGCCTTCAGTGACCAGCGCTTCGAACAGCTTGGAACCTTCGCCCTGGGCGCGGGTGAACGCACCGACGCCGGCCATCCAGATCTGCTGTGCAGACTCGACCAGCGAGCGCGACAGGTGCTCTGCGCGCTGCTGCAGGTCAGCCGCGCCGCCACTGCGCGCCGTTGCGCGCGACGCGGTCGGCTTGGAACGAACCGTCTTTTTAAGTTTGGCCACGAAACTCTCCCTTGATTCTGTGTGCGGGCATGCCCGATGTGAGTGCAATTTGCGGCCCGGCAGTAGAGCTTTCACACCATTGCGGGACAACCGGTTCAGCGCCTGTTGCGCGCTTCCAGCTCGTCGAGCGCCCGTTCCAGCCGTGCCGTGGTCTCGGTCCGGCGACGCGCCGGACCGAGACCATGCGATGCGGAGCGGCCGTGATCATCGAGCACGTCGGTGCGCAGGCGAAGGCCGTGGCGGGCAAGCAGCGGCCCGATGACATCGCGGCGGCGGCCCAGGTCGGCGAGCGTACTGCGGAATGCATTCTGGCAAACCCGCTCGCGGGAGGAGTAGCTGAAGACGTTGGTGAAGAACATCTCGCCATCGTCCTCGTCCGGTTCGAACACCATCTGGTCGGTCGCCGGGTACTGCTGTGCGTATTTGGCCAGGCCGACCCGCATGCGCGACTGCAGCAGGGTACGGAAGGTCTGCGACAGCACCACCGGCAGGCCGGCGTCGGACAGCGTTCCACCATTCAAGACACCGGTGCTGCGGCCATCCACTGCGCGCGAGGCGTTGAAGGGGACCAGCGGGTTGATCCCGATCAGCAGGTCAACGCCGTGGTCCAGGACCACCGAGGCATGCATGGTCCGGCGCAGCGCACCATCGACGAAGTTGCGGCCCCGGATGGACACCGGCGGATACAGGCCGGGCAGGGCAGCGCTGGCCTGGATCGCGCGCGAGATCGGCACGTCTTCCCAGCCCGGGCCGCCGAAACGGACCGCTTCGCCGCTGTCGATGTCCACGGCAATGACATATAGCGGCCGTTCGAGGGTGCGGAAATCGTTGCTGCGCCCGTGCTTGGTCAGGACCTCGCGCAGGAAGGCTTCGATCTGCGTGTTGTCGAAAATGCCGGTGGGGATCAGCGCGCCCAGGCGGCCGGCAAGCTCGCCGATGCGCGCACCGGAGGCGTCGGTGAGCAGGTCGCGCCACCAGCGCCAGGCCACGCTGGGGAGGCTGGAAGCACGGCGCATGTACTCGACGAACGCCGGCTGCAGGAAGATTTGCGGGCGGAAGCTGGCCTCGTGGCTGTCGCCGCGGATGACGATGCGCATCAGCTCGCCGGTGTCGAGTCCATTGGCAAGCGCGGCCGCCAGGAACGCCCCCGAACTCACACCGACGTAAACCTCCAGCCGGGTCGCGTCGAACCCTTCGATCGCATCTTCAAGCGCGCGCAGGGCGCCAAGCTCGTACATCGCGCCGATCGGCCCGCCACCGGCGACGGCAAGGCCGATCCGGCACTGGCTGGGCGCCGGCTTCCCGGCGGACTGCAGAACGAGCATGCTAAAAGACCTTGGGAGCGCGCGTTGTGGATTGTAGCCCGCAGCAAATGCAGCCGGGCAGGCAGTGTCGGGAACGAGCGCCCGGGGCAATGATTTGGATGCAGGCAGGCAGCGGGTACAACCTATGAGCACGGACTTCCGGTGGCGCCTCGGGCGTCGCCTTGACTGGCAACGCGGCCTGCACGATCCGGTTCGGGAGCCGCGCAACACCCTGGCCACGCTGCCGGCGCTGCGCCGTTGGCAGGCCGCGCGCCTGGCCACGAGCTTCGGAGATTTTCTGGCCGACCCGACCCGCCGGCCTGCCGCCGAATTTTCCTGGCCGACCTGTATGGTGATCGGGACTTTTCGGCGCGGGATCGAGACGCGGCCAGGATCCTGCCGCTGATGTCGCGACTGCTGCCGGAAGCCTTGCTGCGTGCAGCGACCGATGCAATCGAACTCGCCGTGCTCAGCCATGCCCTCGACCTGCGCATGGCCGAGGCGCTGGCAATGCGCCCAGACCCTTTGGCGCCAATCAGGGACGACGACTATTCGCTCGCCTACCGACGCGTTGGCCTTCGGCGATTGCGCGAGCACCAGATCGGCCTGATCCTGCGGGTCGGTCATTCGCTCGACGCGGCGGTCCAGAAACACGGCGTACACAAGTTGCTCAAGGCCGCGCGCATCCCGGCGCAGCTGGCCGGACTTTCCGAACTGCAGGCCTTCCTTGAGCGTGGCTTTACCGCGTTCGGCGCGCTGGGAGGAGCAGGTCCGTTCCTGCATGACCTGGGGGAACGCGAGCACCTGATTTCCCGTCGCCTGTTCGCCGGCGATCCATTTCCGTTCGCTCAGGCGAACTCGTCGTCGATATAGCGATGGATCTCGCGTTCGACCGGCCCGCGCAAGGCCGACAGCAGGAAGCCCAGTTGGGCGGTCACGTGGATCTGGCGGGCGCTGACTTTGATGTGGCCATCCACGCCGCTGCGACGGAATTGCAGGGTATTGCCTTCCCAATGGCAGGTGACATCGAACTTGCTGGCAATGTGCTCGGCCACGCGCTGGACCTTTCTTTTCGCTTCCTCGAGCGGGACAGAGTGGTTGCGGATAATGTCGATGCTGGGCATGCAGGCGTCCGTGCGATGGGTGCCGTCCTATTCTGCGTGGTTTTCCCGTGTGCTCCAAGAACGGACCCGGCGGCGGCGTTGGCGGGGCCCCCGTGTGCTAGATTCGCGGCCTCGGAGGAGCCTGGATGCAGTTGACGTTTCCCAATGGTGAACACCCCGGTGTCGCCTTCGATTATGGGGAGATGAGCGTGGGAAGCCGCACCGGTGAAGGCATCTGCCTCCCGGGCCGCTCGCTTGCGCCCCACCATGCCAGCCTGGTTTCCGACCGGCGGGGCATCTGGCTGCGCGTGCCTCCCGGCACGCCCGGCGTGCACCTCAATGCCCGGCCGATCCGGCGCATCGCCAGGCTGCAGATCGGCGACCTGGTCTGCCTGGAAAACGTGCAGATCGTGCTCAGCGATAATGATCCAACCGCGATTGACCAGCGTATCCCGGCAGCGGCGCCACCAGTCCTGGCCGAAGCGCAGCGCGTCAACGCATGCAGGGTCGCCATTCGTGCGGTCTCCGGGAACCTGCATGGCCGAAGCTTTACCCTGACCGAGCCAAAGCTGGTGGGCCGCTCGCCGGCCTGCGACATCCGCATTGACGATCCCGCGCTGGCAGACCGCCAGGCGCAGTTCGAGCTGCACGGCGACCGGGTCATCCTGCGTACCCTTGGCACCGCCGAGTTCACCTCGGTCAATGGCGTACCGGTACGTGACGCGGTGCTCTCACCCGGCGACCAGGTGGTGATCGACCAGCATCGCTTCATCCTGGAGGCCCCTGGCCTGCCCGCGCGGGGCCAGGACATCGCCCGCGGCGCTGGTGCGATGACGCACACCCAGACGATCAAGTCGGTCAAGGTGCCGGCCGGCTACAACGCGGCGGGACCCGCCAGTCCCGATCCGGTCGAACCGCCGACCAGCGTTGACCCTGGTGCGCTGTGGTGGCTGATTGCCGCAGCCGCAGTGCTGGCCGCGGCCATGACTGCGCTGATCGTCTATTCCCCGCACATGGGCGCAGCCTGACTGCGATGCAGCGCTAGGTTCGGCGGGCTTCCCGGCGCTATTCTCGATGGGTCCGGGACCAGGAAATTTCGTGCATCTGCTGCAGGCCTTTGCAATTTCGGAAAGCATGATCGCCGTGCTCAGCGCAGACGATGGCCGCTTCCTTGAGGTCAATCCGGCGTTCGAACGCGCATCCGGGTACTCCAGCGCCGATGTCGTGGGCAAGCTGCCCATGGACGTTGGCATGTGGGACGACCTCGAGTTCCGCGCCCAGCTGTGGGACAGCCTGCGCGCCGAACGACGGATCGTCGATCATCCAGTCAAACTGCGCCGCGCTGACGGAAGCACGCTGTTTGGGCGGCTGCAGGCCGAGATCCTGCAGGAAGGCGACCGCACGCTGCTGTTCTGCCTGTTGCAGGAACGCAGCGAAGACTTTGACCAGCGCACCGAGCGCCGCCTCGGGAGCCTGTATCGGGACCTGTTCCTGCACGCCTCCGAGGGCATCTACCGCAGCCTGCCCGGCGGCGGCTTCCTCGAAGTCAACCCGGCGCTGGCGCGAATGCTCGGCTACGACTCGCCAGCCGCAGTACTGCTTGCCTATGGCCAGAGGGCGCGCGATATCTACGTGGATCAGGCCGGCGACACGCGTGACCACGCCCGCCTGCTTGCGGAAGGTCGCGTGGACCAGGTCCGGCTGCAGGTGCGACGGCGCGACGGCAGTACGATCTGGGCAAGCGAAAACGCCCGTGTCGTGCGCGATGATTCTGGATCGCCGATCTTCTTCGAGGGATCCCTCGAGGACATCACTGCGCAAGTCGCCGCCGAGGAGGCGCTACGGCAGTCGCAAAGCCTATATCGGGTGCTGGTCGACAACAGTCGCGATGGCGTCTTCCTGATCCAGAGTGGGCAGGTACGTTTCGCCAACCCGGCGATGGCCGCCATGCTTGGCTACCGACAGGAGGATCTGATCGGGACGCCCTACATGGACCTGATCGACGAGGGTGATATCGAGCAGCAGGCGGAGCGGAGGCGGCAGCGCGAAGCCGGTTCGCGCGAACTGCAGATGTATGAGATCCACATGGTGCGCCGCGATGGCGTGCGCATCCTGTGCGAAGTCCGCGCCGATGCCGTCGATTACCAGGGTGGAATCGCCTCCACCGGCACCATCCGCGACGTCACCGACGAGCGGCAGCAACAGCGCGCACTGATGCAGGCGGAGCGCCGCTATCGCGAGTTGTTCCACGACTCCCCGGTCGGCTTGTTCCGGAGCAGCCTGACGGGCGAGATCGTCGAAGTAAACCAGGCGATGGCAAGCATGCTCGGCTTCGAGAGTCCGGCGCTCCTCAAGTCCCATTTCGCCAACATGCTCGACGTGTACGCCGAGCCTGGGGAACGCCAGATCCTGGTTGAGCGGGCCTTTCGGGACGGCGCGTTCGAGCACTACGAAACCCGGGTCCACGATGCCAGCGGCGGCGTGCGCTGGGTCAGCACCAATGTGCGGCTGACCCGCGACGAGAACAACGCACCGGCGCACTTCACCGGCTCGGCACTGGATGTGCAGGACAGGCGCGAGATGCAGCAGGCGCTGGTCCGCTCCGAGAACAAGTACCGCACCTTGGTGGAACAAAGCCACGTCGGGGTATTCATCATGGATCGGGTGGACCTGGTCTATGTGAATCGCGCGCTCGCGGACATGCTCGGGTACAGCGAGCAATCACTGGTCGGAAAGCCCTACGCGAGCGTCATTGCTCCCGAGGCAGCCGCAGAAGCGACGGCATTGCACCAGCGCTATTCCCTGACCGGAGAGATGCCCCCCGACTTTGAAAGCTGCCTGGTGCACCGCAATGGCCAGCGCGTTTACGTGCGCGTGAGCATCTGGCTGGTGGAGGTGGACGGCGTGCGCCACGTCACCGGAACGGTCATCGACATCACCCGGCAGCGCGAAGCCGAGTCCCGCCTGCGCTTCCACGCCAACCACGACCCGCTCACCGGGCTTCCCAACCGCGCCCTGTTCAACCGCATGCTCGCCGAACGCTTGCAACCGGACGAGCGCCGGGGGAAGTCGTCCTATGCGGTCCTGTACCTGGACCTGGACGGCTTCAAGTGGGTCAACGACAGCCTGGGCCATGGCGCGGGCGACCGGTTGCTGCTGGAGATATCGCGTCGGCTCGAGGGCGCGCTGTCGCCGGAGGTCCTGATCGCGCGCTATGGCGGCGACGAATTCACCCTGCTTCCTGAAGGCCCCTGCGACTACCAGCGCGCGGTTGCTGTCGCCGGCCGCGTGCTTGACCTGTTTGAGCAGCCCTTCGACGTTGGCGGCCAGCAGGTGTTCTCCGCCGCCAGCGTCGGCATCGTGCTTGGCCGCCCGGACTACGATTCGCCCGACCAGGTGCTGCGCGACGCCGACAACGCCATGTACCGGGCCAAGGCAGCGGGCAAGTCCGGATTCGTGGTCTTCGACGAAGGCATGCATGCACAGGCGCAGTCGCGCCTGCAATTGGAGACCGACTTCCGGCTGGCGCTGGAGCGCGCCGAGTTCGTGCTGCACTACCAGCCGATCGTTTCCCTCGAAAGTGGCCAGTTGGTCGGCGCGGAGGCTCTGGTGCGCTGGCACCACCCAGTGCGCGGACTGCTGCTGCCGGCGGAATTCCTGCCGTTGGCCGAGGAGACCGGCCTGATCGTGGACCTCGATGCCTGGGTCCTGCGCGAGGCCTGTCGCCAGCTCGCCCTCTGGCGGCACCAGCGCCGTGATTGGCATGGGTTGGTGATGAACGTCAATGTGGACGAGCGCCAGATGGGTTCGCTGGAGCTGACCGAGGACGTCTTCCACCTGCTGCAGACCTACAAGCTTCCGGCAACTTGCCTGCGCCTGGAAGTCACCGAAAGCGTGTTCCGGTCAGGCAGCACCCATGCGCGCCAGCAGCTTGAAGCACTCAAGGCACTCGGCGTCGGCCTGGCGGTGGACGACTTCGGCACCGGATATTCGTCGCTGGAGGCGTTTGCCGCATCATCCTTCGACGCGCTCAAGGTAGACCAGAGCTTCGTGCGCGATGTCACCGTCAACCCGCGCCACCGGGCCATCGTCAAGACCATCATCGGCTTTGCCAAGGATCTCGGCCTGCTGCTGACGGCGGAAGGCATCGAGACCGAGGAGCAGCGCCAGTTGCTGCTCGAACTGGGCTGCGAATTCGGCCAGGGCATGCTGTTCTCGAGTGCGGTGCCCGGCGAGCAATTCGAGCGCCTGCTCTAGATCGTCCCGCGCACACTCGGGGTTCCTGCTTCGACGCAATTGCGCGTCGTGATAGCCTGTTTTCGACTCTGTCTGGAAGCCCCCATGTCGCGAGCCTTCAACTTCAGCGCCGGTCCCGCCGCGCTGCCCGAACCCGTCCTGCGCCAGGCCCAGGAAGAAATGCTGGAGTGGCGCGGTGAGCGCGCCTCGGTAATGGAAGTCAGCCACCGCGGCCAGGCCTTCATTGACTGCGCGGCCGCCGCCGAGCGCGACCTTCGCGAGCTGATGGGCGTCCCGGACGACTACGCCGTCCTGTTCCTGCAGGGCGGTGCCACGACATTGTCCGCCCTGTTGCCGATCAACCTGGCCGGCGCAGATGCGAGCGCCGACTACATCCTGACCGGCCATTGGGGTGAGAGGGCGTTGGAAAATGCGCTCCCGTCACTCCACGCCCGGGTCGCTGCAAGCGGCAAGGCTGGCGGATGGCGCAACATTCCGGACCCGGCTTCATGGGAACTGGATAGCAATGCGGCATACGTGCATTACACGCCGAACGAGACCATCCATGGTGTCGAGTTCGGGTTCATCCCGGAAACTGGCGCGGTCCCTTTGGTCGCGGACTTCAGCTCGAGCCTCCTGTCCCAGCCGGTGGACGTCTCGCGCTTTGGCGTGATCTACGGCGGGGCGCAGAAAAACCTCGGCCCGTCCGGAATCACGATTGTGATCATCCGCCGGGACTTGCTCGGAAAACATGGCCGGACCCTTCCGCCGATCTTTGAACTGGGCAACCACGTCAAGAACGATTCCATGTTCAACACGCCGCCGACATTCGCCTGGTACCTGGTTGGCCTGGTGCTTCAGTGGCTGCGCGGGCAGGGTGGGGCGGCCGGGATCGGCGCCGCGAATGCGCTCAAGGCCGAGTTGCTCTACACCAGCATCGACGGCTCCGGCGGCTTCTACCGGAACGAAGTGGATCCCGCGGCGCGCTCGCGCATGAACGCCCCGTTCTTCCTGCCTGATCCGGCGCTGGACAAGCCGTTCCTGCAACAGGCACAGGCTGCGGGCCTGCTTGGCCTGAAGGGACACCGCGCGGTTGGCGGCATGCGCGCATCGCTGTACAACGCGATGCCAATCGAAGGGGTGCAGGCCTTGGTCGATTTCATGGCGGACTTCCGCCATCGGCAGGGTTGAGTGACACGCGCGCCAAAAAAACCTGCCGCAGTCAAGACGAAGCCGGCTGTGGCCGGTAAGGCGATGGCGCTTGCTGCGCCCGAGCAATCGGTGGGCACCTTGGCCGAAGCCCGTGACCGCATCGATGGCATCGACCAGCAGATCCAGTCGCTGATCGCCGAGCGCGCCGGTTGGGCGCGCCGGGTCGGCAAGGCGAAGGGGCCGCTCAAGGCCGCCGTGGATTACTACCGGCCGGAGCGCGAGGCGCAGGTGTTGCGTCGGGTGCTGGACCGCAACGATGGTCCGCTGGCCGACGATGTGCTGCTGCGCCTGTTCCGCGAAATCATGTCGGCCTGCCTGGCCCAGCAGGAACCGCTGAAGGTCGGCTTCCTGGGACCCCAGGGCACGTTTTCCGAGCAGGCGTTGTTCAAGCATTTCGGCCACTCCGCACACGGGCTGCCGCTGCCGAGCATCGAGGAAGTGTTCCAGGAAGTGGAGGCGGGGCATGCCGACTTTGGCGTGGTGCCGGTCGAGAATTCCGGCCAGGGAACCATCCAGTCCACGCTCGACATGTTTCTCACTTCCAAGCTGAAGATCTGCGGCGAAGTGGAACTGCATGTGCACCAGTACCTGCTCTCGCGCAGCGGCCGGATGGAGGACATCGAGCGCGTCTATTCGCACGCCATGTCGCTGGCGCAGTGCAAGTCGTGGCTGCGACAGCATTTGCCGAAGGCGGAGAAGTCGCCGGTTTCCAGCAATGCCGAAGCCGCCCGCCGCGCCCGGCAGGCCGATGACTCGGCCGCGATCGCCGGCGAATCGGCGGGTCATGTCTATGGACTGAAGGTGATCGCGGGGCCGATCGAGGATCGCCCTGACAACACGACGCGATTCCTGGTGATCGGGCGCGAACTGTTCAACGCATCCGGGCACGACCGCACCTCGCTGCTGGTGTTCGTGCGTGACCAGCCGGGCGCACTGTTCAATCTGCTGCGGCCGTTCGCCGAGCACGGCATCAGCATGAACCGCATCGAATCGCGGCCCTCGCATGCCGGGCTGTGGCAGTACGCGTTTTTCATCGACGTTGCCGGCCACGTCGAGGACGCGCCGATGCGCCTGGCATTGTCCGAACTGGGTGAATTTGCCGCCGACGTGAAGGTGCTCGGGTCGTATCCCGTGGCCTTGTCGTGATTCCGGATTTTCCGGGCTGGGCGGTCGGCGGCGTGCGCCGCCTGCGCGCCTACGATCCTGGCCACGACATCGTCGCCCTCCGGCGTGCTGCCAGCGATGGTGACCTGCTCGAGCTTGGTTCCAACGAAAGCCCCTACGGGCCAAGCGAACGGGCGGTCGCTGCAGCGTTGGCCAGCCTGGGCGATCTGCACCGGTATCCCGACCCGCTGGGAAAAGACCTGCGCGGCGCACTCTCCACATACCACGGGCTGGCGCCGGAGAATTTCATCCTCGGCAACGGTTCGCATGAATTGCTGATGCAGGTTGCGCAGGTGTTTGCCGGACATGCTGCAGGCGTGGTCGCCTCGCAGTTCGGCTTTGCCGTTTACCCGATCGCTGCGCAGGCAGCCGACGCTCCATTCGAGGCAGCCCCTGCGTTGGCGGCTGGCGCCGAGATGCCGCGCGGACACGATCTGCACGCGCTTGCGGCGGCCGCGGCTGGTTCGTGCCGCGTCATTTACCTGGCCAACCCGAACAATCCCACCGGCACCTGGTTCACAACCGATGCCCTAGCCGGATTCCTGCAGCAGGTCGGCCCCGACCGCCTGATCGTGGTGGACGAGGCCTACGCCGAATACGTCACCGACCCCGCGTGGACCTCGGCCATCGGCCTGATCGCCAAGCATCCGAACCTGCTGGTGACGCGAACCTTCTCCAAGGCACATGGCCTGGCGTCGCTGCGAGTGGGATACGCCTGCGGGCACCCCGACCTGCTCGCTGTGCTCGAGCGCGTGCGCGAGTCGTTCAACGTCAACGGACCCGCGCTGGCGGCCGCCGAGGCGGCGCTGGAAGACCGCGAACACGTTGCCTCCGTCCGCGCTGGCAATGCCGTCGAGCGCGACTGGCTGCGCGGCGAGTTGCTGTCGCGAGGCTGGGCCGTGGCGCCGTCGCAAACCAACTTCCTGCTGGTGGATTTCGGCACGGATGCGAACGCTGTCGAAGCAAGCCTGTTGGCGCAGGCCGTGGTGCCGC
The DNA here is from genome assembly GCA_038236425.1 of Lysobacterales bacterium. GTDB lineage: Bacteria > Pseudomonadota > Gammaproteobacteria > Xanthomonadales > Xanthomonadaceae > Arenimonas. The sequence continues at coordinate 49,014 of JBBRZU010000003.1, forward strand.
GACCGATGCGCGGCTACGGCTTGCCGCATTGCCTGAGACTGACGCTGGGCCAGCGCGCGGACAATGCGCGCTTGCTCGCCGCGCTTGATTTCGCCTGGCAGGGACGGGTGCGATGAGCGCGCTCGACTGGATCGCGCGTCCGGGCCGGGCGCTGACCGGCCAACTGCGCGTGCCCGGCGACAAGTCCATCTCGCACCGCGCGCTCATGTTGGGCGCAGTCGCCGACGGCCAGACCCGGATCCGCGGTTTCCTGGAAGGTGAGGACACGCTGGCCACGGCGCGCATCTTCGGGCAACTCGGCGTGCGCATCGAGATTGCTGCAAACGGTGACCGCGAGATCTCTGGCGTGGGCCTGCATGGCCTGCGGCAAAGTACCGCGCCACTGGATTGCGGCAACGCGGGCACCGGCATGCGGTTGCTGGCTGGCCTGCTCGCGGGTCAGGCCTTTGACTGCGTGCTGGTCGGCGATGCTTCGCTGTCGGCACGGCCGATGGGGCGCGTCATCCAGCCGCTGGCGTCGATGGGCGCCAACATCGAGTCGCCAGATGGCCGGCCGCCTCTGAGAATTCACGCGAGTAAAAGCCTGCAGGCAATTGATTTTACTAGCACTATTGCGAGCGCGCAGCTCAAGTCCGCCATTCTGCTCGCGGGTCTCTATGCAACCGGCACAACCATCGTCCGCGAGCCGCAGCCGACCCGCGACTACACCGAACGCATGCTCGCGGCCTTTGGCGCGGCGATCGAGTATCAGCCGGGCTTCGCGGCGATCACCGCCGGCTCGCCGCTGATTGGCCGCGACATCGATGTGCCTGCAGACATGTCATCCGCGGCATTTTTCCTGGTGGCCGCCAGTCTGGTGCCGGGCTCGAACCTGGTGCTGAAGGCGGTCGGGATGAATCCGCGCCGCACGGGACTGGTGCAGGCGCTGCGCCTGATGGGCGCCGATATCACCGAGGAATCCCGCACGGAGCAGGGCGGGGAGCCGGTGGCCGACTTGCGCGTGTGCTCGGCCCGACTGCGCGGCATTGACCTGCCTCCGGCCCTTGTGCCTGACATGATCGATGAGGTCCCGGTGTTCATGGTCGCAGCCGCCTATGCCGACGGCCCATCCCGTATCCGGGGTGCGGCGGAACTGCGGGTCAAGGAGTCCGACCGACTTGCCGCCATGTCGGCCGCCCTGGCTGCAATGGGTGCGGGCGTGGTCGAACTGGCCGATGGGGCGGACCTCGCTGGCGGCGGCGGGCTGCATGGTGGCCGGGTGGACAGTCGCGGCGACCACCGCATCGCGATGAGCGCCGTGGTGGCCGCCCAGTGCCTGTCAGGCGAAGTCGAGATTGCCGATTGCGCCAATGTCGCGACTTCCTTCCCGGGTTTCCTGGCGGACGCAGCAGGCATCGGGATGGCGGTCGGCCCGGCCAGGGTCGGCCCGGCTAGAATCGGGCAATGACCGCCAAATCCATCCCCGTCCTGACCATCGACGGCCCCTCCGGGTCTGGCAAGGGAACCATCAGCCGCGCCGTTGCTGATCGGCTGGGCTGGCACTACCTGGATTCCGGCGCCATCTATCGCGCGGTGGGCCAGGCAGCGGCCTGGGAAGGCTTGGACCTGAGCGATGCGGACGCCGTCGCGGCCTGCGCCGCGCGGACCGAGATCCGGTTCGTCGACGGCCCGGATGGCGAGCCCCACGTGGTGGTCAATGGCAAGGATGCGACCCGCGCCCTGCGCTCGGAGACGGCAGCGGCAGCGGCCTCGGCCATCGCCGCACACCCCCCGGTGCGGGCGGCCCTGGTCGACCTGCAGCTGCGGTTCCGCCAGGCACCCGGGCTGGTGGCGGACGGACGGGACATGGGAACGGTCATCTTCCCCGACGCGCGGTTCAAGGTGTTTTTGACTGCGAGCGCCGAGGAACGCGCCCGTCGTCGCTATAAGCAGTTGAAAGACAAAGGGGTTTCCGTTAATCTTGACAGTCTGCTGCACGAAATCGCCGCCAGGGATGAGCGCGATGCCGGACGTGCCGTGGCGCCCCTGAAACCCGCAGCCGATGCGGTCATCCTGGACTCCACGGGCATGCCGATCACCGAAGTGATCGAGCGGGTGCTAGCCGTGTTGCCGGATTCGCTCCGGCCGCGCTAGCCCGGTCCACGCATCGTCCCGATCCCGGGCGGCGTTTCCACAGCAGAAATCATGCCCGCGGATTGTCCGCGGATCATCCACGCGCATCACGCGCACGACAGGTGGGCCCGGCAGTGCCGGCAACCCGTGTGTTCAACCGAGAAACAACAATGACCGAATCATTCGCAGAACTGTTCGAACAGAGCCAGATCGCCCTCGTCAAGCTTAAGCCCGGCGCGATCGTCACCGGAATCGTGGTGGAAATCCGCTCCGACATGGTGGTCATCAACGCCGGCCTGAAGTCCGAGGGCATCGTGCCCATCGAGCAGTTCCGCAACGAGCAGGGCGAGCTTGAAGTCGCCGTCGGCGACACCGTCAAGGTGGCGCTGGAATCCCTCGAGAACGGCTTCGGCGAGACCGTGCTGTCGCGCGAGAAAGCCAAGCGCGCCATGGTCTGGGACGAGCTGGAGACCTCGATGGAGGCCGGCGAGATCGTCACCGGTCGCATCAGCGGCAAGGTCAAGGGCGGCTTCACCGTCGACATCCGCGACGTCCGCGCGTTCCTGCCCGGTTCCCTGGTCGATGTGCGCCCCGTGCGCGATCCCGGCTACCTGGAAGGCAAGGAACTCGAGTTCAAGATCATCAAGCTCGATCGCAAGCGCAACAACGTGGTGGTTTCGCGTCGCGCCGTTGTCGAGAGCGAAAACAGCGTCGAGCGCGAGCAGATGCTCGAGCGCCTGCAGGAAGGCGGCATCGTCACCGGCGTGGTCAAGAACCTCACCGATTACGGCGCGTTCGTCGACCTCGGCGGCATCGACGGCCTGCTGCACATCACCGACATGGCCTGGAAGCGCGTGCGCCATCCGTCCGAAGTGGTCAACGTCGGCGAAGAACTGCAGGTTCGCGTGCTCAAGTACGACCGCGAGCGCAACCGCGTCAGCCTCGGCCTCAAGCAGCTGGGCGAGGATCCGTGGGACAACATCGCCCGTCGCTACCCGACCGGCGCCCGTTTGGTCGGCAAGGTCAGCAACGTCACCGATTACGGCGCGTTCGTCGAGATCGAGCCGGGCGTGGAAGGCCTGGTCCACGTGTCCGAGATGGACTGGACCAACAAGAACGTCAATCCGTCCAAGGTCGTCCAGCTGGGCGACGAAGTCGGCGTGATGGTGCTGGATGTCGACGCCGAGCGTCGCCGCATCTCGCTGGGCATCAAGCAATGCGTGTCCAACCCGTGGGAAGCCTTCGCCGCCATCTTCAAGAAGGGCGACAAGGTGTCCGGCCAGATCAAGTCGATCACCGACTTCGGCATCTTCATCGGCCTGGACGGCGGCATCGATGGCCTGGTGCATCTGTCCGATATCAGCTGGAACACCACCGGCGAAGACATCGTCCGCAACTACAAGAAGGGCGACACGCTGGAAGCCGTCGTCCTGGCCGTGGATCCGGAGCGCGAGCGCATCTCGCTTGGCGTCAAGCAGATGGAGCAGGATCCGATTGGCCAGTACATGGCAACCACCCAGAAGGGCGCCATCGTCAATGGCACCGTGAAGGAAGTGGACGCCAAGGGCGCCACCATCGCACTGCCTGACGGCATCGAGGGTTACGTCCGCGCCAGCGACATCGCCAAGGAGCGCGTTGATGACGCGACCCAGCACCTGAAGGTGGGTGATGCCGTGGAAGCCAAGTACATGGGCATGGACCGCAAGGGCCGCGTCATGCAGTTGTCGATCCGCGCCAAGGACGAGGCCGATGTGGCCGAGTCGATGGCCGAGGTCAACAAGGCGTCCGACGCAGCCAGCGGCACCACCAAGCTCGGCGCGCTGCTGCGCGAGCAGCTGAACAAGGGCGAGTGAGACATGGCGCGGCCGGGGATTGCCCGGCCGCGCTGTTTTCGGCGGCGCAGGGGCGCCGTCGACGCACGACTCGAGAGAGCCAGCCGCTGACATGACCAAATCGGAACTGATCGAGATCCTCTCGCGCCGCCAGGGCCACCTGAAGTCGGACGACGTGGACATGGCCGTCAAGACGCTGCTCGAGATGATGAGCAATGCCCTCACCGAAGGGGAACGGATCGAGATCCGTGGATTCGGCAGCTTCTCCCTGCATTTCCGTCCGCCGCGCCTGGGCCGCAATCCCAAGACCGGCGATTCCGTGGCGCTGCCCGGAAAGTACGTCCCCCATTTCAAGCCCGGCAAGGAACTGCGTGACCGCGTCAATGCCGGAGAAGCGAACGCCGCCGGGTGAGCCCGCACGGCCGTGTCGCCAGGGTCCCATCGGGCCAGCTTGATCAAGGACACCACGAGGCTCGACCACGATGCGCCTGATCAAATCCCTCGTCGCCCTATGCTTCGTTGCACTGGGCATGGTGTTCGCTGCATTGAACACGCAACGCGTCAGTGTCGATCTCGGATTCCGCCTGATTGAAGGCCGACTCGGCCTGGTCCTGCTCAGCATCCTGCTCGCTGGCGCCTTCATTGGCGGGCTCGTCGTGACCGCGGGTGTGGTCTGGCCCCTGCGCCGCCGCATGCACGCCAACCGTGGCTCGAGCTCCGGTCCCGACCTGCAGGAACTCGCCGAAGGGATACCACGCCGATGATGACCCACGCCGCCTGGCTGCTGCTGATCCCCGCAGCGGCCGCCGCAGGTTGGCTGGCCGGGCGCCGGGGCGGCGAGATCAAGGGAGGCGCGAGCATCTCGCGCCTGTCCAATACCTATTTCCGCGGCCTGAACTACCTGCTCAACGAGCAGCAGGACAAGGCGATCGAAATCTTCCTGCAGATCGCCGAAGTCGACAAGGACACGGTGGAAACCCAGTTCGCGCTCGGCCACCTGTTCCGCCGGCGCGGCGAGGTGGATCGTGCCATCCGCCTGCACCAGAACCTGGTGGCGCGCATTGGCCTGAGCGAGGAACAGAAGACCCGCGCGGTGCTCGCGCTGGGCGAGGACTACATGCGGGCCGGTTTGCTTGACCGCGCCGAGACCTTGTTCAATGACCTTGTGCAGATGGGAGTGCACGCGCCGCAGGCCCTGCGCCAGTTGATTGCCATCTACCAGTTCGAACGTGACTGGTACAAGGCGATCGACCACGCCCTCGAGTACGAGAAAAACTCCGGCGAACCGATGGGCAAGGTGATCGCGCATTTCCACTGCGAGCTGGCGGAAAAGGCGCGGCTGGAAAATCGTGTTGACCTCGCCCGCGAAGAAATCGGCCGTGCCTACGCCGCCGACAGCAACAGCGTGCGCGCAGGCGTAACCGAGGGACGCCTGGAATTGGCCGAGGGCAACGATGCCGCGGCGATCCGCGCGTTTGAGCGCGTGGCCAGGCACGACGTCGAATTCCTTCCGGAAATCCTCGGGTCCTTACTTGCCTGCTACGAGCGGCGCGGTGAGACCGCACGTGCCCGGGGCTTCCTGCAGGAAATGATCGAGGGTTATCCCGGCGTCTCGCCGGTGCTTGCACTGGCACAATTGATCCAGCGTGACGAAGGCATCGGCGCGGCGCAGGCCTTCCTGTCCAGGCAGATCCAGCAGCGCCCTTCGGTGCGCGGCGAGGCCGCATTGATCGACCTCAGCCTGGAAAATCCGGGCGACGATCCGTCCGAGTCGCTGCGTATCCTCAAGCAGATTACCGACCAGCTGGTCGTGCGCACCAACAGCTACCGGTGCCAGCGCTGCGGGTTCGGCGCCCGTGCACACCACTGGCAGTGCCCGAGTTGCAAGCACTGGGGCACGATCAAGCCGCTGCACAGCGCAGCGGGCGATTGATGCCGATCACAGGGTCAGTCTGGCCCGGGGTCCTTGCTGTACTCGCCTCCGCGGCGCTGACGGCGGCATGGATTGCGCTCGCTCGCCGGCGCGGGATCCACGACAGCCCAGGGCAACGGCGGTTGCATTCGGTAGCGACGCCGCGCGGAGGCGGGATCGCGATTGCGATCGTGCTCGCCGCCGGCATGGTCATCTGGTCGCCGGTCGGAAGCGGGGCCCTGGCTGCCCCGTGGTGGGGGTTGGCGACAGGCATTTCATTGTTCGCGCTGGTCGGCCTGGTCGACGATCTTCGGCCTTTGCCTGCCCTGGCGAAATTTGGCGGTCAGTGGATTGCCGCCGCCGTATTGGCATGGTCATTGGTCCTCGGCGCGACCGGTGCGTCGGGTTGGCTGGTCTTCGCCCTGATCGCCCTGGCCGCGGTCTACTTCGTGAATATCTGGAACTTCATGGACGGCAGCAACGGTCTGGTCGCAGTCCAGTCGATTCTGGTCGCGTTGGCGCTCGCCTGTTGGCCGGGGCAGGACACTGACCTGCGGTTGCTGGCGGTCATTGTGGCCGGGGCAGGCCTGGGCTTCCTGCCCTTCAACCTTCCCAAGGCCCGGGTTTTCCTCGGTGACGTTGGAAGCCACGTGCTGGGCGCCGCCCTGTTCGGGCTGTTGTACCTGAGCTGGCGCCGCGGCGTGATCGGGTTGCCTGCCGCACTCATGCTGCCCGGCGCGATGCTGGCCGACAGCGCCCTGACGCTCGCCCGCCGGGCCTGGACAGGGCGGGCAGTCTGGAAGGCCCACCGCGAGCACCTCTACCAGTACGCTGTCCGGTCAGGCCATTCCCACCTGGCCACCTGCATGGCCTATGCGGCCTGGACCGCAGCCTGGTCCGGCGTGGCATTGGCACTGGACAGGCCTCGTTCAAGTTTCGTTACGTGGTTTTCGTTTACCCTATGTTTTGTTGTGGCGACGGTGATTTACGTCGGACTCCGCAGGCGATGGTTGAAGCCGAGGAAGGACAAGGGGACCCGGTATGACTAGACGCTGGCCTGCAATCGCTCATTTGCCCCGCGTCATGGTCGTCCTGCATGACCTGTGCATGGTCGTCGTCACGTGGCTGATGTTGCGCTGGCTGGCTGGCCAGGCCGGTGCTCCACCTGCCGTGTCCCTGGCAGGGGAGTTGGCACTCGCCGTTGGCATCCAGGGTCTCGTGTTCTGGCGCGTTGGCCTGTATCGCGGCGTTTGGCGTTTCGCCAGCATGCCCGATCTGGTCAATCTGGCGAGCGCCGCCTTCATCGGCGTACTGATGATCGTCCCGGCGCTGATGGTTGTCGGCATGCTGCCCGACGTGCCGCGCCGGCTCCTGGTTCCCTATCCCTTGTTCCTGACCCTGGCGCTGGGCCTGCCGCGCATGGTCTATCGGCTGTGGAAGGACAACAGCCTCACGCAATCCCGGCGGGCGAGCGCCACGCGGGTACTGATCCTGGGCGCTGGCCGGGCCGGCGAAACACTCCTGCGCGAGTTGCGCCAGCAAGACCGATTCCAGGCCGTGGGGCTGCTCGACGACACAGCCGTGCTGAAGGGCGCCAAGATCCAGGGCGTACAGGTGCTCGGCACCCTCGACGAACTCAGTCGCGTGGCACACGAAACCGCCGCGTCGCTGCTGGTCATCACGATGCCGTCCGCCAACGCGGCGCAAATGCGGCGAGTGGTGGAATTGTGCGATGCGACTGGCCTGCCATTCCGCAAAGTGTCGCGCCTGACCGACCAGCTCGAGCACGACAACGGCGGATTCGAACTGCGCGAAGTTGCCATCGAGGATCTGCTCGGCCGCGAGCCCGTGCAATTCGATTGGCAACTGGTGCACGAACACTATGGCGAGAAGTCGGTGCTCATCACCGGCGCGGGCGGCTCGATCGGCTCGGAGCTTGCACGCCAGTGCGCGCGCGCCGGCGTGGGCCGCCTGGTGCTGCTGGAACGCGACGAGCAGTCGCTCGAGGAAATCGCCCGGCGTATCGGCAGCGAATTCCCGGAACTCAATGTTCAGTCGGTACTAGCCGATTGTGGTGACATCGCCAGCTACCGCCCGGCCCTGAAGGATATCGACTTCGTCTTCCATGCCGCGGCCTGCAAGCAGGTTCCGATGCTGGAATCACAGGTGCGCGCCGCCGTGCGCAACAACGTACAAGTGACAGGAGTCGTTGCGCGCGCCTGCCGGCAGGCCAAGGTTCGTCATTTCGTGCTGATCTCCACCGACAAGGCAATCGAGCCGGTCAGCGTGCTCGGCGCCAGCAAGCGCCTTGCGGAACTTGCCTGCCAGGCCGTGCTGTCGGGAAGCGCGACGGGACTTGCCATTGTCCGCTTCGGCAATGTCCTGGATTCGGCGGGCAGCGTCGTGCCGCTGTTCCGCGAGCAGATCGCCGCGGGCGGCCCGGTCACGGTGACGCATCCAGACATCACCCGCTACTTCATGACCATTCCAGAAGCCTGCCAACTCATCCTGCAGGCCACCAATCTGTCGATGTCCTCGGCGTCCGTGTTCACGCTTGACATGGGCCAGCCGGTAGCGATCCGGGAGTTGGCCGAACAGATGATCCGGCTGGCGGGCAAGCATCCGGGTACTGACATCACCATCGAATACACCGGCCTGCGCCCTGGCGAAAAACTGCACGAAACGGTCCTGCATCCCGAGGAGCGATACACCCACACCGCCAACCACCGCGTGCTGCGCTCCGAATTGCGGATAGCCGACGTGGCTGACATGGGGCGCACCCTGGATCGGCTCGACGTGCTGCTCAGGGGCGAGTACGAGGATGAGGTATTCAAGGGTTTCCTGCGCCATACGGTGCACGACTACAGGCCGAGCGGCGAGAACGTGATCGCACTGGCCAAATTCCGAGAGGCGTCAACGCACCGATGAGTTTACGAATCCGAAAAGCCGTGTTCCCGGTCGCAGGATTGGGAACGCGGTTCCTGCCCGCAACCAAGACGGTACCCAAGGAAATGCTGCCGGTCATCGACCGGCCGTTGATCCAGTACGCCGTGGATGAAGCGGTGGAGGCTGGCTGCGACACGATGGTGTTCGTGACCAATCGCTACAAGCATGCGGTCGCCGATTACTTCGACAAGGCCTACGAGCTCGAACAGAAGCTGGAAAAGGCCGGCAAGAGCGAACTGCTGTCGCTGATCCGGGATGTGCTGCCAAAGGGCGTGCGCGCCGTCTTCGTGACCCAGGCCGAAGCCCTTGGCCTCGGCCATGCGGTTCTTTGCGCGCAGCCGGTCATTGGCGACGAGCCCTTCGCAGTGCTGCTGGCGGACGACCTGATCTGGAATCGCGGGCCTGGTGCCCTGCACCAGATGGCCGACCTTGCCGAGCGGGAATCGCGCAGCGTGATCGCCGTGCAGGATGTCCCACGCGAGCAGACCGCGAGCTACGGGATCGTCGCCACGAATGCATTCCATGACCGCCATGGCGAGATCACTGCCATCGTCGAGAAGCCGGCGCCCTCGGTTGCGCCCAGCACACTGGCGGTCGTTGGGCGCTACATTCTCAGCCCGCGCATCTTCAACCACTTGGCCAATACTGCAGCCGGCGCCGGCGGCGAGATCCAGTTGACCGATGCCATTGCCGCGCTGCTGCGCGAAGAAGGCGCGTTGGCCTATCGATTCGAAGGACGCCGGTTCGACTGCGGCAGCCATATCGGCTTGGTCGAGGCGACCATCCAGTTTGCACTCGACCACGAGGATCTGGCCGATGCCACGCGGGCCTACATGCTGGATGCGCTCTCGCGCTGATCCACGATCAAGCGCGGAACAGCCAGATCGCCCAGCCGCCCAGCAGCGCGGCCAGTACGAACAGCACGACGGCCCCGCCCTGCAGTTGCGTGACCAGCGCATCAGCCGACGTCAGGTAGCGGATTCGCACGTCAGCGGAGGTACGCATGGACGACGGGGGCCAGCGCCGCTCCAGGCGGGTGGCCTGGGCGGTCCGCCTCAGCCAGAAGCCGAAACCCGCGGCGCATGCAGCAAGCAGCAGGCAGAGTCCGGCAAGCAGGCGGTTGAGCCAAGCCTCATAACCGAGCAGGTCGCCGGCGCTTGCGCGGGCACCCAGCTTGGCCAGCCAGAGTTGCAATCCGACCAAGGCCGCTGCGCCAATCACCACGACGATGGCGAGCACAACCATCATCTGTCGGCGATAGGCGGGATCGGCCTTGTGGAACTCGCCCTGCCTGTCCTCGTTGCCCATGCAAGACCCCCTGTCCACCTCAGCCGCCATGCTAGCGGCTAGGCTGCCAGTTCCATATCCTTCCGCGACGCTGACTGCTACCGCGCATCGGAAGCGCATGCCGACCATGGTCGATATGCGCCGTTGCCGTCGCTGTCAGACCGCTTCGAAAATTCCCGCG
>JBBRZU010000004.1:0-56524 GCA_038236425.1 Lysobacterales bacterium
AGTCACGCCCCTGGGCATGCTCGGCTACCACCTTGCCGTCGCCGGCCAGTACGACGAGGCACGCGAGATCCTGCTGCGTGCATTGCGTTTGGCTCCTGCCGACGACCACAACACCTACTACCTGGGCCTGACCGAACTGCTTGCCGGAAAGCCCCAGGCAGCCATCGCAGCCTTCGAGCAAAGTGGGCACGGGTTTCGACTGGCCGGGCTGGCTGCGGCGCAGCACGATGCCGGCAATGCATTCAAGTCGCAAGAAGCATTGGACGCGTTGGTGACGCGTTACGCCGATGCCGACGCCTACCAGGCTGCACAGGCGTACGCATGGCGCGGTGAGACCGACCAAGCCTTTGCCTGGCTGAATCGCGCAGACAAGCAGCGCGACGCGGGATTGGTGTACATGAAGTTCGATCCATTGATGCGACCACTGCGCCGCGACCCGCGCTATCGCGCTTGGTTGCACAGGTTGAATCTGTCCGGCGCCCCGGGGGCCACCAGTCGTCCAGATGGGATCTCCTTGGCTGCGCGCGCGCCCTGAGCCGCTCCGCCGACGCTCCGCCGACGCTCCGCCGACGCGCAGCGGATGGGCAGCTAACGCGCAGCTAACATACTGTCCCGAAAGCGACGAACCCGATGGCAACCAGGCGGTCCGTCATCGTTGCCTATGTTGGCGAGCGTACAGAACGCATTTTCCGGCGCGCGCAAACTGGCAATCCCACGAAACCTCGGCTCCCCAAGCCAACTCGCAGTGATCATCCTGTTCAATCCCGGCGAACACGCCCCCGTTGACCCCGGCCAGCATCAGCACGGCGACGATTCGCTGCACGTGCGTTGCGCGGATTTCCTCTGGTGCATGCTCTGCGAGCGTGCCTACCGCTACGGGACCGCGCACAACGCCGGCACCCTGCCGGGTTGTCCGTATCGTGGTTGCGAGCACAACGATGCCGAGCCATGGACATGGACCCGCGTGCATCGACTCAATCCAGACTATCCGGAGCAGCCGAGCCAGGGCGTGGTGTATCCATTGTTCGGCCCGGGAACATACATTCGCCCACGTCGTTGACGCGGGTCGACGCCGGAAACGCAAACGGCGTGCATTGCGCGCCGCGGCGGCGGGCTGCAATATTGCCTGCACGCTACCTGGAGTCATTGGACATGCTGCAAGTCACCGATGAATTCGCGCGCCAGCGCGCGCTCGACACCTACCGCGTGCTCGACAGCCTGCCCGAGACGGCGTACGACGACATCGTCAGGTTGGCCGCGGTGCTGTGCGACGCGCCGATCGCGCTGATTTCCCTGATCGACCGTGACCGCCAGTGGTTCAAGTCGCGACAGGGCATCGAGATCGCCGGTGGCCCGCGGGATGAAGCTTTCTGCGACCACGTGATCCGGCATCCCGACCGGTTGATGGAAGTACCCGACGCAACCGCCGATGCACGCTTCACCGACAATCCCTTCGTCACCGGTGACGATGCCATCCGCTTCTATGCCGGCATGCCGCTGGTGACCCGGAGCGGTGCCGCCATCGGTACCGTCTGCGTGCTCGACCGCGAGCGCCGTGAACTGACCCAGGTGCAGAAGGACGGCCTGTCGGCATTGGCGCGCATCACCATGAACCTGCTCGAGGCCAGGCATCGCCTGATCGCACTCGAGCGCGCCGCCTTGCTTGCCCAGGCACATCCTGGCCCGACTCCAGCACCGATTCCCACGCCAACTCCCGCACCAGAACCGGCCGCCACCCGACCCAAGGAGGCGGTTCCCGTGTTGGGCTTCACGGTGGCGATCTTCGAGGTGCAGGACCTGCCCGCGGTGTCGCGTCGGGTCGGAGAGCGCGGCATGCACCGACTGCTGGAGCAGGTGCAGGAATCACTGCAGGCCGGGCTGGTTGCGGGGTCCACCGATACCGTCAGCCATGCTACCGGCAGCGCGGAAATGATCGTCGTGCTGCACGGAAACCACGCGGCCGCCGGCCTGAAGAATCTCCGCGACTTCCTGCCCGGTATCGAGCGCGACACCGGAATGCTGTTGATTGCTGCGTCGGCGGATTCCGTTACGCCGCAGGATCGGATCGAGCAGGTATTCCTGCGCGCCGACGAGGCGCTGTCGCGCGAGAAGGACGCCCTTGCTTCAGCGCGAGAGCGCCGGCGCGCCGCGCGCTAGAACTCTGGGCGGATTTCACGCAGCACTCATCCTGCGTGCACGCGCGCTGCACGATGCACAACGCGCGCTGACTTGAAGAAAACATCAGCAGGAAAACTCACGAAGCCTGCACCGGCACTTGCCCAGGATGCGCCCACTGCAACGACGCAGTGCATCCTCGAGACATCCCCCATGAAGACCACCATCCTGAGCGCCGTCCTCGCGACTACGCTCGCCTTTGCTGCCGGCGCCAGCGCCCATTCCATGAAGAACCCGACGGTCGGCGGCGCCGCCATGTACAACACCAAGGACATCGTCGACAACGCCGTCAACTCGAAGGACCACACCACCCTGGTCGCCGCCGTCAAGGCCGCGGGCCTTGTCGAGACGCTGAAGTCGCCTGGCCCGTTCACCGTGTTCGCGCCGACCAATGCGGCGTTCGCTTCGCTGCCGGCCGGCACCGTGGATACCCTGCTCAAGCCCGAGAACAAGCCGACCCTGACCGCCGTGCTCACCTACCACGTCGTCCCGGGCACCCTGGATACGAAGGCCATCGACAAGCTGATCAAGACCGGCCACGGCAGCACCAAGCTCAAGACCGTGCAGGGCGAGTCGCTCACGATCAGCCGCATGGGCAAGCAGTACATGCTGACCGACGCCAAGGGCGGCATGGCCCATGTCACCATCGGTAACGTCTACCAGAGCAATGGCGTGATCCACGTCATCGACAAGGTCCTGCTGCCGTAATCCAGCTCCCGGAAGCCTGCCTTCGCCCGCGTCGTTGACGCGAGCCGGCACCCACGGCGAAAAGGCCGCGCGATTGCGCGGCCTTTTCATTTGATGCCCGATCTGTTTCAGCGAAGGTCGCGCTGATCATCGTGTACCAACGCGGCGTCGGAACTGCTCAGGCCGCTGGCCGCTCCATCGCGTCGGCTTCCTGCTTGCGTGCAGGCGTCGCGGTGATCGAAGCCTGGCGCTGCGCCTGCTCCGCCCTGGACTTGGCCGCGAGGCGGTTTGCAGCCCGGGTCTCGGCACTCGCTTCGCCGCCCTTGCGGCCGATCGCCGCCATGTGTTCCCGATTCTCGCTGACCGCTGTGCCGCCCATGCGGGCGATCTCACGCTGGTCCGCCTCACTCATGCTGGCAAAGCCGCGATTATGCGTGCCCCTCCGCCCGTTGCCTTGTTGGCCCTGGTTCTGGTTCTGGTTCGCCATTGCTGCGTCCTCCTGGATGGTTTGCTCCGAATCGCAACGTCGTCCCGCATTAGCGCTTGCGCGAATTGGCGAAACACGTCGCGTGCACCACGCTAACGCGGACGTGGCTAAAAAACAGTAAAGATCGGGCGCTTGCGCGGACACCATTGTGGGTAGGTTGCAAATCATGAACCGGCGCGTGCGCGATACACCTGGATGCCTGAATCGATTGCCGTGCACCACCGCATCACCGCGACCGGCAACTCGCTATCCGACGTCGTCTTCACCTGCCGCAATCCGCACCCCGGCCACGCGCATCACCACCTCAAGCAAGCCGGCCTGGTCAACTGGTTTGGCGACATGCGCGGCGAACCCGGCAATCAAGGCGCGTTCCCTGTCTTCCGGCCGTGCGAATGCAGTCAGCGCAATCGCCGGGATGTCTCCGCCGGACGCAGCAGGAAGCGCGCGCACCTGCTCGAGCAGCTCATATCCGCTCTGATCCGGCATCGCAATGTCACTGAGCAGGATGTCCGGATGCCATGTCCCCAGGATCTCCAGCGCCGTCTGCGCGCAGTCCGCCAGGCGCACCTGCGCCCCACAGTCCTCCAGCAGTTGACCGATCAGATGGCGTGCGTCCTGCTCATCATCGACCACCAGTACACGCTGCCCGGACAGCGTCCCTGCAACCGCCATGGGCGTTTTTACTGCTGCAACGCGTGCATTGCCCGGCGCCGGGGTCAATGCCTTGTCCGGTCCGGAAGCCCGCACAGGCAGCGACACCGTAAAGGTGGCACCCTTCCCTTCGCCCGGGCTTTCCACGCGAACCTGGCCCCCGTGCATCTCCACCAACTGCTTCACGATCGCCAGGCCCAGGCCGAGCCCGGAATGTTGCCGGGTATTGGAACTGTCAGCCTGTCGGAACCGCTCGAACACATGCGGCAGGAAGTCCGCACCGATCCCCTGGCCGGTATCGCGAACGGCAACCTCGACCGTACCCTCCACGGGGCGCAGCACGATGACCACCTGACCGTGCGGCCCGGTGAACTTGATGGCATTGGTCAACAGGTTCCAGAGCACCTGCTGCAGGCGATGGCAATCGCCCGGTACGAAACCGACCGTCGGATCGATGTCACGCTCGATCACGATTCCCCGTGCCTGGGCCGCGGTGGTGACCGTGTCCACCGAATCGGCGATGAGTTGCGCCAGGTCGACCGGGCGGACATCCAGGCGCACCTTGCCCGACACGATCCGGCTCATGTCGAGCAGGTCGTCGATGATCCGGTTCTGCGCACGGGCATTGCGCTCGATCACTTCCGCGGCCTGCAGCACCTGCGGGTTGCCATCAGCATTGCGCTGCAGGATCTGCGCCCAGCCAAGGATCGGCGTCATCGGCGTGCGCAGTTCATGCGACAGGGTGGCGAGGAATTCATCCTTGAGCCGGCCAGCATGCAGGGCATCGGCGCGCGAGGCGTGGATCTCGAGGTCCTGCTTGCGGATCTGTTCGAGCATCTGGTTGAAGGTGTCGGTGAATTCGCCGAGCTCGTCGTCGCTGACCTTGGCCGCGCGCAGGGAATAGTCCTTGGTTTGCGAGACCTGTCGCGCGGTCGCCGACAACAATGCGATCGGCCGGACCAGCAGCCCGCGGATCTGCAGCGCAAAGGCATACACCAGCCCGACCGCGAAGGCCGACACCAGCAGCGACAGCAACAGCATGCGCACCAGGTGCTGGTACAGCCCACGCATGTCGCTGCGCACTTCAATGCGGCCAAGCAACTGCCCCCGATCCTCGACCGGTGCCCTGTGGCTGTACCAGCGCGGGAACAGGCCCCCGGAAGCGCTGTCCTGCCCGCCGCCATCGCGCGCGCTGCGCAGGTACTGCGCAAAGACGCGCCCTGAAACGTCGTACAGGGTGGCCTGCGCAACCGCCGGGCGGGCGCGAAAGGCCGCCAATGCCTCGGCGGCATTGGCATGATCGGAGAATGCCAGGGGTGCGCCGCTGTTCATTGCCACGATCAGGGTCTGCGCCTCCAGGCTCGCGAGGGTCTCGCGACGTTGGTAGGCATAGTCAACCGCCGATAGCGTGAAGCAGACCAGGGCAATCGCCACGGCCGAGGTCAAGGTCAGCAACCAAGTCACCTTGTCGCCAAACGAGTGCATGCTCCGGAACCAGCGGCGGATCATCGCGGGCTGCTCCGCTCGGTGCGTGCCAGCTTGAGGACCTTGGCGCTCAGTTTGAGCCTGGCATTGCGTATCGCGACCGGGTTGGCTTCGAACTCGACATGGCCCGACCCGGTTACCAGTCCAATCATGCCACCACTGCGGACGAAGCCGGGAACGTCGCTTACCGTCAGCACCGGTTGTCCCCACAGGTCCGACAAGGCCTGCCAGGGAACTGCGCCGGCGCTGGAGTGGAACAACACCAGGTGACTGCGCTTGAGCTGGAGCAGGTTCTCGCGATCCTGCGCGGAATCGAATGGCGCCGCGCGGGTTCCGCGCCCCGATTCGATCCAGCGCACCTCCACGCTGCGCCTGCCGATCCGACCCGCAGCCGTCGCGGCGGCGCGAACAGCATCGGCGACGCCCTTGTCTCCTATGACTGCGATCACGTACGGCGCATCGGGTTGATGGAAGGTGCGCTCCGGCCACTGGGTGAAGCGCAGGAAATTGACCAGATACTCAGCCTGCATCTGGTTCTCGGTCTGTACCGGCGCGGCGACCGGCGCCGGCGCCGCCAGCAACGGACTGCCGAGCGTGGCGAGCGACAGCAGCAACCCCGCCATCCACGGCAGCGATGCGCTGCGCGATGGCAACCGGTCAGTGGGCAAGCTCAAAGCCCACCCCGGGCGCCAGCATCGCTGCGCCATGCCACATCGGGAAAACTCGACCTACCTCCATCACCACCCCTGGAAGGAATTGCCTGCGCCAAGCTTACAGCTGCGACGACAGTAACGATGACATCCACTCCGTAATCTTCTGCCGCAGCGGCCGCTCTTTCCATGCCTGGTAAGTGATTTTCCTGGACCGCTTCATGTCCTGCTCGAACACGGTTTCCAGCTGCTCGGCGAACACCTTGTCGTAGACGTTCAAGTTGGCTTCGTCATTGAGCCGGAAGCTGCGATTGTCGAAATTGGTCGAACCCACCGATACCAGTTGCGAGTCCACGATCATGGTCTTGCAGTGGAACATTGTCGGCTGGAATTCGTAGATGCTCGCCCCGGCTTGCAGCAACTCGCCCCAGTCGGCGCGCGAGGCCAGGCGCACCACGGCCGAATCGATCCGCTTGCCCGGCACGATGATGCGCAGCTTGACGCCCCGGTCCATCGCCGAACGCAACGCGCGCCGGGTCAGCGCATCGGGTACGAAATAGGCCGCGGACAGGTCGATGGTCTTTTCCGCCGCGGTGATCGACAACAGGTACATCAATTGCATGCTGTCGCCGCCACCACTGGGCGAACTGGTGAACACCTGTGCCATCTGGTCGCCGACGGGCTCCAGCGATGGGAAATAGGACTCGCCAGACAGGACCTTGCCCGAGGTCTTGATCCAGTTGTCGAGGAAAGCCGCCTGCATCTGCGCCACAGCCGGGCCCTTGAGGCGATAGTGCGAATCGCGCCAGTGGTCCGGGTCCTGCGAGTGGCCATTCCACTCATCGGCGATGCCGACACCACCGGTGAATCCGATCCTGCCGTCCACCACCAGCAGCTTGCGGTGGGTGCGGTTGTTGATCCGGCCAAGGTTGTACCAGCGCAACGGGTGGTAGACCTGCACCTGCACGCCGGATGCCTTCAGCCGTTCCACCATGGCGTTGTCGAGCTTCTGGCTGCCGACCCAGTCGAGCAACACATGTACTTTTACGCCGGCGCGGGCGCGCTCCGCCAGGGCGTCGGCAAATTCCTTGCCGATCGCACCCGACCAATAAATGTAGGTCTCGAAATTGATGGTTTCCCTGGCCCCGCGGATCGCTTCGAGCATGGCCGGGAAAATCTGTTCCCCGTTTTCCAGGTGATCGATCCGGTTCCCGGGAATGATCGCCGGGCCAAGCAGGATGCCAAGTTCGCGCAGGAACTGCGGGTCATCCACGTTGTACTTGTGCGTGAGGGACGTATCGATCTGTTTTTCCGAACTGCGGAAATTCATCACCACGATGGTGACGACGATCGCGATCATGGCCCCGGCGATTCCGGCAAGCCACAGGCGCTTCCTGCTCCAAAAACGACGGGCGTCTGCTGGACGCCCGTCGGATCCGGCCTTTTTCGCCGATGTCATTTCTTCGGGTTGGCGCTGTCATCCATCTTGTTGGCAGCGGCGTCTGCAGCGGCCTGGGTCGCATCGGCAGCCTGCATCGTCTCTTCCTTCACTTCGGCGCTGGCCTCATGGCCGGCCGCGGCCATGTTGCGATTGGCTTCCTCGGCGGTGGCAGCGGCGGCGGTGGCGCTGGCATCGGCGGCATTGGAGATCGCGTCGCCGGCGTTGGACATGGCAGCGCTGGCATCAGCGGCAGCCGAGTCAGCCGTGGGTGCCACGGCATTGGCGTCTGCCTTGGCCTGGTCGGCCTGGGCTTGGTCGGTGGCGGGACTGTCGCAGGCAGCGAGCGAGGCAGCGAGGGCGAAGGCGAGGAACAGTCGGGAACTGGTGTTCATGGAATACATCCTTGTGTGGTTTGGTAGAGCGCGGATCGGGCGGTGGCCTTTTTCCTGCCGGTTAACCATATGTCCGGAAAGCTGAACACGACCTGTTCGGAGGTCGGAAATTGTCGTCCTATGCAGCGACAGTGGTGGCAGGCACGCAAAGCTCCAGCCTGGATTGCAGCGGCATGGCCCGCAGACTCAGCCCGTGGCGGTCGGCAACGGCGCGCAGCAGCACGGGCCGGAGCGAAACCTGCAGCGGATCCACGCCCTCGCTCCCGAGCAGCCAGGCCACTTCGACATCGTCGAACAGGGCCGCGCCGACGCCGTCGATTTCGAGGCAGGCGACGGAACCTTCGTCGCGCAAGCCCAGCCGCAACTGCGCACCTCGCGGCGAGAGTTCCGCAGATTTGTGCAGGACGAATTCGAGGATTGCGCCGAGTCGTTCGGCATCGTGTTCGATTTCAACCGGCTGCCCGGCATCGCAGACCCGCAGCGATTGTCCGCGCTCTTGCAGCCTGCGTGTCAACGATGCCCGCCCGGAAACAGTGTCGAGGATGAGATTGAGATCGCCGTGGCCTGCCCTGAGCACCCAGGTGCCGGCGCGCAAGCGCATCAGCTCCGCCACGTCGTCGATTTCGCCCAGCAACCGATCGACTTGGCGGTCGAGCAGCTGCAATGCCTCTTCCCGTTCCAGGGCGGTACAACGATCACTGCGCAGCACCTGGACAGCCAGGCGCATCGGACTGACTGGTCCACGCAGATCGTGCCCCAAGCGCGCCCACCATGCGGTCGGCACGCCAAGGTTCGCGTCATGCATCGCGGGGTTGGCCGCATCCGTAGTCACGTGCGCACGCTCCGTTCGGCCAGCACGGCCGAGACTCCGCTGCAGACGCGCTCAATGGTTTCCAGTTCGGCCGGCTTGACCAGGTGCTCGTCGAAGCCGGCCGCTTCGGACCGGCGCCGGTCATCTTCCTGTCCCCACCCGGTCAATGCCACCAGGCGTGGGCGCACCTCACCGGGCAGGAACTGCGCCCGCATTCGCGTCGCCAGGTCGAATCCGTTGAGCACCGGCATTCCCACGTCCATGAAGATCAGGTCGGGACCGAAGGCCTGCGCTGCTTCAACGACTTCCAGTGGATCGTAGTAGGCACGGACCTCGTGACCCATCAGGCGCAGCGACAAGGCCAGCATGTCGGCAGAGTCTCGGTTGTCGTCCACCACCATCACACGCAGAAAATGCGTGGCGGGCGCGGTCGCTTCGGGTGCAGGCAGCTCGGCGTCGAGCTGCACCGGCTGCGACGGTTGTTCGGTGAGCAGTGGCAAGTCCACCGAAAACTCAGCGCCGTGTCCGATGCCCTCGCTGTGCACGGCGATGCGGCCACCATGCAGTTCCACGAGGCGGCGGGCCAGCGTGAGTCCGATGCCCAATCCAGCACGTGCACGTTCCAAGGAGGTATCCACCTGCGCAAACAGGTCGAAGATGGTGAGCAGATGCTCGCGATCCAGGCCGATGCCCGTATCGCGCACCCGCACCAGGATCCGCCCGGCCTCCAGCTCCGCTGCAAGGCTCAGGGTGCTGCCCTGGGCGGAGAACTTCGAAGCATTGCTCAGCAGGTTGGAAAAAACCTGCGCCAGGCGATGCGGATCCGCGTGCAGGGGCAGCGCACCCACCGGCAGGTGGACTTCCAGCGTCTGGCCGGCCGAGGCCAGCAACGGCTGCACCGTCTCCCTGGCGATGGTGAGAACCTCGGCCAGGTCAACCATTTCACGACGAAGCTCGAGGCGATCGCGGGTGATCCGGGAGACGTCCAGCAGGTCGTCCACCAGTCGCACCAGCTGGCGCATCTGGCGTTCGATGACTGACTGTATGCCATCGTCGACGTCACCACCCATGCCGAGCTTGCGCGCGTTGAGTGCGCTCTGTATCGGTGCGAGCGGATTGCGCAGTTCGTGGGCGAGCGTGGCCAGGAACTCATCCTTGCGCCGGTCCGCCTGGCGCAGCTGGTGCTCGACCTTGCCGCGCTCGCGGATTTCGCTCTGCAGGCTGCGGTTGATCCGCTCCAGCTCGGCGTTGGACGCACTCAGCGACTGGTTGAGCTGGCGTACCTCACTTGCCTTTTCCGCCTGCAGCGCCGCGTTGGCAAGTGCAAGCTGCTCATTGGCCATTTCATGCCGGGTGTTCAGGCCCTGCAGCTCGACCCGTTTGCGATGCAACTCCGACAGCACCGCGACCTTGCTGCGCAGGATCTCCGGGATGATCGGCAGCATCAGGTAGTCCACGGCGCCGAGCTTGTAGCCTTGCAGGCGGTCAAGTTCGCTGACGATTTCAGCCGAAACAAAGATGATCGGGGTCTTGGCATAGCGCGGATGCTGGTGGATCAGGCTGGCGGTCTCGAAGCCGTCCATGCCGGGCATGTCGACGTCCAGCAGGATCACCGCGAACTCGACCTCCACCACCCGGCGCAGCGCCTCTGCACCCGAATTCGCCTCGACCAGGTTTTCACCGAGTGGCGCCAGGATCGCGCGGTAATCGAGCAGACGCGACGGGTCGTCATCTACCAGCAGGACATTGGCAGGTCCGTGTTCCGACATGGCTGCTTCGAAACTCAACTGTGCAGCCATTGCCGGAGCAATGCCCCGATGCCGGCGATACGGACCCGGGTGGAATCGTGTAGTCGTGGGCGGCTGATTTCGATATTGGTGTTCACGCAAGGGCCTCGTTGGCGGACGGGGCGATCATGCAAAGCCCCGGATTGGAAGACGGATTCAGGCCAGCGGAAGCTCCAGGGTAAACACCGAGCCACCGCCTTCGCGCAACTCGTACCAGAGGTTTCCGCCCATCGCGCGCGCCTGTTGCTTGGACAGCGCCAGCCCAAGTCCCGTGCTGCTCTCGCCTTCGGTAGGCTCATTGG
Organism: Lysobacterales bacterium; assembly: GCA_038236425.1. GTDB lineage: Bacteria > Pseudomonadota > Gammaproteobacteria > Xanthomonadales > Xanthomonadaceae > Arenimonas. Next base: position 10,869 of record JBBRZU010000004.1, read on the forward strand.
ACAACTTGGTGAAACGCTGGAACAGCTGCGCCTGGTCGGTTTCGTCGATCCCGGGGCCACGATCAAGCACCTGCATGCGCCCGCATTTGCCATGGCGCACGGCGGTGATCTCGACCCGGGTGTCGCGCGGCGAGTACTTGATCGCGTTCGACACCAGGTTCTGCAATACGTGGGTGACGCCCGCACGCAGGCCCGAGACGATCACCATGTCGTGGGGCAACAGGTCCAGATGGATCGACTTGGCCTTGGCGGCGCGGCCGAGCAGATCGACCACCTCGCACAGCATCTGGCGCACCGGCAGCGGCTCGATCGCTGCGCCATGCGCCTGCTGCTCCTGCTGCTCCAGGAAGGCCTGCAGGAACAGCATGCCGGTGTCGGCCGAGCTCTTGATGGAATCCGCCAGGCGCCTGTGCCCGTCCTTCAGTTCCGCGGACGAGCTCAGCAACTCCGCAGCGAACACGATATTGGCAAAGTAGTTGCGCAAGTCGTGCGCCACCAGCTCCGCCATCTCCTGCTTGTCCTGGGCGAATCGGCGCAGGGAATCGCGCGAGCATTTCAGGTCGATGTGGTTGCGCACGCGGGCCAGCAGCTCCTCGGCGACGAACGGCTTGGTGATGTAGTCGATCGCACCCTCGGCAAAGGCGCGAATCAGGTTTTCACGGTCGACATCGGCGGTGAGGAAGATGATTGGCAGGTCGCGGGTTGCCACGTCCTCCTTGAGCTGGCGCAGGACTTCGAATCCGTCCATCCCGGGCATGCGCATGTCCAGCAGCATCACGTCGGGCTGCTCAGCGCGCGCCTGCTCAAGGCCATCCGCACCTCCGAGCGAGGCAAGCACCCGGTAGCCGGACCGTGCGAGCAGGGAACTGACCATCCTGACGTTGGCCTGCTGGTCGTCAACCACCAGCACGGTCGGTGCGGACGCAGCCGATTCCTCCACGGCTTCCCCTGGCGCGGCTGGGGTCGGGTCAGAGTTCATAGGTCTTCCGCTTCCGGTAAAGGGTCGAGCTGTCGATGCCCAGCGTGCGGGCGGCTGCCTCGAGCGTATCGCAGCTGGCCAGGATGCTCTGGATATGCAGGCGCTCGAGCTCCTCGAGCGACAGCGGCGCGCCCGGAACCGCCACGGCGTGGTCGCCCGGGGGACGCGCGATGGCGATGAATTCCGGACCGATCTGCGCATTGGGACACAGGATCACGGCGCGCTCCATCAGGTTCTGCAACTCGCGCACGTTGCCGGGCCAGCGATACTGGCGAAGCAGGGCCAGCGCCGGTGCAGACAGCCCGCGCGCGGGCAGCCGGTAGCTGGCCGAATAGCGTTCGACGAAGCCCTGCGCCAGTTCGGCGATGTCCTCCGGCCGGTCGCGCAGCGGCGGCAGGGTGATGGTGATGACATTCAGCCGGTACAGCAGGTCTTCGCGAAACGTCCCGGCCGCAACCATGGCGTTGAGGTCATGGTTGGTCGAGGCAATGATGCGGGTGTCGGCCTTGCGCGTGGTCGGATCGCCGGCGCGTTCGTACAGGCGGTCCTGGATGAAACGCAGCAGTCGCGGCTGCAGCGACAGCGGAAAGTCGCCGATCTCGTCCAGGAACACGGTTCCGCCCTCGGCATAGGCAACCCGCCCGACGATGTTTTCCGCATTGCCATCATTGCCGTACGCGTCGCCGAACAGTTCCGCTTCCATGAGCTCGTCGTTCAGGGAGGGACAGTTGACGATAGCCATCGGTGCCTTGGCGCGCGGGCTCGCCGCGTGGATTGCCGCCGCGAGTACGCCCTTGCCGGTGCCGGTTTCGCCAAGCAGCAGCACGTTGGCATCGGTGCCGGCGACCTGGTAGGCGACGCGCAGCGCCTCGTTCATCGCTGCGTTGTTGCTGGACAGCTTGAATTGGGACGCGGTGGCGTTGCGCTCGAATTGCTCGAGGCGATCAAGCAGGTGGCGAGTATCCACCTGGCGGGCGACGGCGATGCGCAGCTGGTCCGGCGAGCAGGGCTTGACCAGGTAATCGCAGGCGCCTTCGGACATGGCGTTCACCGCCTCGCCCACGCCGGCGTGGGCGGTCACCACGATGATGCGCATCTGCGGCGCGAGTTGGCGAAACCTCGGCAGCGCCTCGATCCCCGAGTCCGGGCCGAGGTTGCGGTCGAGCAGGCAGACATGGAAGGGCTGTGTCGCCGCAAGGCGCAGGCCTTCGGCCAGGGTGGCTGCGGTCATGACTCGGTGCCCGTCCTGCTCCAGACAAAGGGAAAAATTGCGCAGCAACTCGTGATCGTCGTCGATCGCCAGGATCCGTCCTGCCAGGGCGCTGCTGTTCGCCATCAATCCTCTCTCCGGTCGTGCGGCGTGCCCGCACACAAGGCGACTCTCGTCGCAAGACACGCATCTTGCACGATATCCAAGCGGCAGGAAGGAGAACTGTGCGGCAGGGCAATGCGCGGTTCAGTCGCCAGAAAGGCCCGGGAGTGGAGCATGTCCCTGCCGGAGTCGCGCCATGCATGCTGTTGCGCAGGATTCGGCCACCCCGCCGCCGCACGGATGCGCTGCCCATGTTCTCTGTAAAAGTGATCGCCAGCCTGTTCCTAGTCGCCGCCATCGGCGTCATTGATGCCGGTCGGGGACTCGCAGGGGGCGACGCGACAGCGAATGCCGCCACGCCGCCGACCGCCGCGCCCGCGCTGCTGTTCCCGGCATCAGATGCCGCCTCGATGTCCCAGGTGCGCAACGCAGTCGCGCAATCGCTGCAGTCGCGTATCCGCGCCGACCTGCAGGACGTGAGCGTCACCGTGGACGTGTCCGGACTCGCATTGCGTCGCACCAGCGTGGCCATCGTTGCCGTGGATGGCGATGCGCTGGTCTCGCTGGGCGCGGGCGGAATTCTCCCGGTTCATGTGGAAGCAGACTGGAATCCTTCCACGCAGTCGGTCGAACGGGTCGATTACAAGGTCAGCGGTACCGCGCAAGCCGGCATGCCGACGGCCCGGCGGCTCGCGTCATCGACCGGGCTCGGCGACGCGATGCGTGCCGCGATCGAAAAGAAAGTCGGTGCCGGCATCCATGCCGAGTTTGCATCGCAGCCCGCCGCGTTCACCCTGGTTGGCGTGGACAGCATCGCCAGTGGTCGCAATCGCATGGTGGTCAGCGGCAATGGCATCACCCGCTTCAGCGGGGAAGGCGCCGCATTTACCCGCTTCAGCGCGAGCGTCGACAAGTTCAGCGGCGACGTGCTCAACGTGGACTATGAGCTGCTGCAGGAACTGGATGCCGGCGAGCTTGCGTCGCGCTGAATAAGGCCGCTTGCGCGACGCGCGCGCAGTCGAGAATTGTTGCGCAGGTTCCATCTTGGTTAATTTTAATTGGTACAGGATGCAGGCTCCCGGTACGGGATCGCCGCGAGGAGCGCGGCGACAATCTTAAGGAGAGAGATATGTCCGATATTCGCAAGGATCATTCCATTGGCGCCGGAACCGGTGCCGCAGCAGGCGCCGTCACGGGTGCCGCGGTTGGCGCAGTTGGAGGCCCGATCGGCATGGCCGCCGGTGCAGTGCTCGGCGGCATCGTCGGCGCAGCTACCGGCGACAGCATTGCCGAGGCAGTCAATCCCACCGAGTACAACACGCACTGGAAGAACAGCTACCAGTCGACGCCGTACTTCGCGTCGGGTCGCGAGTGGAACGACTATGAGCCGGCCTACAAGCTGGGCTATGACGGCTACGGCAATTATCGCGGCCGTCGCTTCGATGATGTGGAGTCGGACCTGGAACGCAATTGGGAATCGACCAAGGGCAACTCGCGCCTGGCATGGAGCGAGGCCAAGGGTGCGGTGCGTGACGGTTGGCACTACGTCGAGCGCGCCCTGCCAGGCGATGCGGACGGCGACGGCCGCTAAACCGGTAAACACGGCGAGCGCGCACGCGCTGGCCGCAGTTGCTCCATCAGGGGCCGCAGCGCAAGTTGCGGTCCTTTTTCATGCGTGCTTGCTTCAGTCTGCGTTATGGGCGTACAGGCGCATGCACAGCGCACGACTGAGGTTGCGCATGACCTTCAGCGCGACCCCTGGATGTGCTTCGCCCAGCCGTGCGAAACCGTCCACGCCCAGCGCAACCAGTTGGGTGTCGGTGATCGCGGTGACGTCGGCGGTACGAGGCGACTGCATCAGGAACCCCGCTTCGCCGAACATCTGGCCGGCGCCCAGCGTCGTGAGTACCCTGCGCTGCCCGCGCGGCGACTCGGTGACTTCCACCGCACCGTCCAGGATCAGGAACAGTTGGTCTCCGATCTCGCCCTTGCGCAGGATGGTTTCACCCGCCGCTGCGTCCAGATGGCCAGCTGCGAGGAACAGGAATTCCTTGTCCTCGCCGTCCAGGTCGTCGAGCAGCGGGATACCGGCGCTGTTGAGCCGCGCGGCGAAGCTGAGCAGGAACTCGTCCTTGCCCAGTACGCGCACGCTGGCTGGGCGGGAGTGTTCCGGGTACCGGGTCTCGAACCAGTCACCCAGGGTGACGTTCGGTGCAAATTGCTGCACGTTTTCGAGCATGGGGGATTTCACCGCCTCGAAATAGGTCCAGTCCCCGGCCACCATGACCATGGGTAACCGGAAGCCGGCATCGGTATCGGTCGTGCCTGCCTTGTAACGGCGGCAGCCCATGACCTCATACAGCGGGACCATGTTCGCACTGCAGCGCAGGAACAGGATCTCGCCGCCGTTGCTGCGGAATGCATCGTAGGCCGCGGCAAGCAGGCGCGGTGCCAGCAGGCTTGCGCGGTGATCGGCGCGGACCACAAGGCGCGACAGCATCGCCTGCTGCGAACCGGGCACCGGGAAAACATCGGAATCGTAGAAATCTCGCCAACGGCTGTCGGGCGGCAGGCGGTCCATCGTGGTCAGGCGCAGGCAGGCGACCGGCGCGTCGCCGTCGAACGCGGCATAGATGGTCGACAGCGCGTCCTCTTCCTCGATCTGCACGCCCAGCGCATCGTCGCTGCCCGCAGGGCGGCGCCCGAGTTCGCGCACATAGGTGTCGTAGCGCAGCCGGCCGATCGCAGCGAGTTCGGCATCGGTGCTGACCGGGCGAATCACGATCTCGTCCATGCGCTCCCCAAGCGTCGGTGCTGGGGCATTGTGCCCCAAGCCGGAGCCGCTGCGCGGCGATGCGACGGTCAGGCACGACGCTCGGGCGTGACGCAGTGAGCGTGACGCAGCGAGCACGACCCGCGATGGCGCGTCAGGCAGCGCCGGACAAGGCCTCGGAACGTTGTGCGCTGGCCGAGGGCGGGATGAACAGCTCATCGCCCGAACCCGTCACGGGCATGTCACCCAGCGCCTGGTCGAGCGTCTTGGCGTACTCCTCGCCCAAGTGCATCGCCCGCTCGGCAGCCTCCTGGCAGGTCGGATACAGGTCGGGCACCGACTTGAGCGCGATGATCCGCCCATTGTTGACGCCATAGCGGCGGACCATCCAGGCGCCGGTCCACTGCCCGATCTCATTGCTCGAATACACGGTGCCAACGACAAAATTCCCGACGATTTTCTGGCTCACAGTCTTGCTCCGGTTCTGGGTTGCGGCGCGTTGCGCGGCAGGGATGGTGACTGGTGGTGGGCACCGGTGGCGGGAGCCAGCCCATGCCGGGCCAGGATCCCGTGGATACGCAGGCCCACGTACTCGCGATCTTTCGCGGCCGCCGCCTGGCGGATGGCCGCAGCCTTGTCCTCGAACTCCGGCCAGGGATCGGCCGTGTCCAGGTTCTGTTCGATCCGCCGGTCCAGGCCGTCTTCCAGCGCCTGCAGGCGGCGAACCAGGGCGGTGCGCGTCTGATGCATGCCCCGATGGTAAGTGCGCAATGCGCGGCCAGCATTAACCCCGGGGAAACCCCGGTCGAGACATCGCTGGCTGAACGTGCTTTGCGTGTTTCATCTGCTGAGACAGGCAAGTCGTTGAATCCATTACCGACGAATTTCCCGCTTGCTGTTTGCCTCCAGAGGTACCTATATTGTGACCATGTCCGAGCTCACCCACCGCCAGCAAGCCGTCCTGGACTTCATCGCCGCCAAGGTACGCGACGAGGGCCTGCCGCCCACCCTGGCCGAGATCGCCGCCGCCTTCGGCTTCAAGCAGACCCGCGGCGCGCACAAGCACCTGCTGGCGCTCGAGGCCAAGGGCCGGCTGCGATTGTTGCCGGGCAAGGCGCGCGGCATCCGCCTGCGCAGCCTGCCGCCCTTGTCTTCGCCGGCATCGGCTTCATCGGCATCATTCTCGCGTCGGCGCGAGGGTGCGCTGGAATTGCCGGTGTTGGGCCGCGTGGCGGCGGGTACGCCGATCGGCGCTGATGGCGCGATCGCCGCCGGCGACGTGGAGCGCCACCTGCTGCTCGATCGCGCCATGTTCTTTCCCACCCCCGACTACCTGCTCAAGGTGCAGGGTGATTCGATGGTGGACGACGGCATCTTCGACGGCGACCTGATCGCCGTGCATCGCACGCCGGTCGCCGAGAATGGACAGATCGTGGTCGCACGCATCGATGGCGAACTTACCGTCAAGCGCTTCCAGCGCGACAGCCGGCGCATCACCCTGCTGCCGCGCAATCCCGACTACGCACCGATCGTGATTGCGGCCGATGCCGACTTCGCCATCGAGGGCCTGTACTGCGGCCTCGTACGGGGCGCCTGAGCATGCATGCCATCGCCAACACAGCGGCCTCGCTGGAGCCGCTGCTGCAGGACCGTCGCCTCTGGCGCGGCCAGGATGCACCGCAGGCGCGTCGTTCCACCCACCCGACCGGCTGCGCCGCGCTCGATGCCGCACTACCCGGCGGGGGTTGGCCCGAGGCCGCGCTGGTCGAGGTGATGATCGCCGCCGATGGTGTGGGCGAACTCGCGCTGCTGTTGCCGACGTTGGCCGCGTTGTCACGTGCCGATCGCCCGGTGCTGGTGGTCGCGCCGCCGTATCGCGTGTATGCGCCGGCCTGGCAGGCCGCGGGCCTGCGCCTGTCACGCCTGCATCTGGTGGAGGCGGCGCCGAAGGATGCGCTGTGGGTGATGGAACAGGCACTGCGCGCGGGTTGCTGCGGCGCGGTGCTCGGCTGGCCACTGCAGGCCGACGACCACGCATTGCGTCGCCTGCAGGTCGCGGCCGAAGCAGGCCAGACACTCGGCATCGCATTCCGTTCGCTGCGCGCCCGCGACAATCCCTCGCCCGCACCGTTTCGGTTGAGCCTGCGTGGTGGTGGCGATGGCGGGCGACCGGAACTGCGCCTGTTGAAATGCCGCGGTGCCCTGCCCCCCGCCGGCGCGCTGCCCTTCCATCCGGCCGCTCTTGCGCATCCTGCGCCCGCAGCACGCGTGCATCCATGCACGTCGTTCCGGCACTGATGGCGCACGCATGCTCTGGGCCTGCCTGCTGCTGCCACACCTGGCGCTGGATACCGTCCAGCGCAAACGCCCCGACAGCGCGTCGGCCGAGGCGCCTTTCGCGCTGATCAGCGGCCCCGTGCAGCGCCGTGTGTTGCTCGATGCCAACCAAGCCGCGCGCAGCGCCGGCCTGTATCCCGGACAGCCATTGCTCGCAGCGCAAGCACTGCTACCCGATGTCGCCGTACTCGAACACGATCCGCGCGAGGACGCCGCGCTGCGTCAGCTACTCGCTGGCTGGGCCTATCGCTACAGCTCGATGGTCTGCCTGCAGGACGAGGACGCGATCCTGCTCGAGGTCGAAGGCAGCCTCGGCCTGTTCGGCCCCTGGCCGCGGCTGGAGCGGATGCTGCGCGACGACCTGCAGGCACTGGGCTTGCGGCATCGCATCGCCATGGCGCCGACACCGCTCGGTGCCTGTGTGATGGCAGCCTGCGAAGACGGCATGGCACTCACCGACACGCTCCAGTTGCAGCGCATGCTCGGTCGTGCACCTTTGGCCAAGGCGCGCATGGCTGACGCCCAGGTGCAGGCGATGGCAGCGATGGGCCTGCGCCAGCTACGCCAGTTGTTCGCGCTGCCGCGCGCCGGCCTGGCCCGCCGCTTCGGCACCGCCCTGCTCGATCACCTCGACCGCATGCGCGGCGATGCGCCCGATCCGCGCGAGCTGTATCGGCCGCCGGACATGTTCGGGCAGCGCATCGAGTTCGGCTACGAAATCTCCTACCACCCGGCCCTGCTGTTCCCGCTGCGTCGCCTGGTCAATGATCTTTCCGCGTACCTGTCGGGCCGCGATGGCGGCGTGCAGCGCTTCGACCTGGTACTCGAGCACGAGGACATGGCGATCATCCAGGGCCATGCCGCGCGCGAACAGCGCAAGCCGCCCGATACTGTGGTGACGGTGGGATTGCTCGCTGCCGAGCGCGATCCTGTACGTCTTTTTGAGCTTGCACGCGCGCGGCTCGAACGCAGCAGCATCCCGGCGCCAGTGCGCGCCCTGCGGCTGGAAGCGCACGAACTGCCGCCATTCGTGCCGGCCGGACGCGATCTGTTCGAATCCCGGCCTGCGCAGGCACTGCCATGGGAAGCCTTGCGCGAACGCCTGCGTGCCCGGCTCGGTGCTGACGCGCTGTATCAACTCGCCGGCCATCCTGATCCGCGCCCCGAACAGGCATTGCGCCGCGACATCGACATGGTGCGCGAGCCGCCACCGCTGCAATTGCCACCACGCCCAACCTGGCTGCTGCCGCGCCCCATGCCATTGCGCGATCACTCCCTGCGCGTGTTATCCGGCCCCGAGAGGATCGAATCAGGCTGGTGGGACGGCGGCGACGTGCGCCGCGACTACTACGTGGTGGAAACCTCGCAGGGCCAGCGCGCCTGGGCCTTCCAGCCGGCCGGCGTGCGCGATGGCGCCTGGATGCTGCACGGCTGGTTCGCATGAGTGGCGTCGGATACGCCGAGTTGCATTGCCTGAGCCATTTCAGTTTCGGCCGTGGTGCCTCGTCGGCGCGCGAGTTGTTCGAGCGCGCGCGCCGCAACGGCTACACGGCGCTGGCGATCACCGACGAATGCACCCTGGCCGGTATCGTGCGCGCGCTCGAAGCGTCGCGCGAAACCGGGCTGGCGCTGATCGTCGGCACCGAACTCACCCTCGACGACGGGCTGCGACTGGTGCTGCTGGCTGAGGATCAAACTGGTTACACCTCCATCTGCAAGCTGATCACGCAAGGACGACGGCGCGCAGCCAAGGGCGAGTACAGCCTGTCGCGCGCCGATCTCGATGACGGCCTGCCGGGCACGCTGGCGCTGTGGCTGCCGGATGCGCAGCCCGCACGCGAGCAGGGCGAATGGTTACTCGCGCGTTTCGATGGCCGCCTGTGGCTGGCGGTCGAACTGCACCGCGGTTCCGACGATGATGCGCGCCTGGCCGAACTGCTTGCCTTGGCCGAGGCCACCGGTATCCCGCCCGTGGCCAGCGGCGACGTGCACATGCACACGCGCCAGCGCCGCGTGGTGCAGGACACGCTCACCGCAATCCGCCACCACTGCACCGTACGCGAGGCCGGCGCCCATCTGTTCCCGAACGGGGAGCGGCACCTGCGCAGCCGCGCCGCGCTGGCCGCCATCCATCCCGCTGCCCTGCTCGAACAAACGCTGCGCATCGCCGAACGCTGCCGGTTCCGGCTCGATGACCTCAAGTACGAATACCCGCGCGAACTGGTGCCCGAGGGCCACACGCCAACAACCTGGCTGCGCAAGCTCACCGAAGCTGGCATGCGCTGGCGCTGGCCCGATGGCGTGACGCAAAAAGTCGCGCAACAGATCGAGCACGAGCTGAAATTGGTCGCGGAGCTCGAGTACGAAGCCTTCTTCCTCACCGTGCAGGACATCGTCCAGTTCGCCCGCTCGCAGGGGATCCTGTGCCAGGGCCGCGGCTCGGCGGCGAATTCGGCGGTGTGCTTCGCGCTCGGTATCACCGAGGTGGACCCGGCGCGGATGAACATGCTGTTCGAGCGCTTCATCTCGAAGGAACGCAACGAGCCGCCCGACATCGACGTGGATTTCGAGCATGAGCGGCGCGAGGAAGTCATCCAGTACCTCTACCGGAAGTACGGCCGCGAACGCACTGCCTTGGCCGCGACGGTCATCTGCTATCGCGCCAGGAGCGCGGTGCGCGACGTGTCTCGCGCGCTCGGCCTGCCGCTGGACCAGGTCGACCAGCTGGCCCGCGTGTTCGCCTGGTGGGATGGCGAAGAACCGCTGGACGAACGCCTGCGCGAACGCGGCTTCGATCCGGACAGCCCGGTGCTGCGCCGGGTGCTGGCAGTCACGCGCGAATTGCTCGATGCACCGCGGCACCTGTCGCAGCACACCGGCGGCTTCGTCATCTCGGAAAAGCCGCTGCACCACCTGGTGCCGGTCGAGAACGCCGCCATGCCAGAACGCACCATCATCCAGTGGGACAAGGACGACCTGGAAACCCTCGGCCTGCTCAAGGTCGATTGCCTGGCGCTGGGCATGCTCACCTGCATCAGCAAATGCCTGGCACTGCTGCAGGCACACGCGGGGCTGGAACTCACGCCCGCCAGCATTCCCCCCGACGACGCGCCCACCTATGCGATGATCCAGCGCGCCGACACCGTTGGCGTGTTCCAGATCGAATCGCGCGCGCAGATGTCCATGCTGCCGCGCATGAAGCCGGCCAATTACTACGACCTTGTCATCGAAGTCGCGCTGGTCCGGCCCGGGCCGATCCAGGGAAAGATGGTGCATCCCTTCCTGCGCCGCCGGCAGCAGCTCGAGCCCGTTGTGTATCCGTCAGAAGCCTTGCGCGCAGTGTTCGAACGTACCTTGGGCGTGCCGCTGTTTCAGGAACAAGTCATGCAACTGGCCATCGTCGCGGCCGGCTTCTCGCCGGGTGAAGCGGATCAATTGCGCCGCTCGATGGCCGCATGGAAGCGCCGCGGCGGGCTGGAGTATTTCCGCGAACGCGTGCTGACCGGCATGGCCGAGCGCGGCTACACCACCGAATTCGCCGAACAGGTGTTCGAGCAGATCAAGGGCTTCGGCAGCTATGGTTTTCCGGAATCGCACGCGGCCAGCTTCGCGCTGATCGTCTACGTGAGCTGCTGGCTCAAGTGCCACCATCCGGCCGCCTTCACCTGCGCGATGCTCAACTCGCAGCCGCTGGGCTTCTATTCGCCCGATCAGCTTGTACAGGATGCGCGCCGGCATGGCATCCAGGTCCGCCCGGTGGATGTGCGCTTCAGCGCTTGGGATTGCACGCTGGAAGGCGCAGCGATCCGGCTCGGCCTGCGCCAGATTGGTGGCTTACGCGAGGACGTCGCCTTGCGCGTACTCGATGCCCGTGCGCAGGCCGCGTTCACCGATATCGCCTACCTGTGCGAGCGCGCTGCACTGGATGATCGCGACCAGGCGCTGTTGGCCGACGCCGGCGCATTGAAGGCACTCGCCGGGCATCGTCATCGCGCACGCTGGGCGATCGAGGGCGTGGAGAAACAACTGCCGCTGTTCGGCGCCGTGCGCGAGGCCGCGGTGCAGCTGCCCGTCCCCAGCGCGCATGACGACATGCAGGCCGACTACGCCAGCATCGGCCTCACGCTCGGCCGGCACCCGCTATCGATGCTGCGCAAGGCGCTGGCCGCGCGCCGCTGCCGGCGTTCGGGCGAGTTTGCCGCGCTGGCGCATGGCACGTCGGTGCGCCTGGCCGGGCTGGTGACGTTGCGCCAGCGCCCGGAGACCGCCAGCGGCGTCACCTTCGTCACCCTCGAGGACGAGGACGGCCTGGTCAATGTCGTGGTCTGGCGCGACCTCGGGGAAAAGCAGCGGCGCGTCTTGCTGGAATCGCGCCTGCTGGCGGTGCAGGGCCGGGTCGAGTCGGCCGAGGGCGTGCAACACCTGATCGCCTCCGACCTGCGCGACTGGACCGACATGCTGGGCGGCCTGGACTACAGCAAATCCCGTGATTTCCGATGAATGCAGGCAGGCAATCCGATGAATGCAGGCAGGCAATCCGATGAATGAGATGGCAACCGGAGCGACCAAGCTGATGGTCACCCCCTCCTCCGTCACTTGCCCCGGCACCGCCTGGACCCCATAAATGCACCATGCACCGCCATCCGCCCCGGCGCCCCGTGCGCGCCCTGACGATCCCGATGCCCCTCGCCCGTGCGCGGGCATTGCCGCTGTTTGCCATCGCCCTGGTCGCGTTGCTGCTGGCCGTGGCCAGCGTGCCGGCACAGGCGCGCACCATCTATCGCTGTGTGCGCAACGGCACCGTCAGCCTGGCGACCGCGCCGGAGCCGGGCTCCAAGTGCAAGGCGCAGGAAGTGGACGACAACGCCGCCAAGCTGCCCAACCTGTGGGGCGTCAACGGCACCCAGAGCGGCATGCTCTACGAGCGCCAGCAGGACGGCAAGACCGTGTACAGCACCCGCAACCTGCCCGGCTCGACGCCGTTGATGCGCTTCACCGTGACGCCGCCACCGGGCGCCGTCGCGCATCCCGGCCTGGGCCACATCGGCGCCGCACGGACGAAGGTGCACTCGGACCTGTTCCGGGCCGCGGCAAAAGCCAATCGCATCGACGATGCCTGGCTGCGTGCAATTGCCCACGCCGAGAGCGACCTGCAATCGGACGCGGTATCGGGCAAGGGCGCGCAGGGCATCATGCAATTGCTGCCCAAGACCGCCGCGGAATACGGGGTCAAGGATTCGTTTGCACCGGGCCAGGCCATTCCCGGCGGCGCCCACTTGCTGCACGACCTGCTGCGCCGCTACAAGGGCAATCGCCAGCTGGCGACGGCCGCCTACAACGCCGGCATCGGTACCGTGGCCAAGTACGGCGGCGTGCCACCGTATGCGGAAACCATGGCCTACGTGACCAAGGTCGACGTGCTGTATGAACGCTACAAGGTGGCGCTGGCCGTCGGCATCACGCGGACGACGCGCCGCCGCTAGTCTCACCTGCGGAGACTGGCTCGGGCCATAAGCATGGCTTCCGACCACCGAAGGCCTCCGCATGAACCGCCCCGCCACCACCCTTGCGCGACTCGACGCGCCCTTCGGCAATGGTCTGGCACGGGGCGACAGCGCCGGTCTCGGCCAGCGCCTGCAGAAGAAATATGGCGACCGCATCACCGGCACCGTGCACCTGCCCGGTCGCGAAGGCCGCTACGCGCCACTGCCTGCCACATTGCCGGACGCACTCGCCAAGGCCCTGCGTGCACGCGGAATCGAGTCGCTCTACAGCCACCAGGCCGAGGCCTGGGATGCCGTCCGCGACGGCAAGCACGTCGTCGTGGTCACGCCGACGGCGTCGGGAAAGAGCCTGTGCTACATCTTGCCCGTGGTCGCCGGCGCGATGCAGAAGCAGGCCAAGGCGCTGTTCCTGTTCCCGACCAAGGCGCTGGCCCAGGACCAGGTCGCCGAGTTGCTCGAGCTCAACCGAGCCGGCAACCTGGGCTTGCGCGCCTTCACCTTCGATGGCGACACGCCCGGCGATGCCCGCCAGGCGATCCGCCTGCATGGCGACATCGTGGTCAGCAATCCGGACATGCTGCACCAGGCAATCCTGCCGCACCACACCAAATGGGCGCAGTTCTTCGAGAACCTGCAGTACGTGGTGATCGACGAGATCCATACCTACCGTGGTGTTTTCGGATCGCATGTTGCCAATGTGCTGCGTAGATTGAAGCGCGTCTGTGCGTTCTATGGCGCCAATCCGCAATTCATCCTGTGCTCGGCGACCATCGGCAACCCGAAGGCGCATGCCGAGGCGCTGATCGAGCACGAGGTCACGGCGATCACCGAGAGCGGTGCGCCGACCGGCGACAAGCATGTACTGCTGTGGAATCCGCCGGTGGTCAATCCGGACCTCGGACTGCGCGCATCAGCGCGCTCGCAGAGCAACCGCATCGCCCGGCTGGCGATCCGCAGCGGGCTCAAGACCCTGGTGTTCGCGCAATCGCGCACCATGGTCGAGGTTCTGACCAAATACCTGAAGGATGTGTTCGACCACGACCCGCGCAAGCCGCCGCGCATTCGTGCCTATCGTGGTGGCTACCTGCCAACCGAGCGGCGCGCGGTGGAAAAATCCATGCGCGAGGGCAGCATCGACGGCATCGTCAGCACCTCGGCGCTGGAACTGGGTGTGGATATCGGCAGCCTGGATGTGGTCATCCTCAACGGCTATCCCGGCTCCGTTGCCGGCACCTGGCAACGCATCGGTCGCGCCGGGCGCCGCCAGCAGCCGTCGCTGGGCGTGTTGGTCGCGGGCAGCCAGCCGCTCGACCAGTACCTGATCCGGCATCCGGAATTCTTTTCCAGCGCAACGCCCGAGCAGGCGCGCATCCAGCCCGACCAGCCGCTGATCCTGCTCGACCATATCCGCTGCGCCGCGTTCGAGTTGCCGTTCCTGCGCGGCGAACGCTTCGGCCCCGTCGATGCGGAGCCGTGGCTGGAAGTGCTCGGCGAGAGCGAAGTCCTGCACCAGGAAAACGGCCGCTGGGAATGGATCGCCGACAGCTATCCGGCCATCGCGGTGTCACTGCGCTCGGTGGCCGACGGCAACTTCGTGGTGGTGGACCGCACCGACGGTCGCCAGCAGATCATCGCCGAAGTGGATTATTCCGCCGCCGCGCTGACGCTCTACGAGGGCGCCATCCACATGATCCAGAGCACGCCCTACCAGGTGGAGCGGCTCGACTGGGAAGGCCGCAAGGCCTATGTCACGCGCACCCACGTGGACTACTACACCGACGCGATCGACTACACCAGGCTCAAGGTGCTCGAGCGCTTCGACGGTTGCATCGCCGGCGTCGGCAGCGCGCAGCATGGTGAAGTGCATGTGGTGCGACGGGTGTCTGGCTACAAGAAGATCCGCTACTACACGCACGAGAACATCGGCTACGGCCCGGTCACCCTGCCCGACCAGGAGCTGCATACCAGTGCCGCGTGGTGGCAGCTGCCGCAGGCGGCGCTGGAACGCGAATTCAGCTCGCGCCAGACAGCCCTCGATGGATTCCTCGGTGCGGCCTACGCCTTGCACGTGGTGGCGACTGTCGCCGTGATGGCCGACGCGCGCGACCTGCAGAAAGCAGTCGGCAGTGGTGATGGCGCCTGGTTTGCGACCGCCGATGGCAACGGCCGCGGCCAACTGCGCGGCGCCGATGGGTCCCTGGCCCGGCTCGATGATGCCGACGGAGAGCGGTTCACGCCGACTGTCTATCTCTACGACAATTTTCCGGGGGGCGTCGGGCTCAGCGAGCCGCTGTGGCGGCGGCAGGAAGAACTGCTCAAGCGCGCGGGCGAATTGGTGGACGCCTGCGACTGTCGCGGCGGCTGTCCGGCCTGCGTCGGGCCTGTACTGTCGACAGACGAGGTTCGTGAAGACTCGCCGCGGATGCTCGCCCGACGCGTGCTCGCATTGCTGGCTGGCGCATGAGCGCACTTGCCCAGCGCCTGGCAGGCTTGCGCCAGCAGGCAGGCCTTCCAGCGGCCGCGCATTCCAGCACATCTGCCGCATCGCTCTCCACCTCGCCGCAACCGCGTGTGGGGCCGGTACCCGATTCGATCCGCCAACTGCTCGGCATTCGCAGCCGCGCCATGGCAGCGGTTGTGCCGGCACGCCCGCGCGCCCTGGACCGGGACCTGCCAGGCACCGAACTTGCTCCGGGGCTGCGCCTGGTCGAGCGCCGGTACGCACGCACGGACGTTGCGACGCATTGCGACCTTCGCTTCGTCGGACCTGCCTTTGACGCCAGCGATCCAGTGGACGCGTCGCGTCTGCTGCACTTCGACACCGAGACCACCGGCCTGTCCGGCGGCACCGGCACCCGTGCCTTCATGATCGGCGCCGCCGACTGGCAAGGCGATTGCCTGCGCGTGCGCCAGCTCTACATCAGCACGATGGGTGCCGAGGCGGCAATGCTCGAGTGCTTCTCGGGCTGGCTCGCGCCCGACACGACCTTGGTGAGCTACAACGGCCGCTGCTACGACGCGCCACTGCTGGCGACGCGCTATCGCCTGGCGCGCATGCGCAATCCACTTGAAGGCCTCGCCCACGCGGACCTGCTGTTCCCGACCCGGCGACGCTTTCGCGGCGTGTGGGAAAACTGCCGACTGGCGACGATCGAGCGGCGCTGGCTGGGCGTCGAACGTGAAGACGACCTGCCGGGCTCGGAAGCGCCCCGCGCCTGGCTCGACTACCTGCGCGGCGGCGACGCCATCAACCTGCGCCGCGTGCTCGCGCACAACGACCAGGACGTGCGCTCGCTTGGCGAACTATGCCTGCGCCTGGTCGCGTTGCACGCAGGCGAGACCGACGCGCTAGTCCGCAGTCCGCCGGGTCGCCATCCGCCACATGATCCAGGCCAGCGCCGCGATCATCAGCAGGCCAAGCCAGCCGCCGAAATGCAATGACGCCGGCAGGGCCAGCACGTCGGCGCGCTTGGTCACGAAGATCGGCACTGCGATGGCGATGCCGGTCAGCGCCTCGCCGGTGATCAGTCCGGCTGAGAACAGCGTGCCCTTCTGGTGCAGCTTTTCGCGCGCCGCGTCGTCCATCGCCGCACCGCCAAAACGCTTCTCGACCAGATGCGCGAGCAGTCCGCCGAAGAAGATCGGCACCGCCAGGTCCACCGGCAAATAAATACCAACAGCACAGGCCAGCACGGGCACCCGGAACTTCGCGCCGCGCGCCTTCAGCATCTCGTCCAGCGCGATGATCGCCGCGCCGATCGCCATGCCGATGTAGATCATGGTCCATGGCAGCTCGCCGCCAAAGATGCCCTTGGCCACCGAGGCCATCAGGTTGGCCTGCGGCGCCAGCAGCGGATGTGGATGCGCCGCGCTCGGCGGCACGGCGATGCCATAGGCACTGGCCAGCAGGTTCAGCACCGGCGCCATCACCAGCGCGCTCGATACCGCGCCGATCGCCAGCATCAACTGCTGCTTCCACGGCGTCGCGCCAAGCAGGTGGCCGCACTTGAGGTCCTGCAGGTTGTCGCCGCCGATGCAGGCCGCGCAGCACACCACCGCACCGATCATGATCGCCGCCACCGCGCCGATCGAAGAGTCGCGCCCGAGCATCAGCGCGAGCACGAAGGCTGCGAACAGGATCGTGCAGATGGTCAGGCCCGACACCGGATTGTTCGACGAGCCGACCAGGCCGGCCATGTAGGCCGACACCGACACGAACAGGAAGCCGGCGACGATCATGATCACCGTCATCGGGATGCTCACGCCCCAGTTGGAAACGATCGTCTGGTACAGCGCCAGCAGCGGCAGCGTGAACAGCAGCAGGCCGATCAGGATGTAGCGCATCGGGATGTCGCGCTCGCTCCTGGGCAGCGGGCCGCTTGCGACCGCTGTCTTGCGCGCCGACAGACCACTGGCAATGCCGGAAAACAGCGACTTGCGCATCGAGAACAGGGTCCAGATGCCGCCGATCAGCATCGCGCCGACGCCGAGGTAGCGGATCTGCGCGCTCCAGATCGCGTACGCAGCATCGGTCGGGTTCGAAGTCGCAACGACTGCGGCCAGGTCAGGATTTCCCTGCAGGAACCAGGCGCTGTAAATCGGGATGGCGATGCTCCAACTGATCATGCCGCCAGCCAACATGACGATGCCGATGTTCAGGCCGACGATATAGCCGATGCCGAACAATGCCGGCGACAGGTTGGTGCCGAAGTAGCCCAGGCCCTTGCCGATCCAGCCGGACACCGCCGCGGTGTCCGGGATCAGCTGCAATCCGCTGGATGCACACAGCTTCACGAACCCGCCCAACAACGCCGAGCCGGCGAGCAACCTCACGCCCGGCCCCGGGTTGTCACCGGTGCGCAGAACCTCAGCCGCTGCCTTGCCCTCGGGGAATGCCAGGCCCTGCTCGACGATCATCGAACGCCGCAACGGCACCGAGAACAGCACGCCGAGCAGGCCGCCGAGGCCGGCGATCGCCAGCACCCAGGAATAGCGGAAGTCCTGCCAGTAGCCGAGGATGATCAACGCAGGGATGGTGAAGATCACGCCGGTAGCAATCGACGAGCCGGCCGATGCACCAGTGGACACGATGTTGTTCTCGAGGATGTGCCCGCCACCCAATGCGCGCAGCACCGCCATCGACACCACGGCAGCAGGAATCGCCGACGCGATGGTCAGGCCCGCGAACAGGCCGAGATAAGTGTTCGCGGCCGCGAGTGTCATCGCCAGCACGATGGCGAGCAGCACCGCGCGGAAGGTGAGTTCGGGCGCGGGCTGGATGCCGGCGGAAAGTGGCGTGGACATCGGCGACTCCATCGGATCGGTAGCGCCGATCATAAACGCTGGAAGCCGCGAGGGCGAAACCGCGCCCTCACTCGCCCGGATGGTTCGCCGGGATCGCCGCGGCCGGGGCCGCGTCCACGTAGATCGTCTGGATGTTCATGAACTCGTGGATGCCATGCTCGGCGAGTTCGCGGCCATAGCCCGAGCCTTTGGTGCCGCCGAAGGGAAGTCGGACATCGCTGCGGACGATGGCGTTGACGAAGCAGGCACCCGCACGGATTCCGCGCGCAATGGATTCGCCGCGCGCAGCGTCCC
This sequence comes from Lysobacterales bacterium, assembly GCA_038236425.1. GTDB lineage: Bacteria > Pseudomonadota > Gammaproteobacteria > Xanthomonadales > Xanthomonadaceae > Arenimonas. Next base: position 29,372 of record JBBRZU010000004.1, read on the forward strand.
GCGTCCAGACGCTGGCGCCCAGGCCGAAGCCGGTATCGTTGGCCAGGCGCAGCGCGTCGATGTCGTCGGTTGCGCGCAGGATGCTCGCTACCGGACCAAACAGTTCATCGCCATAGGCCGGCATGCCTGGAACCACATGGTCCAGGATCGAGGCGGGATAGTGGCTTGGTCCCTGCCCGGGCGTGCAGCCGAGCAATGGGACGGCACCCGCGGCGATGCTTTCCTGCACCTGCTTGTGCAATTCATCACGCAGGTCGGCGCGCACCATGGGCGCAAGATTGGTCGAAGCGACGTCCGGATCTCCAACCGCGAGCTTGCCCGCCGCCTCCACGAAGCGGCGCACGAATTCATCGGCGATGCCGGCGGTGACGATGAAACGCTTGGCTGCGATGCAGGTCTGCCCGGCGTTGGAGAATCGCGAGCTGACCGCCATCGGGATGGTGGCGTCGAGGTCGGCATCATCCAGCACCACGAACGGGTCGCTGCCGCCCAACTCCAGCACGCACTTCTTCAATGCCTTGCCCGCCGACGCAGCGACCGAGCGGCCCGCGCGCTCGCTGCCGGTGAGAGTCACCGCGTGCACGCGCGGATCAGCGATGACCTTCGCGGCGAGATCGTTGTCGATGTGCAGCACGCCGAAGACGCCATCGGGCACACCGGCAGCCTGCAGTACCTCGGCGATGGCATCGGCGCAGCGGGGGACATTGGTGGCGTGCTTGAGCAGGGCGACATTACCGGCCATCAGCGTCGGAGCAAGGAACCGGAATACCTGCCAGATCGGGAAATTCCACGGCATGATCGCGAACACGCAGCCAATCGGCGTATAGCGGACATAGCTTCGAACAGCCTCGGTGGCGACCGGCTGTTCGCGCAGGTAGTCGGCAGCGTGGGCCGCATAGTAGTCGCAGGCACCGGCGCATTTATCGACTTCTGCCAGGGCTTCCTTGTGCAGCTTGCCCATGTCCGCGGTCATGGTCCGCGCGATCGCCTCGCGGCGTTCGCGCAACAGGGCGCCCACGCGCAGCAACAATGCCCCGCGCTCGGCCAGGGGTCGAGAAGACCACGCAGGAAATGCGTCAGACGCTGCCGCCAGCCGCGCCTCGGCGGCGTCCCAGCCCTGGTATGCGTAGCGGTAATCCACCTGGCCGGTCCAGGGATTGGTGACTTCAACGTCCATGTGATACCTCCTGCATTTCGATGATTTCGCGCAGCGTTTGCAGCGCCATGCGCAGGTTGGAATGCCTGCTGCGGCGGACTCAGCCCTGCTGCAGCGCCATCTGCATGTCGCGCTGGCGGCGTCGCTCTTCGCGCGCCATCAGCCACCAGGCGACGCCTGCAGCCAGCGACACCGCCAGGATCATCAGGGTCGCGAGCGCATTGATTTTCGGGCTAAGGCCAAGCCGGACCGAGGAGAAAACCTTCATCGGCAAGGTCGTCGACGAAGGCCCTGACACAAAGCTCGCGACCACCAGATCGTCGATCGACAGCGTGAATGCCAGCAGCCAGCCCGAAACCAGCGCCGGCATGATGATCGGAAGGGTGATCAGGAAGAACACCTTGACCCGGTTCGCGCCAAGGTCCATCGCGGCCTCCTCGATCGATTTGTCCAGCTCGCCCAGCCGCGAATTGATCACCACCGCGACAAATGACACGCAGAATGTCACGTGTGCGATCCAGATGGTGGTCATGCCACGCGCCATGCCGATGGACACGAACAGCAACAGGATCGACAGGCCGGTGATCACCTCGGGCATCACCAGCGGCGCGGTGATCAACGCGCCGAACAGGGTCTTGCCCTTGAAGGGCCGCAAGCGGGTCATCACCAGCGCTGCAATCGTTGCCAGCACCACCGAGGCGCAGGCGGTAGCGAACGCGATGCGGATACTGGTCCATGCCGCCTTCATGATCCCGTCGTCCTGGAACAGCTCGCCATACCACTTCAGAGAAAAGCCCGACCACACTGTTACCAGCTTGGACTCATTGAAGGAGTAGACGATCAAGCTGAGGATCGGCGCATAGAGAAAGATGAAGCCGATGGCCAGCATCGCGCGCAGCAGCGGTGACGTCCCGGCACGCTGGCTCATGTCAGCCGATGCTCCAGTTCCTTCGCCTCGTAGTGATGGAAGATGAGGATCGGCACCAGCAGCAGCACCAGCATCACCGTTGATACTGCCGAAGCCACGGGCCAGTCACGGTTGTTGAAGAACTCATCCCACAACACCTTGCCGATCATCAGCGTATCGGGACCACCAAGCAGCTCCGGGATCACGAACTCGCCCACCACCGGGATCGCCACCAACATCGAGCCGGCGATGATGCCCGAGCGCGACAGCGGCAGCGTGATCTTCAGGAACACCTTCCAGGGCTTTGCCCCGAGGTCGTACGCCGCCTCGAGCAGGCGGCCATCGAGCTTGACCAGGTTGGTATAGAGCGGCAGCACCATGAACGGCAGGTAGGCGTAGACGATGCCGATGTAGACGGCGACATTGGTGTGCAGGATCTGCAGCGGATGATCGATCACGCCCATCCAGATCAGCGCATTGTTGAGCAGGCCATTGTTCTTGAGGATGCCGATCCAGGCGTAGATGCGGATCAGGAACGAGGTCCACGACGGCAGGATCACCAGCATCAGCGCCATGTTGCGCGTCGCCGGCGGCATCCGCGCGATCGCATAGGCCATGGGATAGCCGATCAGCAGGCACAGGAAGGTCGAGATCGCAGCGATCTTCAGCGAACTCAGGTAGGCGCTGTAATACAGGCTGTCGCGGATCAGGTACAGGTAGTTGCTGATGTTCAGCGTGACCGTCAGGTCCTTGTCGGTGACCCCGACCAGCGACGAATACGGCGGCATGGCGATCAGCGCATGGCTGAAGCTGATCTTGAGTGCGATCGCGAACGGGATGGCGAAGAACAGCAGCATCCACAGGTACGGCGGCGCGATCACCAGCCAGCGCGGGCCAGGCAACCAGCGGCGCAGGCGGTCGTTCACGCGCCTCGCCCCGGCAGACAATTGCATGCGGGCGCGCGAGTGCTCATGTGCTGAGCACCACGCCTGCGTTGTCATCCCAGGACAACCAGACCTCGTCACCCCAGGTGAATCGCTCCGACGCCCAGCGCTGGGTGTTGACGAAATTGGCCATCACTTTGGAGCCTGATGGAATCTGCACGTGGTACACGGAATGGCTGCCGAAGTAGGCGATGTCCTCGATCGTGCCGCGCGCCTTGTTGCAACGGCCCTCCGGTTCGTCCTTGGTCACCGTGACTTTTTCCGGGCGCAGCGAAAACGCCACTTCCTGGCCTTCGAATCCGGTCAGGCCGTGGCCGATGCGGATCGGGAACGCCAGCGCGGCCGAGCCGATGATCGCGAAATCCTTCTCGTCTTCGGTGATCTTGCCCTCGAACAGGTTGACCGAGCCGATGAACTGGGCAACGAATCGGGTGCTGGGTTGCTCGTAGATTTCATCTGGCGTACCGATCTGCAGGATGCGCCCGCTGTCCATCACCGCGATACGGGTAGCCATGGTCATGGCTTCTTCCTGGTCATGCGTGACCATCACGCAGGTCACCCCCAGGCGCTCGATGATGTTGGCCAGCTCAAGTTGCATGTGCGAACGCAGCTTCTTGTCCAGCGCGCCCATCGGCTCGTCGAGCAGGAGCAGTTTTGGACGCGTGGCCACCGAGCGTGCAAGTGCGACGCGCTGTTGCTGCCCTCCGGACAACTGGTGCGGGCGGCGCTTGGCAAACTGGGTCATCTGCACCAGCGCCAGCACTTCCTCCACCCGGCGGGCGACGTCGGGCTTGGACATCTTCTTCTGCTTGGGGCCGAAGGCGACGTTCTGCTCCACCGTCATATGCGGGAACAACGCATAGGACTGGAACATCATGTTGACCGCCTGGTCATACGGCGGGATGTCGTTCATCACCTGCCCGTCCAGGATGATCCGCCCTGCGGTTGGTTTCTCGAAGCCGGCAAGCATGCGCAGCAAGGTCGACTTGCCACAGCCCGAGGCGCCGAGCAGGGCGAAGATCTCGCCCTGGTGCACATTGAAGGTGACTTCGGCGACGGCGGGGAAACCATCGAATTCCTTTCGCAGGCCTTCGAGCCGGAGGTAGCCCTCGGCGGGTGCCTTATCGGTACTCCCGCCATTGCGCGGGCCGACACCTGCGGCCGGATTTACGAGTTGGGTCATCTGCGCGTCCGTGGTGGTCCGTTGCGGGTGGACCCGAAGGTCCACCCCGGGGCATTACTTGCCGGTCTTGAGCTTGGTCCACAGGCGCGTGTAAAGGCGATCCACGTCGGGCGGCAGCACGGCGAAGGTAAACAACTTCGCCATCACGTCCGCTGGCGGATACACGTCCGGATTTTCCAGGACAGCCTTGTCCACCAGGGGCGTGGACGCCTTGTTGGCATTGGCATAGGTGACTTCATTGCTGATCCCCGCCATCACCTCGGGACGCATGATGTAGTCAAGGAACAGGTGCGCATTGAGCGGATGCTTGGCGTCCGCCGGGATGGCGATCATGTCGAACCACATCGGCGCGCCTTCCTTCGGGATGTGATAACTCACCTCGATGCCATTCTTGGCTTCGGTCGCGCGATCGGCCGCCTGGAACACATCGCCCGACCAACCCACCGCCATGCAGATGTCGCCATTGGCCAGTTCATTGATGTATTCGGACGAATTGAACTCGGTGATATAGGGCCGGATGCTGGTGAGGAGCTTTTCCGCCTTGGCGATCACGGCGGGATCGAAACTGTTCGGATCCTCGCCCAGGTAGTTGAGCGCGATCGGCACCAGTTCCCCGGGGGTATCGAGCACGGCGACGCCACAGCTCTTCAGCTTGGAGATGTACTCGGGCTTGAACACCATGTCCCAGCTGTTCACCGGGGCGTTGTCACCGAGTGCTGCCTTCACCTTGGCCACGTTGTAGCCGATGCCGGTGGTGCCCCACAGCCAATTGATGGCGTGCGCGTTGCCCGGGTCGAGCTTGGCGATGCGCGCCATGATCACCGGGTCAAGGTTGCCGTAGTTCTTGAACTTGGACTTGTCCAGTTCCTGGAACACACCTGCCTGCACCTGGCGTGCCAGGTACTGCACGGACGGCACGACCAGGTCGTAGCCGGTATTTCCCGAGACCAGCTTGGCTTCAAGCAACTCGTTGCTGTCGAACACATCGTAGGTCACCTTGATGCCGGTCTCCTTCTCGAAATTCGCGATGGTGTCCTTGCCGATGTAATCGGACCAGTTGTAGATATTGAGGACCTTCTCCGGATCGCCTCCGTTGCTCGCCTGCGTGGTGCCGGCGGCCGGGGCCGGGGCTGCGGGAGGCGCGGCCTCCTTGCTGCAGGCGCCGAGCAGCAGCGCCGCCAGGATCAACATCGATGCATGAGTTTTCATGGTTCTCTCCGTGATGGAATGTCGAGCAACGCGGGCAGTGCATTAGGTATAACCCCGCCCCGTTCGGGTTACAAGTCAGGCCGACGCAGTCTTCATCCCGAGGGCCTTTGCGGTCTGGTCCAGCGATTTCCAGGCCTTCTCCGCCAATTCGTCGATCTCGGCGCGGCTGATCACCAGGGGCGGCGACAGCAGCATGGCGTCATTGGTCGCGCGCAGGATCAGGCCATTGTTCAGTGCAATGTCCCGACATTTGCTGCCAACTTCGCCCCGGTCGGGGAAGTAATCACGACTGGGCTTGTGCGGAACCAACTCGAGCGCCCCGACCATTCCAAGGATCCTTGCCTCACCGACCAAGGGGTGCTGTCCCAGTTCCAACCAGCGCTTGGCAAGGTAGGGACCGGTATCGGTGTGGGCGATCTCGATGATCCGTTCTTCCTCGAGCAAGCGGATGTTTTCCAGCGCCACCGCGGCGCAGACGGGGTGCCCCGAATAGGTATAGCCATGGGCAAGCTCGCCGCCGCGATCCTTCAGCACCGCGGAAATCCGGTCGTTGAACATCACCGCGCCCAGCGGGATATAACCCGAGGTGATGCCCTTGGCCAGCGTCATCACATCCGGCTGGATACCGAAATGTTCCGACGCGAACCACGGTCCGGTCCGCCCGAAGCCGGTGATGACTTCGTCGGCGACCAACAAAACGTCGTACTTGCGACAGATACGTTCGATTTCTTTCCAGTAGCCGTCCGGCGGAATGAAAACACCGGCCGCGCCCTGAACCGGTTCGCCGATGAAGGCGGCGACTCGATCGGCGCCGAGTTCGAGGATTTTCTTCTCCAGTTGCCCCGCCCGTTCCTTGCCGAAAGCGACCGGGTCCATGTCCCCGCCCTCGCCAAACCAGTAGGGCTGGTCGATATGCACGATGTCCGGGATCGGCAGGCCACCCATGGCATGCATGCCCTTCATCCCGCCGAGGCTGGCACCGGCGACGGTGGAGCCGTGGTAACCGTTGTGGCGTCCGATGAAGATGCGCTTCTGCGGCATCCCCTGCACCGCCCAGAAATGCCGGACCATGCGCAGGATGGTGTCATTGGCCTCAGAGCCGGAATTGCTGAAAAACACATGGTTCAAGTCGCCCGGGGCGAGCTCGGCCAGCTTTGCGGCCAGGCGCACGGTGGGCTCGGTGGTGCAGCCGAAAAAGCTGTTGTAGTAGGCCAGCCGCTGCATCTGCTCGGCCGCGACGCGGGCGAGTTCCGCGCGGCCGTAGCCAACGTTCACGCACCACAGGCCGGCAAAGGCATCCAGCAGCTTGTTGCCTTCCGAATCCCACACGTACACACCCTCGCCACGATCGAGGATGCGCGTGCCCCTCTTCGCCAGCGCGGCATTGTCATTGAACGGATGCAAGTGGTGCGCGGCGTCAAGCGCCTGCAGGTCCTGCCGATGCTGCTTGTCCATGGAGCGCCACCTCGCCAACGAAAATGGGAATTGCCCGTCCCCGGGCCCGGCTATACGTTCAACAGCAGGAACTCGCGCTCCCAACTGCTGATGACGCGGAAGTAAGTCTGGTATTCCTTGCGCTTGACCGCGATGTAGGCCTGCACGAAGCGGCCACCGATCAACGCGTGCAGTGGCTCGCAGCCCTCAAGCAGGTCGAGCGATTCTTCCAGCGAGCGCGGCAGGCCATAGCCCAGGTCCTGCGCACTGCCCGACAACGGTTCGGTGGGTTCGAGTTTTTCCTGGATGCCGAGCCATCCGCAGGCCAGCGTCGCCGCCATCGCCAGGTACGGATTCGCATCGGATCCGGCGAACCGGCTTTCAACTCGCGTATTGATCGGCGTGTCGAGCGGCACGCGCAGGCCGCAGGTTCGGTTGTCGAAGCCCCATTGCACGTTGATCGGTGCGACTTCGCCAATCGCCAGGCGTCGATAGGAATTCACGTTCGGGGCAAAGAACGGCATCGCCTTGGGCACGTACTTCTGCAGGCCGCCCAGGTAGTGGCGGAACAAACGACTATGTTCCCCGGGCCCTTCGCCGGCAAATACGTTGCGGCCCTCGGCATCCAGGATGCTCTGGTGGATATGCATCGAACTGCCCGGCTCATTCTCCATCGGCTTGGCCAGGAAGGTCGCGTAGATGCCATGGCGCAGTGCTGCCTCGCGCATGGTCCGCTTGAACAGGAACACCTGGTCGGCGCGCGACATCGCATCGGCATGCTGGAAATTCACCTCGAGCTGCGCCGCCCCTGCTTCGTGGATCAGCGTGTCCACGTCGAGTTCCATTGTCTCGGCGTAGTCGTACATGAGGTCCAGGATCGGATCGAATTCATTCACCGCGTCGATCGAATAGCTCTGCCGCGCCGTTTCCGGTCGGCCCGAGCGCCCGGCGGGCGGCTGCAGCGGGAAATCCGGGTCGGTGTTCTTCTGTACCAGGAAGAACTCCAGCTCCGGCGCGACCACCGGATTCAGCCCCACCTCGTCGTACAGCGCCAGCACCCGGCGCAACACACTGCGCGGGGCAAGATCATGCGGCTTGCCATCCGCCGTGAAGCAGTCATGGATGACCTGCGCGGTCGGATCCGATGCCCACGGCACCATGCGCACTGTTTCCGGGTCCGGGCGCAGGAACATGTCCGAATCCGAGGGACGGACCAGGTCGTAATACTCGTCCGGATAGTCACCGGTGACGGTGGTGACGAAGATGCCCTCGGGCAGGCGCGTTCCGTAATCGTGGGAGAACTTCGCGGCGGGAATGATCTTGCCGCGGGCATTGCCGGTCATGTCCGGCACCAGGCACTCGACTTCGGTGATGCGACGGTCCTTGAGCCAACGCAGCAGGACGCTGTCCTCGGCTTCGGGTGGTTTTGCTGGACCGGCTGCTTTCCTTCGCGACATCTCAGCTCCGTTGCGCCAGGCGCGCCCTGCAGGCGTCGCCAAAAGCGCGAAAAATTGCGGTGTAGAACGGATTGTCGGCCAGCTTCCACTCCGGATGCCACTGCACCGCGAGCAGGAACCGGTCATCGCGCGCCAGCCGCACGCCTTCCACCAGGCCATCGGGAGCCACTGCCTCCACCCGCAGGCCCGGGGCGACCTGGTCGATGCCCTGGCCGTGCAGGGAGTTCACCGTCGCCTGCTTCGAGCCGGCCATTTCCGCAAGGCTGCCGCGCAGGAAAACCTCGTGTGCAGGTCCGTACTGGACTTCCACCGGCGCATCCATTTCTTCGCGATGATCGTGCAGGCCGTCCTGCTCATGGACCTTCTGGTGCAGGGTGCCACCAAGCGCAACGTTGACTTCCTGCAGCCCGCGGCACAAGGCAAGCACGGGTATGTCCATCGTGATTGCCTGCCGCACCATCTCCAGGGCGACGGCATCCCGACCCGGATCGTGCAGGTTGCCTTCGTAGCTTGGCCCGCCGGCGTAATGGTGTGGTTCGACGTTGCTGTAGGACCCGGTGAGCAGCAGGCCATCGAGCAGCGGCAGGACGTCGCCGAGCAGCTGCGGTGACAGCATCGAAGGAATCAGCAGTGGCGTGGCCCCTGCCCCGAGCGTCACGGCGGCAATGTATTTCTCGCCGACCGACTGGTATCGGTGCAGGCCGATCTGTTTGCTGTCGGAGGGCATGCCGACCAGCGGAGCGCGCGACATAGAAGACCCGGGGACTTGGATGCGCCACCCTACGCCAGCCGTTTGATTTTATCAACGATGGCGTTGAGTATTTTTTACACCCTGCCAGGCCTCTGCTAGTATCGATGCAAATCCCGCGGATGCGCGCCATGGACCACCGACTCCTTTCCCACGACGACGACGCCGCGCTCCGGGCTATCCCTGACTGCGAATCCATCGACCTGCTGCTGCCAGACATGAACGGCCTGCTCCGCGGCAAGCGGATCAGCCGCGATGCGCTGGAGAAGGTGTACGCGGACGGGGTCTGCCTGCCGATGTCCCTGATCGCCACCGACATCACCGGCAACACCGTCGAGGAAACCGGCCTTGGCTACGCGATTGGCGATGAGGACCGGATCTGCCGCCCGGTCCCCGGGACGCTGCGCGAGATCCCCTGGCATGGCCGGCCGATGGCGCAATTGCTGCTGACCATGGAAGACGGGAATGGCGGCCTGTTCGATGCCAACCCGCGCCAGGTCCTGGCCCGTGTGCTTGAGCGATTTGCTGCGCGTGGCCTGAGCCCGGTGGTGGCGGTCGAACTGGAGTTCTACCTGCTCGACTCCGAGCTCGATCCGGACGGACGCCCGCGTAGTTCAATCAATCCGGCAACGGGCGAGCGCAACGCGAGTACTCAGGTCTATTACATGCAGGACCTCGACGATTATCGTGAATTCACCGATGCCGTCGCCGACGCCTGCCGCGCGCAGTCGGTACCCGCCGACACCGCGGTGGCGGAATACGCGCCGGGACAATTCGAAATCAACCTCAAGCATCGCAACGATGCCCTGCTCGCCTGCGACGATGCCATCTACCTCAAGCGGGCGATCAAGGCGATTGCCGAGCAGCAGGGCCTGCTCGCCAGTTTCATGGCCAAGCCGTTCGAGGACCAGGCCGGCAGCGGTCTGCACGTGCACGTCAGCGTGCTCGATCGCGACGGCAACAATATTTTCTCGGGTACGCCCGAGGCGCCGGCGGAGGCGTTGCGCAACGCCGTCGGCGGCCTGCAGCGCATCTCGCGCGACTGCATGCTGATGTTCGCACCGCACGCCAACAGCTACCGACGCTTCGTGCTCAATGCCTTCGTGCCGCTCAACGACTGCTGGGGCTTCAACAACCGCACCGTGGCGATGCGCATCCCGCACAGCGATCCGGCCAACACCCGCGTTGAACATCGCGTTGCCGGCGCGGACGCCAATCCCTATCTGGTGACGGCTGCGGTGCTGGCCGGCATCCTTCACGGTATCGAAACCGCCGCCGATCCCGGCCCGCCGATCACCGGCAACGCCTACGAGCAGACCGAAGCGCGCGAAGTGGACTGGCGCGATTCCATCGATGCCTTCCTCGGCAGTGACTTTGTTGCAGATGCCTTCGGGGAGCAGTTCCGGCACATCTTCGGCCAGCAGAAGCGCAAGGAATGGCGCAGTTTCCAGGCCCGGGTCTCATCCACCGACTATGCCTGGTACCTGCGCCAGGTCTGAGCATGGAGTCACTGGTGTGGATCAACGCGGCGCGCTCGCGATGAACGATGCTTCGCTCGCCGCGCCTGTCTACGCCAAATCGGCGCAACCCTTGCCGCCGCAGCCTGCGCTGTCCGGTGATCACACTACCGATGTGGCCATCCTTGGGGCGGGACTGACGGGATTGTCCGCGGCGATTGAACTGGCCCGTTGCGGCCTGCAGGTAACCGTGCTGGAAGCCGGACGCGCCAGTTCGGGCGCCTCCGGTCGCAACGGCGGCCAGGCGATCTTCGGATTCGGCTGCGACCAGGGCACCATCGCCGCGCAGGTCGGCATCGAAGCCTCGCGCCGGCTGTTCCAGTACTCGCTCGAAGGCCTGGACCTGGTGCATGCGCGCTGCCGGGAATTCGACATCGACTGCGACTGGCGGCCAGGCCATGCCCACGTGCCGATCAAGCCGCGGCAGATTCGCGAGCTGCAGGCCTGGCAACGCAGCCTGCAGCAGGACTACGACTATCCGCTGGAATGGTGGGAGCGTGATCGCCTGCGCGCCTGCCTTGCCAGCGATCGCTACCTCGGTGCGCTCTACGATTCCCGCAGCGGCCACCTGCAGCCAATGAAATACACGCTGGGACTGGCACGCGCCGCACTGTCGCTCGGCGTGCGCTTGCACGAGTCCTCGCCTGTGTTGTCCCTGGATCGCGGCGCACGTCCTGCGCTGCGCACCGCCAACGGTAGTGTTCACGCCGATTTCGTTGTCCTCGCAGGCAATGCGCTGGTGCATGGCGTCGCACCCGAACTCGATGCCCGGGTCATGCCCGTGGGCACCTACATCGGCGCGACCCCTCCCCTGGGTGCCGAACGCGCGCAGGCCCTGATCGGCAACAACATGGCTGTGGCCGATGTGAACTGGGCCCTGGATTATTTCCGGCTCGACGCGGAGCACCGCCTGTTGTTCGGCGGTCGCGCAAGCTATTCGAAGATCGAACCGCGCAACCTGCGCGCAACCATGCTCGCTCGCATGCACCGCGTATTCCCGCAGCTTGCCGATGTCGCACTGGACACGGCCTGGGGCGGCTACGTGGACATCAGTCGCAACCGGGCACCTGATTGGGGACGCCTGGGCACCAACGTGTATTACGCACAGGGTTTTTCCGGACACGGTGTCGCCGCAACAGGACTGGCGGGCAAGGTGATCGCGGAAGCGATCGCCGGGCAGGCGGAACGCCTGGATGCCTTCGCCGCGATTCGCCACCGGCCATTCCCGGGCGGACGCAGCCTGCGTACGCCACTGCTGGTCGCCGCCATGGCCTGGTTCAAGTTGCGCGACGCGCTGTGGTAAGCACGCGTTGCCGGCAATGCGGTGCGCGGCGCTGAAAACAACGCACCCGCCAAAGGACGGGTGCGTGGGTAAACTTTTGCAAAGCCGGAAGCTCAGTCGCCGACCTGCTTCTGCAGGTGTTCCCAACGCTCCTGCGCGTCGATGGTGCGCTCGGCGGTCAGCCGCGCCTCCATCCGCTCCAGGCCGATCTCGTCGCCGGTATCCACGCAGTAACCGTAGCTGCCGTCGTCCACTTTCTTGAGCATGCTGTCAATCTTGTTGATCAGCTTGCGGTAGCGGTCGCGGGTACGCAGCTCCAGGGAGTTCTCGGTCTCGCGGGTTGCACGCTCGGCCTCGTCGCCAACGTCGCGCACTTCTTCCTTGAGGTTCTCGATGGTCTGCTTGGATTCCTCGATCAGGTCGCTCTTCCACTGCAGCAGGCGATTGCGGAAGTACTCGAGCTGGTAGGGGCCCATGTATTCCTCGCTCGCCGAGGGCTTGTAGCCCGCCGGCAAGTCGACCCGTACGCGCTGGCCCTGCGGTTTCATCCGGTCCGGGCGCGGCTTGCTGGGCTTCACATAGCCGGCACGGACACCCGGCTCCCGCCGCGGCACTGGCATCGGAGCAGGCGCGGGTACCGGCTCCGGCTTGGCCTTTGCGCCGGGCTTGGCTGACGACTTGGCGGACGACTTGGCTGACGATGCCTTGGCAGGCGACGCCTTCGCGGGCGCGGCCGTTACCGGAGCCGCCTTGGCCGCGCTGGCCTTCACCGGCGCCACCGCCGGGGCCTTGCTTGCCGACTTTGCTGGAGCCTTCGAGACCGGCTTCGCAACCGGCGTCGCAACCGGCGTCGCAACCGGCGTCGCAATCGGCTTCGCAACCGGCTTTGATACCGGCTTTGACACCGGCTTGGCAGCGGGCTTGGGCGCAGGCTTGGTGGCCTTTGCAGCAGGCTTGGCCGCTTTCTTGACCGGCTTGGCAGCAGGCTTGGGCGCAGGTTTCTTGGCGACCGGCTTGGCAGCCTTCTTGGCCGGCTTGGACGCGGCCTTGGCGACGGGCTTCTTCACGGCCTTGGCAGCTGGTTTGGACTTGCTGACGGCCTTGGTTGCTGGCTTGACGGTCTTCCGGACCGGTGTAGCGGCTTTCTTGGTCGCCGGCTTGGCGGCCTTCTTGACAGGTTTCTTGGTGGCCACTCGAACTTCCTTATTTCCTTGAGACGCAAGGGCGGCGTGTTATAGCCTAGACCCCACAAGGCGGCAACCTTATCCCCATCCCCCCGGCCGCGCAATCTTGCAATCCGTGATCCTATTCCTGCTGCGAGTCTACAAGCGCTGGCTGAGCCCGCTGCTTGGGCAGCGCTGCCGCTTCCATCCCAGTTGCTCCACCTATGCGATGCAGGCGGTGGAACGATTCGGCGTGGTCCGTGGTCTGTGGCTGGGTGTCCGGAGGCTCGCACGATGCCAGCCCCTGTGCGAAGGCGGGCCCGATCCCGTTCCCGAACGATTCAGCGCATGGGGAAAGCATGACCACGATTGACCGATGCCCGCGCGATGGATTCGAACCACTGTGGCGTCTGGCGCGCTCGCTGGGTCCGCTTGCCCCGCAACGATGGATGCTGCTGTGCCTTGCACTTGCCGGCGCCCAGGCGCCCGCGTGGGCATCCTCGGTGCCCGCTGCATCGTCGGGCTCGGAGACCGCGCCATCGGCCGCGACCACAGTGCCCAACCAGGCGCCGCAGGGCGGCCTGTTGCTTGGCAGCCTGCCCGGCGCACGCGAGTTGCTGCTGCAGTCGGCGGGCGGCGACGTGCCGGTTCGACTCGCCGATGACGGCGGCTTCGTGATCGGCGTGGGTCGCGATGAGGTCGGCCCCCTGCGACTACGCGCGCGCTGGCCGGACGGCGCCCAGCGTGACTGGCAGGTCGTGGTTCGCCCGCGCGCATGGCGGTTCGAGCGCATCGAGGGCGTGCCGGAATCCACGGTCAACCCGCCGCCCGCCATCGCCGCGCGCATCCAGCGCGAACAGGCCGAGGTCAGTGCTGCCCGGGTCCGCGATGATCCACGCGAGGACTATGCCTCGGGCTTCGACTGGCCCGTGCGCGGCCGCGTCAGCGGCGTTTACGGCAGCCAGCGCATCTACAACGGCACGCCCAAGTCGCCACACTCCGGACTGGATGTCGCCGTCCCGGCCGGCACGCCGATCCACGCACCCGCAGCGGGTGTGGTCACGTTCGCGCGGCCCGATCTTTACCTGACCGGTGGCACGGTGCTGCTCGACCACGGGCATGGCTTGAGTTCGAATTTCCTGCACATGAGCCAGATCGACGTGAAGGTCGGGCAGCAGGTCGCCAAGGGCGAAGTGATTGGGCAGGTTGGCATGACCGGCCGCGCGACCGGGCCACACATGCACTGGGGGATGAACTGGTTTTCAACCCGGATCGACCCCGCGCTGTTGCTGCCCGCTAGCGATCCGGCTGCCGCAGCAGCCGCAGCACCATTGCAATGATGGCCACCGCGGCCAACAGCAACACGCCCCACAGCAGCAGCGTGCGCTTGCGTGCCGGGTCCCAGGCCGCCAAGGCCGAATCGCCGCCCGCGTCGGCCATCGGGCCGAGCGTCGCGGATGCCGGCCGCCAATCGGCTCCATAGCGACGCCGCGCCGCATCGACCAGCATCTGCAGTGGAAACGCATCGCGCCGGGCGGCCCGGCTACCCGCGACGACGCGGAAAGGCGCCTTGCCGTGGCTCAGCAGCAGCCATTCTTCCGGACGATATGACAGCTCGAGCACCGGTGCATTGGACAAGGTCGTACCTGCTTCAACGCGCCACTCGGGCGCCCGCGTCGGTGCAACCGCGAGCGGCTCGCTGTCCAGTTCCAGGCCGGCACCACGCAGGCGGAACGCATCCAATTGGCCCACGTACTGCCAGCCACGCTGGTCCGGCTCGCGCACGCTGATGGCAAAACTCGCCACGGCATTGTCGTCGCCCAGCCTGAGGTCAACGCGATCCACCGGGATTCGCGCAGGCAGGCGATAGACGAAGCCGTTGCCGTCGCGACCGACCAGTTCGGCGCGCATGCTCGACCGTGCCAGCTCCGCCGCGGCCACGCCGCCGTCACGCAACAACAGGCGCAAGCTGCGCAAGGGCACGCCGGCGCCAACATCCTGGGCATGCACGCGCAAGTAGTGCGCAGACACCGGCGGGAACTCCACCCGACGGCGCACAAAGGCGCGACCGTCCTGGCGCAATTGCGCGATCACCAGTCCGGAGGCGACATTGCGCCACGACTGCAGGTCATCGCTCGCGTCCACGACCAGCGCAGTACTGAAATCTGGAGCATCCAGGGCCAGTTCAAACTCGATGCCCTCGACCAGCCGCTTGCCGGCACGCACGTCCACCAGCACATCGTGCAGTGCGGGATCCGGCCCGTGGCTGAGGTGGGCGTCGAGCCGCAAATCGCCGCTGCTGTCGCGATGCACATACAGGGAAATGTCATTGCCACCCGTGGTGGACGGCGGCGGCAGCGCGAACCATGCAGATTCGCGCCAGGAGCCAGGAGGCCGGCGATAGGCCGCAGGCATCGGACCGAAGGCGAGCGCCTCGCCGGCGGCATCGAAAGCCGCCAGGTCGCCCAATGCCGGGTCGGTGACCTGGCGATACAGCGACTCATCCAGCGCGATGGAAAACGCACCCTCGCAGGCCAGGGGCGGTGGCACCGCACCCGGGTCGCGCAGCGCTGCGCCGGGGCAAGCCCCAAGCACGGTCCACTGCCGGGCAAAATCGGCAGGACGCGCCGCACTGGCGGACTGGCAGCAGGCCGCGACCAGAACGCATGCAACCCACGAACGGAACCTGCTCACGGCTCGTCCTGCGCCATTACGCGGCGGGCTGGCGTGGGTGCGACATAGCCCACGCCGACCAGCAACAAGCCCACTGCCATGAACGACACGATGCCGGCCATGTTGCCCATGTACTGTCGATCCACGAGCAGCAATTTCACCAGCACGATTCCCATCAGCGCCGCGCCCGCCCACCAGATGCGCCGGTCGCCGCGCCGTGATCCGAGGATCCAGGCGCCGACGCCGAGCAGGCTCCAGGCGACGGTCAGGCTGGCCTGGGCAACACCGGTCCCGAGCAGCGAAGGCGACCAGGGATCGCCGTTCAAGTGGTGGACCGCACGCAGCGTGGCCATCGTCAGTGCCGCGAATGCCACCAGCGGCGCCGCCTCGCGCAGCACACGCAACCGCGGCTCCGCACCGGCGAAGGAGTACAGCAACAGCGCGACGCCGAGCAAGCTGAGCTCCAGCGGATTGAGCACGGGAATGTAGAGCAACGGCGCGGAGGCACCTTCCGCAAACAGGGCGCTGATCCAGCCAAGCGCAAGCAGGCCAGCGGCAGGCGCCAGCCAGCCCCAGCGGTACTCGGGGAAGTGCGCGGCGCGTGGCCACGCAAAGCGCGCGGGACGACGCCATGCAAACAGCAGCATCAGCGCCAGCGGTGCGCTCGCCGCGAGTACCCGCCAGCCGTCGGCCAGCGCCGGAACATCGGCACCGTCGCCGCGCGTCAGGCTGCCCGCCTGCAGACTCATTGCCGATGCCAGGGTCCACAGGCCAGCCAGGTGAGCGATGGCAAGACCGTTCGACGCGACTGCGGAAAGCGCGCGCATCGCCGCAAGCCAGGCAATCACGAAAAGTAGCCACACGGCCCAGGTCTCGATCGAAACGGGCTGTCCGAAATGCCCCTGCGCCCAGGCAACCAGGAGCAGGCCCGTGACCGAGCACGTTGCGATCGCGGCATCCAGTCGCGGCCAGCGCAGGACGATTCGCAGCGCGGCAGCGGCACCCAGCGAGATTGCGACGTAGATGCCGGCGAATCTCCATTCGCCGATCACGCGCTCGGCGAGGTCAAGCTGCGAGAGCCCGGCAAACGCCCACCAGAGCATCCCCCACCAGAAGGTGATCGCGGGCAGTGCAAACCGCGGCGCATGCCGCTCGTGGATCAGCCCAAGCGCAAACCCGGAAAACGACAGCATCGCAGCGCCGAGCCAGGTGGCGTTGAGCAGCAGTGTCGGGGCTTCGAGCGGCATGCGGTGGTCAAGGCTGATCAGGTAGGAACCGGCCGCCAGCAGTTGCAGTGCAAGCCCCGCCAGCCAGGGAAACCGTCGGCCCTGGCGCAAGCCGAGCCAGGCCGCGCCGGCGCCTTCCAGCGCCCACACGCTGGCTGTCGTGCTGGCGCTGAACGCAAGCGGGACGGCGAGCGTGGCGAAGCCCAGCGCGAGCGCGCCGTAAGCTTCCGACAACAGGCGCTCGCCGGGACGTCGGCGCAGGAAAACCACCAGCGCGACATATACCAATGCCACCACGATGGCACTGAAGGCCAATCCCAGGCTGTCGTCCTTGAGCAGGGCCGCCTGCATCGGGAACGCGACCAGCGGGGTGCCGAACACCAGCGTGCCGTCCACCCATGGCCGTTTGTGTTCGGACTGGCGCAACACGTACACCAGGCCGATCACGATGTAGAACAGGAAAAACAGCACCAGGAATGGTTCCACGCTGGCAAAAAGTTCCGGCCGGTAATAGGTCGCACCCCAGGCGGCACCGACGCCGAAGGTGAATCCGAAACCGAGCAGGTTGAGCAGGCGCCAACTGCGTCGCCAGGAAATCGCGAACACCGCCGCGTTGAGCACGGCGTAATAGGAAAACAGGCCGACATGGTTGGCGCTGCCGGTGGAAATCAGCACCGGCGCCAGGTAGCCGCCCAGGAAGCCGAGCAGGGCCAGCCAGATCGCATCCTGCAGCACCGCGAGCAAGGCCGCGCCGGCGACCAGCAGCACCACCATCGCGAATGCCGCCATCGGTGGCAGCAATGCGTACAGCCGGAATGCAGCGAACACGGTCAGCAACAGCACGCCGATCGCGCCACCCTGCAGGCTCAATCCGAATGCCGGGCGGCGCAGCCGCTCGCGCCAACCCCAGGCCATTCCCGCCAGCGCGGCGGCGGCGATCACCGCCAGGCGCACTTCGATCGGCATAGTGAAATAACCCTGCGCCGCCGCGTAGCGCAGCGCGGCAGCAACACCGAACAACAGCACCAGCACGCCGATCTTCACCGGCACATTGCCCTCAGTGAACCAGGCCTTGGCGCGCAGCACGGCGTGATCCATCCAGTTGGGCCCGCTTGGTGGCGGAGGCGTCCAGGCATTGCCACGCGGCCCGCTCGCGGTGGCGCTCGCCGCGGCGCTCGCGGGCGCATGCGTGACGCCCTGCGGTACGGAGGCTGCACTCGCCTGCCCGCCTGCGCTGGTGGCGGCGGCGGAGATCGTGATTGGGCTTGCGGCTGCCGGCAGCGGTGGCGGCGAAGCAGGCGCTGACGGCGACGCAGGGCTTGGCGACGCAGGCGCCGCAGGTTGCGCTGGCGCGTGCGTTGCAGCAGTCGCGGCGTAGGCCGCGAGCCGGCCGCGCAGGACCTTGAGTTCTTCGGTCAAGGCGTTGAAGCGACCAGCCATCCTCACCTGACCGACGAGGATGAATGCGACCAGGAAGCCGACGATGGCGGCGAAGCCCTCGTCGCTATCCCAGAAAAGCACGCCCAGCAGCGCCCCAACCAAGCCCAGGAACCAATTCACGCGCACCCCGTCCGTCTTGCGTGCGGCCAGTCTGCCGCAGCGGCGGTGCGAATGACAGGC
Organism: Lysobacterales bacterium; assembly: GCA_038236425.1. Lineage (GTDB taxonomy): Bacteria > Pseudomonadota > Gammaproteobacteria > Xanthomonadales > Xanthomonadaceae > Arenimonas. The sequence continues at coordinate 47,891 of JBBRZU010000004.1, forward strand.
CCGGGTCAGCCCATGGCGTCGTATCCGCCCGGCACGCCCTTGGTGGCGACGGCAACCGCATCATGCGGGTGCAGGCTCTCGAAGTGCGATGCGCGCACCCAGAAATCACTGATCCGCTCGTCGCCATCCAACGCTGACTGCATGCGCCGCGCCGCATCCTCGCAGAACATCAGGTTGCGCCCGTTGAGTCGCGCAAACGCCTGCTCATCTTCGCGCTTGACCGCGGTCTGCACCGGCGTCTGCAGCGCAGCCTCGATGCTGTCGACGATCTCGAGCACCGGCAGGTGGCGGAACGATGGCGCCAGGCGCGCACGCACTTCGGCGCGGCTGCGCTGGCTGTGCGGTGTCGCGTCGATACCCTCCTCGCTTCCCAGCCAGGCAAGTACCGCATCGCGATCGAGCGCTTCGCCGGCGGCGAATCGCGCAGTGAAGTTCTCCTGCACCAACTGCCGTGCAAGCGCCGCCGAACACGGGCAGGTGCTGGAGTAGGCAAGTTCGACACCGAGTTCAAGCTTGAACTGGCTGCCCTCGAGCACGGCCTGAATGGTGACCGGGTAACCCTTCCAACCGGTGTTGTCGCTGACCAGCGCGGGGCGACGTACCAGGTAATCGAAACGCACGCGCAACATCGCGCGATCGGACAGGCCGGCGTGCGAATCCAGGAAATCCTTGAGCAATCGGCGCAGGCTGCACGGCGACAGCGGCTCGGCGCCGAGCGCGCGATCCACGTGCAGGTACAGGCGCGACATGTGGATGCCGCGCACATCGGGGCGGGTCAGGTTGACGAAGGCGTCCACCCGCGCCCCGCTGTGGATGACATTCCCGGCATCGTCGACCAGCGAGACCGGAATCTCGATCTCGCCCATGCCGACCCAGTCGAGCTTGCCCGCCAGGGCCGGACGCTGCTCATTGGCCACGTCGGGCATGACGCGGGCCAGGTTTTCTCCGTGGATCGGGGCCATTTCTCTGTGCTCGTCTGGTTGGGATGACAGGCTGTGGACTCTATCTGGGGGCGCGTGCACGCCAGGTCAAGCAGGCGTGACGGCTCAACCACGCGCCGCGCGCCAGGCGTTCCAGAACACGCGCGGCGCGGCACCAGGCGCGAAATCGTCGCCACGCCGGGACAGGCGGGACAGTCGAAGGGCATCGAAACGCGCCTGCGCGCGGCGGAAAGGCGTGGCGTCCGCAAGCCCGACGGCCTGGGCGGCGCGCAGGGCCGCCGCCCAGTCGCGCACCAGCGCAGTGGGCAAGGCCCCGGCGAGGTCGGCACGGGTCAGGCCGTGGCGGGCGAGCAGGTCCATCGGCACGCCGGCAAGATCATCGTCGGCCAGGCCCCGCGGCAACTGGAACAAGCGCCAGTGCACCGACAACGAGCGTACTGCCGCCGGATCCAGCGTCCTTGCCCCGGACTCCGCCACGGCAATTGCTGCTGCATCGTGCGTGGCATCAAAAAGGCTCGACTCAACCATCAGGACTGCATGCGCAAGCGGCTCGAGCAAGGCAAGGCTGCGTCCGGCATCGGCGGGGCGCATCGCGTCATCAGCCGGAATCGCCAGTTCGCGCGCCAGCAGCGGCCAGGGCGCCGGCCTGCCGACAAGTTGCCGCGACAATGGATGGCGCGGCTGGCCGGCGCCGATGGCGCGCAATTCGTCTGCCCACCAGGCGCGTTTGGCATCGGCGACCGTGGGTTCGCGCAGTTCGAAGCGGGCTTCGCGCAGCGCGTACAGCAGTGCTCCCCATGCGGCATATGTCGGACGCCGCGCGGGAGCGCAGAAATTCAGCGCAAATTGCATTTCCGGTTCGCGCGCCAGCCACTTCGCGACGAACGGCTCGACGGCATCGTGCGCATCGGTCGACATCAGCGCGACAGCAATCCGGGGCGCAGGAGGTCCTCGGGCAGATCGCAAAGTGCATCGGCGCCCCATGCGAGCGGGTCATCGCCGTCCATGCGATAGCCCCACAGGGCGGCAACCGACTTCATTCCGGCGCGCCGCGCTGCTTCGATATCGCGCTGGTCGTCGCCGACATACACGCAATCAGCGGCGGGCACGCCAAGCAGGTCCGCGGCAGCCAGCAATTGATCCGGATCGGGCTTCTTGCGCGGCAGCGAATCACCGCCATACAGCGCCGCGCAGCGCGCGGTCCAGCCCATGCTATCGACCACCGGCACGGCCAGGTAATGCGGCTTGTTGCTGACCACGCCCCAGCGGGCACCCGCTGCCTCGATGGCACCCAGCACGGTGTCGATGCCCTGGAACGGCGTGCTGTGGATGGCGACTGCCTGCGCATACACATCCAGGAATGGCTGCAGCCGGGCTTCGAGATCCTCGGGCCCGAGGTCGGGAAACGCCGTCGCCAGCATGGCGCGCCCACCACGCGAGACCGCGGGACGCAAGGCGGCCAGGCTGAGGGCTTGGCGTCCTTCCCTTGCAAGGATCGTGTTCATCGCTGCGAGAAGGTCTACGGCGCTGTCCACCAGGGTGCCGTCGAGGTCGAACAGCACCAGCGGCGCGATGCCCGTCATCGCCGCATCGCCATGCCGTGCATCGCCATGCCGTGCATCGCCATGCCGTGCATCGCCATGCCGTGCATCGACATGCCGTGCAGCACCAAGCGAGGCATCACCATGCCGGGCGTCACGCCTTCACCGCGCAGGCCAGGTAATTGACCGAGGTCGCGCCACCTACCCGCGCCCTGCGACGGACCGGATCGTAGGCCAGGCCACTGACGTCCTCGAGTTGCAGGCCCGCCGCACGCAGCCAGCCGCCAAGTTCGGACGGGCGGATGAAGCTGCCGTAGTCATGGGTACCGCGCGGCAACAGCCCAGCGATGTATTCTGCGCCGACGATCGCCGTCGCAAAGGCAATCGGCGTGCGATTGAGGGTGGAAACAAATAGGATTCCGCCCGGGGCGAGCAGGCTTGCGCAGGCCTGTAGCACCGAGGCGGGATCGGGCACGTGCTCGAGCATTTCCATGCAGGTGATCACATCGAACGCGCCAGGCTGTTCGAGCGCAATCGCTTCGACCGACTGCAGGCGGTAGTCCACGTCCAGGCCGGATTCCAGCAGGTGCAATCGCGCCACTTCGACCAGCTCGGGCGCAAGGTCGAGCGCGGTGACCAGTGCACCCTCGCGGGCCATCGCTTCGCTGAGCAGGCCGGCTCCGCAACCGACGTCCAGCACCCGGGCGCCGCGAAGTGGAACGCGCGCGCTGACATAGCCCAGTCGCGCCGGGTTGAGTTCATGCAGCGGCCGCTGCGGGCCCTCGGGATCCCACCAGCGGCGCGCTAGCGCGCCGAACTTGGCGAGTTCTGCCGCGCTGGCATTCACCGGCCCGGGCGCGGACTCAGACACCGGGACGCACCGCCGCAATCCGCTCGCGCCACTCGCCTGCGCGCGCCAACAGGCCCGCGACATCCATGTCTGCCAACTCGCCATCGGCAAGCTTGCGACGACCGGCGATCCAGGCATCGCGTACCTGTTGCCGGCCCGTGGAATACACCAGTTGCGAGATAGCGTGGTACATCGGCTGGGTCTCGATCGCGTCCATCGCCACGCAGATGAAATCTGCCTGCTTGCCGATTTCGAGCGACCCGATGCGATCGCCCAGGCCGATCGCACGCGCGCCATCAAGCGTGGCTGCGCGCAAGGCGCTGGCGGCGTCCATCGCCGTGGCGTCCCCGGCGACGCCCTTGGCCAGCAAGGCTGCGCAGCGCATCTCGTCGAACATGTCCAGGTCGTTGTTGCTGGCGCAACCATCGGTACCGATCGCCAGGGTGACCCCGGCGCGGCGCAAGGCTTCGGCCGGACAGAAACCCGATGCGAGTTTCAGGTTGGACTGCGGGCAATGCACGACCGACACGCCGCGTTCGGCGCACAGTGCAATCTCCGCCGGGGTGAGCTGGGTCATGTGCACCGCAATCAGGCGCTCGTTGACCAGGCCGAGGCGATCCATGCGTGCCAACGGACGCTGGCCATGTTCCTTCACCGAATCGGCCACTTCCTGCGCGGTCTCGTGCACGTGGCAGTGCACCGGCAGGTCGAGCTGCTCGGCCAGCATCCGGATCCGCGCAAAGCTGGCATCGCTCACCGTGTAGGGCGCATGCGGCGCGAAACTGAAGCTGACCAGCGGATCGCTGCGGTAGTTGTCGCGGACGTCCAGGCCCTTGTCGAAGTATTCGGCAGGGCTGGCGGCCCATGCCGAGGGAAAGTCGATGATCGGCAGGCCGACCACGGCGCGGAACCCGAGCCGCCGGTAGGTCGCCGCCTGCATGTCGGGGAAAAAATAATTTTCGTTGCAGCAGGTGGTGCCGCCGCGCAGCATCTCGGCGATCGAGAGTTCGACGCCATCGGCAACGAACGCCGGCCCCATCACGGCAGCCTCGATCGGCCAGATGTGCTGGGTCAGCCACGGCATCAGCGCCAGGTCATCGGCGACGCCGCGCATCAGGGTCATGGGATTGTGCGTGTGCGCGTTGACCAGGCCGGGCAAAAGCACGCAGTTGGGCCGGCAGATTGTTTCGCCCGGCGCGTAGGCGGCATGCGCGTCGGCACGTGGCAGCAACGCGATGATCCGGTCGCCGTCCACCACCAGCACGTGATCCTCCAGGACCACGCCATGGGGAACCACGGGCACGATCCAACCGGCCTCGACGATCAGTTCGCAGGGCGACCTGGCATCAGTGCTCATGGCTGCGCCGCCGGTTTACTTCACCCGGCCGACGTATTCGCCGGAACGGGTGTCGACCTTGATCATTTCTTCCTGGCCGACGAACAGCGGCACCCGCACGGTTGCGCCGGTCTCCAGCTTGGCCGGCTTGCCGCCACCGCCCGAGGTGTCGCCGCGCACGCCAGGGTCGGTCTCGACAATCTTGAGCTCGACGAAATTGGGCGGCTGCACCGCGATCGGCGAACCATTCCACAGCGTCACCACGCAGTTCTCCTCGCCTTTGAGCCACTGCCAGCTGTCACCAACCGCGGCCTTGTCGGCCTGCACCTGCTCGAAACTCTCGGTCTGCATGAAATGCCAATACTCGCCATCGTTGTAGAGGAACTGCATGTCGGTATCGAGCACGTCGGCCACCTCCAGCGAGTCGGTCGCCTTCATGGTCAACTCGACCACGCGCCCGGACTTGATGTTGCGATACTTGATGCGGGTGAAGGCCTGACCCTTGCCCGGCTTGACGTACTCGGTCTCGGTGATCACGCAGGGGTCGCGGTTGATCAGGATCTTGGCACCGTTCTTGACGTCGTTCATGCCTAAGCTGGCCATCTGCTGCGCTCCGTGAAAACAAAAAGCCGCCGGTGACAGCGGCTACAATGGATGGGTCGGCCCGCCGCAATCTGGCGAAAGGCGACGCCGTGAGCCCTCCATGATACCCGCACACCCCCTCCCCGCCCAAGCCGTGCGCTGGCAATTGCTGTGGCGCGATGCGTTTCGCGACTCGCGCGAACTGCTTGGCTTCCTCGGCCTGGACGCCGAGTCCGGGCGCATCTCCGAGGCCGCGCTCGCGGCTTTCCCGATGCGCGTCCCGCGCGGCTTCGCGGCGAAGATGCGCCACGGCGACCCTGCCGACCCCCTGCTTCGGCAGGTCCTGCCCCTGGTCGACGAAGAACGGGTTGTCTCCGGATTCACCCTGGACGCGGTGGGCGACGGCGCGGCCCGCGCCGGTCGCGGGCTGTTGCACAAGTATTCCGGCCGCGCCCTGCTGGTCGCCACCGGCAGTTGCGCCGTGCATTGCCGTTACTGCTTCCGGCGCCACTTTCCGTATGGCGAGCAAGCCGCCGCTGCCGATGGCTGGCGCGACGCCCTCGATTACCTGGCGGGAAATCCCGACATCGACGAAGTACTGCTGTCCGGGGGCGACCCGCTGTCCCTGGCCACCTCGAAACTGGCGGAGCTGACCCGGGGACTGCGCGCACTGCCCCAGGTCCGCCGCCTGCGTCTGCATACCCGGCTGCCGATCGTGCTGCCGGAACGGGTGGACGCAGAACTGGTCGACTGGCTCGCCGGCCTGCCCTGGCCGGTGGCAATCGTCGTGCACGCCAACCACGCCAACGAGTTGGGCCCCGATGTCGCCGCCGCCTGCGCGCGGCTCGCCGGTGCGGGCGCGCGCCTGTTGAACCAGTCCGTGCTGCTGCGGGGTGTCAATGATGATGTCGGTGCGCTGGCCGATCTGTCGGCCGGCCTGTTCGACATCGGCGTGCTCCCTTACTACCTGCACCAGCTCGATCGCGTGGCCGGCACCGCGCACTTCGAGGTCGACGATGACCGCGCCCGCACGCTGCACGCGCAACTGCATCGCAGGCTCCCCGGTTACCTGCTTCCGCGGCTGGTCCGCGAAGTTCCGGGCGAACCCGGGAAGTCGCTTTTGTGATGGTGGTCGCAGTGTGGGTTCTGGTACATTCAAGTTATATTGGCTAACGCATTGAAGCAGCAAGGAACCCCGCCGATGGCACAGCAGGACGCCGTCATCCGCCTGCTCCTCGTCGAGGATCAACTGGAAGACGCTGAGCACCTGATCAGCATGTTGCGCAATGGCGGCATGGCGATCCGCCCGCAACGCCCGGAGTCCGCCGAGGAACTCGACGCGCTGCTTGCAAGTTCGAGCGTGGACATGGTCCTGGCGCAAAGTGACGCCCGCTACATTCCTTTCGAACAAGTCACCAAGCGGGTCCAGGAAACCGGAAAGGACATCCCGGTGCTGGCGGTTGCAAATGCACTGGACGAAGCCACCGTGATGGCGCAGATCGCCACCGGCGCCCGCGACGTTGCCCTGCGCACGCGTCCCGAGCACGTGCAGTTCGTGGTCCGGAATGAGTTCCTCGCCCTGCAGGGTCGCCGCGGCCTGCGCCACCTGGAGGCCGCGCTGCGCGAAACCGAACGCCGCTGCGATGCCCTGATCTCGTCCTCGCGCGACCCGATCGCCTACGTCCACCAGGGCATGCACATCCGCGCCAACCAGGCCTACCTGGAAATGTTCGGTTTCGAGGACTTCGAGGACATCGAGGGCCTGTCGGTGCTGGACCTGCTCGCGCCAGACCACGCCGACAACTTCAAGCAACTGCTCAGGCGCATCGACAAGGGCGAGTCACCGCCGCGTGACCTGGCCATCCGGGCGCGCAATCCGGAGACCGATGCCGAGTTCGATGCCAGGATGGAATTCACGCCGGCAACCTATGAAGGCGAGCCCTGCCTGCAGATCGTGTTCCGGCAGCAGACGGTCGATGCGGAGATGGCGCGCGAACTGGACGAGTTGCGCCAGCGCGATCCGGTGACCGACCTGTTCAATCGCCAGTACTTCATGGCCGAACTCGAGGCCGCCGTGGCGATCGCCGCGGACGGCAAGGGGCACCAGTCCCTGCTCATGATCGAGGCCGACAACTACGAAAACCGGCTGGGCGAAGTCGGCTTGGCGCATGCCGACGAGTTCCTGCGCGAGCTGGCGAAAAAGTTGCGCTCGGCGCTGCAGGGCGACATCGTGGCGTCGCGCTTCAGCGACCACAGCTTCGCCATCCTCGCGCGCAACCACGACCACACCCAGACCCAGGCCCTGGCCGAACGCATCCGCGCCCTGTTCGAGGCGCAGATCCTGGAGGTCGGCAAGCAGACCCTGTCGCTGACCGTCAGCATCGGTGGCGTGCAGATCGGGGAAAAGATCGCCAGCGTGCCGCAGATCCTCGCGCGCGCCTCGTCTGGCCTGCAGTCGGCCCAGGGCGTGGGCGGTAACCGCATCGAAGTATTCGACCCGGCGGCGCGCGACCGTGCCGAGGATGACCGGATCCAGGCCTGGGTCCAACGGATCCAGGAAGCGCTGCGCGACGACCAGTTCGTGCTCAATTTCCAGCCGATGATCAGCCTGACCGGCGACCCGACCGAAAACTATGAAGTGCTGGTACGGATGAAGGCACCCACGGGCGAGATCGTCGCGCCCGACCAGTTCATGCCGATCGCCGAGGAACACGGCCTGCTGGTCGAACTCGATCGCTGGGTGATCGGGCGCACCATCGCCCTGCTCGCCGAGCGGCGCAAGGCCGGCAGGGACACCACGCTGTTCGTGAAGGTTGCCCCTTCGTCACTGGTCGAGGGCGACCTGCACAACGTGATCGGCGCCCAGCTCAAGGCACACAATGTTTCCGGTGCCAACCTGGTCTTGCAGTTGCCGGAATCGAAGGTGTTCAACCATCTGCGCCCGCTGCAGGCTTTCCAGAAGATCGTCGCCAGTTTCGGCTGCCGGCTGTGCCTGGAGCAGTTCGGCACCGGCCTGAATTCGTTCCAGATGCTGCAGCACTTCGAGCCGGCGATCCTGAAGATCGACCGCAGCTTCATCGTCGACCTGGCCAAGAACCCGGAAAACCAGAAAAAGGTGCGCGAGATCGTTGGCCAGGCGCGGAAGCTGGAAAAGCAGACCATTGCCGAGTTCGTCAGCGACGCCAGCTCCATGACCGTGCTGTTTTCGATCGGCGTGGACCTGGTCCAGGGCAACTTCCTCGCCCCGCCCTCGTCCAGCATGAACTACGAGTTCGGCTGACCTGTGCGAGCGGCTTCTGTGGGAGCGGCTATTGTGTGAGCGGCTATTGTGGGAGCGGCTTTAGCCGCGATTTCCTGTTTCAATCGCGGCTAAAGCCGCTCCCA
>JBBRZU010000005.1:0-54395 GCA_038236425.1 Lysobacterales bacterium
ATTGATGCGGAACATGGGCATGCCCGCCATCGTCGTCTGCCCTTCACGCACCATCACTTCGCTGACGACGCCGTCGCTGGGAGAACGCAGCACGACCCCACCATCGGAACCTGCGCGGTTTCCAGACAAGCCCAGGACGTGCAGCCGTTGGCGGGAGGCCGCCTGCAGGCTTCGTGCGTCTGCCGAGGTCGCGTGCGCCAATGCGGCGGACTCGGCGATCGCGCTGCTCCACCCAGGGGCGAGCACCGTTGCCAGCGGCTGACCACGACGGACCGGGTCGTACGGGGCCTTGATGTTCAATCTGGACACGATTCCGTCGACCCGCGCGCTGACCACCGATTCCTGGCGCAGATCCCAGCTCAACGTCGCCGGCACGCGCAGCTCGCTCGCCAGGGTTCCGGTTGCAACCAGGGCGGTACGGATGCCGAGGTTCTGCTGCACGCCGGGATCGATGCGGATGCCCGTTCCCGATCCGCCGTCGGCATATTTCGGCACCATCTGCATGTCCATGAACGGGGACTTGCCCGGCTTGTCGAAATGCTGCTCCGGCGCCATCGGGTCGTACCAGTAGAGGATTTCCTGCGGCTGGGCCGCGGTGCTCGATGGCGTTGCGCTGACGTCGCCGCCCGAGCGCCTGGCCCACCAGTAGCCACCGCCGAGTCCGATCAACAACACACCGACTGCTGAGGCGACGAGCGCCCCGCGATGCATGCCATTCATGGCCTGACCTCCTCATTGGGCAACAGATAGGCGAGTGCCGCCCAGGCGCGGCCCAGATCGCCCAAGCGCCGTGCGTGGGTGACGCGGATATCGAGTTCATCGCGACGCGCGTCCAGCCAGGACTGCAACTCGCTACCGGCGCCGTAACCGGCCAGCGCGGTCTGTGCGCGATCGCGTGTCAGCGGCAGCAATTGCGAATCGTCGCGGGCAATCTGGCGCTTGAGGCCGGCCCATTGGGCCAAGCTGCGGCGGAGCTGTTCGCTCTGCATGCGGCGTGCATCTTCATGCGAAGCGATCACTGCATCGAGCTCCGCGCGCCGTGCGGCAATGCCGCGATCCTGGCGGTTGGCGGTGAACAGCGGCAGGTCGACCGCGAACTGCACCATCAGCATGTCGCTGCGTCCCCGCTCGCGCTGTCCGTAACTGGTACTGATGCTCCAGTCAGGATGCTTTTCAGCGGTTGCCGCATCCACCTGGGCGGCGGCGACGTCCTCGCGCGAGCGCCAGGGCAGCAGCGGCGACTGGCGATCGATTGACGCAAGCAAAGTTTCTTCGTTCACCGGCAACCGGGTGAAGTCCGGCGGCGAGTCCCCGGTCCTCAGGTCAGCCGGCGCCCCTCCCAGCCAGCGGCCGAGCATCGCCTGGGCGCCTTCCACGCCGGCGATGGCCGTCTCGATACGATTTTCCAGTTCCAGCGCAGCGGCCTGGGTGGCCATGGCATCGACGGCGCTGCCAGCGCCTCCGGCAAGACGCGCCTTGGCCAACCGGACCGCGAGTGCGGACTGTTTGCGAAGATCCTGCAGGGCGTCGAGTTCGCGCTCGGCCGCCCACAAAGTCACCCATGCCGTGGCAGCATCGCGTTGGACCTGCAACTGGTCGGCAACGGTGAGCGCTTCGGCCTGCTCCACCGCCCTGTCGGCGAGAGCCTGTCGCGCCCGACGCTTGGCGCTCGCCGGAAACTCCTGCATCAGGCCGATGCGCTTCATTGTCATGAAATCAGCACCGGTGTTGAAGGCATCGGCGCCCGTGACCGGCAGGTTGTCGATCCCGAATGTCAGTTTGGGGTCAGGCAGGGCACCGGCGCGTCCGGCCTCTTCACGCGCCGCCTCGGTTTGCGACTGCCGTGCGCTGATCGCCGGAGCCCGTTCGACTGCAAGGCGTACGGCGTCCTCTAGACGCAGGTCCGGCGTTGATGCCCAACCGGGAACTGCCGCGAGCAAGGCCAACACGCCAAGCGCTGCGGAAAAACCATGACTGCGCACATGGCGCAGGAACAGCGAAGCATTCATAAAACCTCCGGACACGCGATACGAGACGCTGCCGCGATGCGGCAGCGACCAGGTGTGTCCGGGGTTTAGATCAGGAGGCTACAGAAGCGCAGTCGAGGCGGTGGATCGGACGCGGCAACCGGGACCTGAACCGCCAGGAGTGCAACGTCGCTGCCTGATTGGGAAAGCACCGGGGCAAACAGGATGGGTGGGAGCGCCAATGCCGGCACCACCGGTGCAACGTGATCCGCGAGCAATGTCCTGTCCGGCGTGCAATGCTTTTCGCATAGCGCCGGGTTGCCCTTCGCCTGCTCCATGCCCGTTCCGGCGCAGTGTTGCGCCATCGTGGTCAACTTGGACGGCGTCTGCTCCGACGGGCAGGCATAGGCAGCCATCGCGACCTGCTGGAACAACAGGCAGACGATCACCGTGAAGGCGATGCGGAAGCGATGGCGGCTGCGCAGGAACATGGCCCCGATAATACTCCCAACTTGAGCCGGCTGTGCAGGTAGCCGGCGTCAGTTCCGCGAGCGGGCTATCGGAGTGGTCCCAGCACGATGGAATAGCTTTTCTCGGCACCCGTAACAGTGCCCTGGATTGACCAGCCCATGGCCATGGCGAGTCGGCCGACGAGGGTGTTCTCCACCCGCAGGTCATTCGGCTGCGAGTCTGCTACCACCGGTCCGCCCCATTCGTGACCAGCGGCACCGTAGCGAATGCGAATTTCTGGATAGGCGAATTGAACGCCCAGCTCGCCGGGGTCTTCGGCGGACAGGACGCTCCGCATCAAGGCGCGGAACACCAGTTGCGCCTGCCGTCGGGAAAGCGGGATCGGACGCTCCGGAGCAATATCGACGCGGATGGTGGCCGTTTCCGGCAAGTGCATTTGCAGGTCGTCGATGCATTCGCGAAGCAGTCGCGCCACATCGACCGGTTCGGATGGATCGAGTCGATTCCTCGCCAGCACGAACATGGCATCGGCCTTGTCGGTCAGCTCGCCCATGCCTCGTTCCAGACGACGAATCCGCCGGCGGCGCTCGGCCTCGGAACCTTCGCTGTCCATCATGACGTCGACGACACCCCGGACCACCGCCATTGGCGTGCGCAACTCATGGCTGGCCCCGGCAAAAAACCTGCTTTCCCTGTCCTTCGCATCAACGAGCCGGTTTTGGTAGTGGTCTATGGCGGCCGCCAAACGGCCCACCTCGTCCCGGCCGAAGGCACTCGCCAGCTGGGTCGATTCAGGCTGCAAAGGCAGGGCGTCCACAGCCGCGGCCAACCGGGTAACGGGCCACACGGATTTCCCGGCCCACCACCACCCAAGCCAACCGCTGATGGTCGCGCCAAGCAGGATAATCGCGCTCAGAGCCACGTTCAGGAGGTCTTCCAGCTGGTCCACACTGCCAAGATCGATGGTGACGTAGATGCGCTGGTTTCCCCGCTCGTAGATTCCCACCGCGCGCTCGTCGCCGGAGGCATCAGTGAACTCCTGCAGCCCATTGGGGAGGTCACGAATTGCTGCAGGAATCCCCGAGCGATCCCCGTTCCTGGCAACGTAGCGCCTGAGCGGATTCGCGACCGCGGCAATCTGGCCGCCGCCCTGATTGCCGACTGGCGTACCGTCATCTGCCGCCTCTCCCTTCAGCAGCTGCTCGACGATGACGTCTTCAAAGCGCTCCGTGATGAAGATTGTCGAGCCGGCAAAAAGCAGGCTCAGCACCAGGCCGATGCCGGTGCAGGCCATGGCCACGCGCAATTTCAGCGGAAGGCGATAGCGGCTAATTGCGAACGACCCGGTAACCGATGCCATGGACGGAATGGATCATCGGATAGGAAAATGGTTTGTCGAGCATGTTTCGAAGGGCATAGAAATGCGTGTGCAGGGAAGCGACATCGCCTTCACCATCGCTCCAGAGCTCGCGCATCAGGCGCTGGTGTGACACGACGCTTGGCGCCTCCCGCAGCAGCAGCTCGAGAAGGCGCGCCTGGGACCGGGACAGGATGAACTGTCGTCCCTCGCGGCTGGCCAGCATGGTCGATGGCTGGTAGGAGATGTCGCCGAAACCTATCTCGGCGCCAGCCGATGGCCGTCCTCGACGATGCAATGCCTGGATTCGCGCTTCCAGCTCGGCCATCAGGAACGGCTTGACCATGTAGTCGTCGGCGCCTTCGCAGAATCCGCGCAGCTTGTCTTCCAGCGTATCTTTGGCGGTCAACATCAGCACGGGAACGGCGTGCCCTTCAGCACGCAATCGCCGGCACAGCTCCAGCCCATCCAGACCCGGCAAGCCCAGGTCCAGGACGACGACATCGAACCCACCCAGGATCGCGCTGGCCAGCCCCGAGTTGCCATCCCTTGCGTGGTCGACGACATACGAGCGGCGTTCCAGGTAGTCCCAGATGCTGGCCGCGATGTCCAGTTGATCTTCGATGATCAGAATTCGCAACACGCAGGAGCAACCGGTGCCAATGTGGTGGCAGGTGGGACGCGGCCATGATCTTGCCACCGATTGGATGCATTGCAAGCGCGCGACCAAAAATAACGTTTGACACAGAATTGGCTCAGTTGCTTTTACGAGCACGTCGCTATCGTTCGCGGAACCCTACAAGGCGAGCGGGCAGCGTTTCATGCATATCCAGTCAGAAGGCTTCTCATCAGGGCGCAATCGGTGCCACGCGTGAGTAACTACCGGCGTCGCGGCGTCTTCCTTGGCCTGATCTGGCTTGTTACCTTTCACCCAGCTTTCGCCGCAAATGAACAGACGCTCGCGGAAAGATTGCGGCCACCCCTGGTAGCGGCGCACCAGGGTGGAGAATTCGGCATTCCCAATTCCCTTATCCAGTTTTCGGAAGACCTGGAAAACACCGATGCCGATATTCTGGAAATGGACCTGCGCCTGACGTCGGATGGCCGGGTCGTCGTCTTCCACGACGATCTCCTCGACAGCAAGACCGATTGCACTGGCCGGGTAGAAACCACGACATACGCTGAACTGATCGAATGCCGCCGCACGAATGGCGAACGGATCGCATTGTTCTCGGATGTATTGACCTTGGTCAACGGACGCCGGATCATCAGCGCCGAATTGAAAACCGACTCGGTTGCCCTGCCCGCGGTCCAGGACCTGATCCGCGCGAACGCGAGCAACTGGGCTTACTTGCAGGTGCAGGCCAATCGTCACCGATACGATATCGTGCACGCCGCGGCGCCGAATATCCTGATGATGGTGAAGACGGATTCCGCGGCAACCCTGGGATGGATCCTGGCAGCAAACGACCCCAGCCTGAAGATCGTGGAGGTGGATCGGGACGCACTTACCGACGCGCTCGCACGTGAGCTGCATCGCCACGGCAAGCTGGTCTCGCTTGACACCTGGCGCTATCAATTCACCGAGGAGCGCTTCTCAGCCAGTTGCGACCGTGCATTCGCCGAAGGCGTGGATATCGCGGTTACCAACAATGCTGCCAGCTGCTCCCTGCAACGAGCAGCATGGGGGCATCCGGCAAGCAGTTCTGGGGTCGCTTACGATCGGCAGCACATGCGCGGGTGGGTACGAGACAATGCCAGTGCGTGGTACTGGATGAAGTTCTCAACCCTTTCCCTGATCGGCGCGGCGCTGGCGGCAGGGTGCCTGCGGTATTCCATTCGCTGGCGTCGTCGGCGCGGCCAACCATGGCCCATACAACGCCGCCAGAAAGACGGCTAGGGCGTGATGTCGCCGCCAAGGCGGCCCATGAACTGCCGGTAGTAGGCCAGTTCCGCTACCGATTCGCGGATATCCGCCAACGCTGTGTGGTTGCCGGTCTTGAGGAACCCTTCGTGGATTGCCGGCGCCCAGCGGCGCGACAGTTCCTTGAGCACGCTCACGTCGAGGTTGCGGTAATGGAAGTAGCGTTCCAGCCGCGGCATGCAACGCACCAGGAAGCGGCGGTCCTGGCAGATGGAGTTGCCGCAGATCGGCGACTTTCCGGCGGGCACCCACTGCGACAGGAAGGCGATGGTGTGCGCCTCCGCCTGCGCCATGTCCACATCGCTGGCCAGCACCTGGTCCCACAGGCCCGACTTGCCATGGGTACCGCGATTCCAGTCATCCATGGCCTGCAGGCGTTCAATCGGATGGCGGATCGCCAGCGACGGTCCTTCGGCAAGCACGTTCAGCTCGGCATCGGTGACCAGCGTGGCGATCTCGAGCACGGAGTCGGTGTCGGGATCGAGCCCGGTCATTTCCAGGTCGATCCAGATCAGTCGGGTGTCCAGCGACGGCGAGTTTGAGTTCACGCGGTACCGATATGGCGGTTGATGGGCCATCATACGCTGGCCGCGGCAGCCCCCGCGCGGCCCCGCCAAGGATGCGATCTGCATGTCGCCGAGCGACGTCCCGCATTACCAGGTCCTGACCTCCCTGCTTGCACCCGCCTTGCTGATGGCGGCGACTGGCTCGCTGTTGATCTCGGCCAACAACCGCCTTGCACGCGTGGTGGACCGGCTGCGTTTTCTGCTTGCGCGGCGCACCTCGCAGCCCGTATCCATGCATGCGGAACTGGACAAGCAGATCGGCCGGCACCGGCGTCGCAGCCGCTACGTGCTGCATGCCTGCGTGCTGCTGTACTTCGCCGTCGGTGCCTTTGTCGGCACCAGCCTTGGCCTTGCAGTGGATGCCTTCAGCGGTTTCCGGCTGCCGCTGCTGCCTACGATGCTGGCGATTGCCGGCGTGCTTTGCCTGATGGGCGCCTGCGTCTTCCTCGGACTCGAGGTCAGTCTTGCCGTCCGCGGATTTGACGAGGAACTCGACCTCGAGATGGAACGCCGGCCCGACTGAGGCCGCGATCATGTCCACTCCCGAACTCGCGGTGCGTTGCCGCGGCCTGACCAAGCGCTACGGCGAAGGCGATGCCGCGACCATGGCCTTGCGCGGCGTCGACCTCGACGTGCGCACTGGCGAGTTGTTGATGCTGGTGGGTCCCTCGGGTTGTGGCAAGACCACGCTGGTCTCGATCATCACCGCCATCCTCGAACCGGACGACGGTACCTGCGAAGTCTTCGGCGAGGACTTGCGCCATCTCTCGGAAGCGGCACGCGCCCGCTTTCGCGGGTTGAACGTGGGCTTTGTCTTCCAGGCCTTCAACCTCTTGCCGGCGCTGACGGCGCTGCAGAATGTGTCGGTCCCGCTGATCCTGCAGGGCTTGCCCAGGCAGGAGGCGGAGTCCCGCGCGCGCAAGACACTTGACGAACTTGGGCTCGGCGATAAATCGGGCGCGCTCCCGGCCAAGCTGAGCGGGGGCCAACAGCAGCGCGTGGCAATCGCCCGCTCCATCGTGCATGGCCCCAGACTGCTGGTCTGCGATGAACCGACCAGCAACCTTGATGCCAAGGCAGGACACGACATGATGACGGTCCTTCGCGACCTCGGCCGTGCGCCTGGACGCGCGCTGATCGTCGTGACCCACGACCCGCGGATCACCTCCTACGCGGACCGCATCGCGCACATGGAAGACGGCAGGATCGTAAACATCACCGTTGGTGACGGAAAGCCACCGACATGAAACGGATTGTCGTGCTCTCGATCCTTTCGCTGGCCGGGGCTCTGATCGCGCTGTATGCGGTGCTGCACGCTCGCGCTCCCGAGCCGCCCTCACCGGCATCCGAGACACCAGCGGCGCCGTTCGCAAGCTATGTGGCTGGTTCCGGACTGACCGAGGTTGGCCGCGGCAACATCGCCGTGGGCACGGCCGTGGCGGGCCTGGTGCGCGTGGTACATGTGCGCGTCGGTGACGCCGTCGCAGCCGGGCAACCGCTGTTCGAGATCGAGGGGCGTGACCTCGCCGCGCGCCTTCCGGTCGCCGAAGCTCAACTCGCACAAGCGCAGGCGACCCTGGAAAAGCCGCGCCATCGCCTCGACTTCCTGCAGCGGCTGCGTGGCGCGGATGCCGGGGCCATCAGCAGGGAAGCGCTGAGCAGCGCGCGTGACGATGCACGCGCGGCGGCCGCCGCGGTCGACTCCGCGCGCGCCCAGGTCACCCAGATCCGGAGCGACCTCGAGCGACTGGTGGTCGGGGCACCTGCCGCAGGGCGGGTTCTGCAGGTGAATGTACGCCCCGGCCAATTCGCTGAAGGCGGCGGCGCCGCCGCCCCGTTGATGCTGGTTGGCGACGACAGCCGCCTCTACCTGCGCGTGGATATTGACGAGAACGATGCCTGGCGCGTTCGACCCGGCGCGCGCGCTGTGGCGGTGGTGCGCGGCAACGCGCGCCTGCGCATCCCGCTGCGCTTCGAATACATCGAGCCCTTCGTCACCCCGAAGGCGACCCTGACCGGCCAGGCCACCGAACGCACCGACTTGCGCGTGCTGCAGGTGGTGTACAGCTTCGCGCACGCATCGCTACCCGTGTACCTGGGCCAGCGCATGGATGCCTTCATCGAAACTGCACCCGACGCCGCGCCGAAGGCGCCGGCAGCGAAATGATCCGCATCGCGCTGGCGATGCTGGCGGCCGATCGCGCCAAGTTCTACGGGCTGCTGTTCGGCATCGCCTTCACGTCGTTCCTGGTCACCTTCGCCGCCTCCTATTTCAGCGGCTTCATGACCCAGGGTTTTTCACTGGTATCGGAAAACCCGCAGGCTGATGTCTGGGTCATGGATCCTGCGGTCGATTCGGTGGAGCAGACGATCAACCTTCCCGATTCTGCGCTCGAGCGAGTGCGCGGTGTCGCGGGCGTACGCTCAGCCACGGCGCTGGCGCTGGGAAACGTGGACGTGCGTTTTCCCAACGGGCGCTTCCAGCCCGTGCAGGTGATCGGCGTGGACGATGCCACGCTGGCAGGCGCGCCACCGCTGCCGGGGACCGAGCGCAACCTGCTGCGCTCACCGGACGCCGCGATCGTCGATGCCGGCGGCACCGACGGAAAGCTGCTGACACCCGTGCGGGCCGTCGATCGATGGCCACACGACGGTGCGCACCTCGACGCACCGACGCGCGAACTGCGCGCAGACGACGAACTGCTGGTGAACGACAAGCTGGTGCGCGTGCTTGGCATCTCGCACGGGCTGGCGCGATTTCCGCCGCGTCCCCTCCTCTACATGACCCTGGCCAACGCCTCGCGGATCCTGCCGATCGAGCCGCACCGCCTGACCTTCGTACTCGCACACGCCGCCAATGGCTTGGACCCCGCGGAGCTGGCATCGCGCATCACTGCCGCGACTAGCCTGCGCGCGCGGTCGAACGCCGACTTCCGCGCCGACACCGTGCGCTGGTACCTGATCAACTCCGAGGACGTCGGCGACATCGGCGCGATGCTGATCCTGGCGATGACGATGGGCTTCGGCGTCACCGGCGTGATGCTGTACATGTTCAGCTACGAGAACCAGCGCCAGTACGCCGTGCTGAAGGCGATCGGCGCGCAGCCGCGCACGCTGGTGACGATGGTGCTGGCGCAGGCTGGCATCTGCGCGTTGATCGGCACCGGCATCGGCCTGGGGCTGTGCGGAATCGCCGGCTACCTGGTCGAATCGATGGGATTTCCGTTCCGGATGCTCTGGTTCACACCTCTGGTCGGCGTGCTCGGCGTGCTGCTGGTGTGCGGCTTGGCGGCGGCGATCAGCATCCGTCCCGTGGTCAAGCTGCAGCCGGCGGTGGTATTCGCCGGTCGCTGATTACGCTGCTGGCATGCAGCCCCGCTCCAATAGCCGAACCAATAGCTGATCAAACCAATGTCGAGCCTACGCTGGTGTCTGATACTCAATGGCAAGTGCGCCGGCGACATGCCACTGCGTGAGGCGGTCGCCGCGATGCGTGGCGAAGGCATTGCAGTGGAGGTGCGCGTGACCTGGGAGCGAGGCGATGCCGAGCGCTATGTCGCCGAAGCCATCGAACATGGCGTCGACACGGTGATCGCCGCCGGTGGTGACGGGACCTTCAGCGAAGTCGCTGGCGCGCTGGCGGGCCGGGATGCCGACGCGGACACTTTGCCGACGATGGGTCTGATTCCGCTTGGTACCGCAAACGACTTCGCCGACGCGGCGGGGCTACCCATCGAGCCGCTGGCAGCGCTGCAATTGATCCGGGCGGAAAAGGCGCAGTCGATCGATGTACTCCGGATCATTGCTGACGGCAACACGCGATGGTGCGTCAATATGCTGAGTGGCGGATTCAGCGCCAAGGTCAGCGCCGATACCAACTCGCGACTCAAGCAGCGCCTGGGCGGCATCGCGTATCTGCTCACCGGCATCGCCGAACTTGGCAACATCGAAACCCAGCCGGCGCGCGTTGCTGCATCGGGATTGGATTGGCAAGGCGAGTTCATCGCGCTGGCCTGTGGCAACGGCCGCCAGGCCGGGGGCGGCCACGTGCTGTGTCCGGATGCCTACATCGACGATGGCCTGCTGGATGTGACCATCGTGCCCCCGCCCGATGGCGACGTGCTGGCGACACTGGGCACCTTGCTGAACGAAGGCACGGTTGCCGCGCTGGAACAGGCGGCGGTCCGGAGGCAGTCGCGCAGCGTCGAAATCCACGCGCCCGACGCGTTTGACCTGACCCTGGACGGCGAGCCTGCGATGGCATCCTCGCTGCGCATCGACTGCCTGCCGCGGCGCTTGCGCCTGCACCTCCCGCCTGGCTGCCCATTGCTGAGTAGCCCGGCCAGGTGATGGCGGCTCCGCCAACCGGGGATCGTGGTCGCCGGCCGCGTCAGCCGCGCTTGCGGCGGAAGTAATCGCGCAAACGCTGCCCCGCCTGCTCGCCGAGAAGGCCGCCCTCGACCACGAGGCGGTGGTTGTGGCGCGGATCCGCGGGCAGGTTGAAGACGGAGCCACATGCCCCGGTCTTCGGATCGCTGGCGCCGTAAACCACGCGTGCGACGCGCGCATGCACCATCGCCATCGCGCACATGGCACAGGGCTCCAGGGTGACGTAAAGCGTGCAGCCCAGCAGTCGATGGTTTCCGAGTGCCCTGCCCGCTTCGCGCATGGCAACGATTTCCGCGTGCGCGGAGGGATCATGCTCGCGGATGTTCCGGTTCCAGCCCTCGCCAAGCAGGGAGCCGTCCGGGCCAATCACCACCGCGCCTACGGGGATCTCGTCGTCCTCGCGCTCGGCGCGGTCGGCCAGTGCCAACGCCTGCTGCATCCAGGCGGTGTCAGCCCCCGTCAACGCGATCCCGGGCCCGAGGTCGGATTCAGTCGGCGCGCCGCTCACGGCTCACTCCCACTCGATGGTGGCGGGCGGCTTGCCGCTGATGTCATAAACTACGCGAGAAACACCGCGTAACTCATTGATAATCCTAGACGAAACTGTGCCAAGAAGCTCGTACGGAAGGTGCGCCCAGTGCGCTGTCATGAAGTCCACGGTTTCCACTGCGCGCAGCGCAATCACCCATTCGTAGGCGCGGGCATCGCCGACCACGCCCACCGATTTCACCGGCAGGAATACGGCAAAAGCCTGGCTGGTCTTGTCGTACCAACCCGACTTGCGCAGCTCGTCGATGAAGATGGCGTCTGCGCGCGCCAGCAAGTCGGCGTGCTCAGCCTTCACTTCGCCGAGGATGCGCACGCCCAGGCCCGGACCCGGGAACGGGTGCCGATAGACCATCTCGCGCGGCAGGCCGAGCTCGACGCCAATCCGGCGGACCTCATCCTTGAACAACTCGCGCAATGGTTCGACCAGGCCAAGCTTCATGTGCTCGGGCAAGCCGCCGACATTGTGGTGACTCTTGATCACGTGCGCCTTGCCGGTCTTGCTGCCGGCGGATTCGATCACGTCGGGATAAATGGTGCCCTGCGCCAGCCACTTCACGCCGACCAGCTTCGATGACTCTTCATCAAAGATTTCGACGAACAGCCGGCCAATGATCTTGCGCTTGGCTTCCGGATCAGAAACGCCGGCAAGTGCCGAGAAGTAGCGGTCCGCTGCATTGACACGGATGACCTTCAGGCCCATGTGCTCGGCGAACATCGCCATCACCTGGTCGCCTTCCTGATAGCGAAGCAGGCCGGTGTCGACGAACACGCAGGTCAGGCGATCACCGATTGCCCTGTGCAGCAATGCGGCGACCACCGAGGAATCCACGCCGCCGGACAAGCCCAGCAGCACGTTGTCGCTGCCGATCTTCGCGTGCACGCGGGCGATCTGGTCTTCGATGATGTTGGCTGCGGTCCACAGCGTCGCGCAGCCGCAGACGTCCACCACGAACCGGCGCAGCATCGCCTCGCCGGAGCGGGTATGGGTCACCTCGGGATGGAACTGCACGCCGTACCAGCGACGGGACTCGTCGGCCATGGCGACGATTGGCACCGAATCGGTCCGGGCGACGACGTGGAATCCCTCGGGAACGGCAGTCACCCGATCGCCGTGGCTCATCCACACATCCAGCTTTGGTGGCGAGCCAGCGTGGTCCTTCAGGCCGTCCAGCAAGGCGCATTCAACGCCGACTTCAACCTGGGCGGCGCCGAACTCACGATGATGCCCATCCTCGACCTGGCCGCCGAGCTGCATCGCCATCGTCTGCATGCCGTAGCAGATGCCGAGCAACGGAACACCCGCGTCGTAAACCTGCTGCGGCGCGCGCGGCGATCCGGCCTCGATGGTGGACTCGGGACCACCGGAAAGAATGATGCCCTTGGCACCGAAGGCGGCGATCTCGGCCGGGTCATGGTCCCAGGCCCAGATTTCGCAATAGACGCCGATTTCACGGATCCGGCGCGCGATCAGCTGGGTGTACTGCGCGCCAAAATCCAGGATCAGGATCCTGTCGCCATGGATGTCGGTCATCATGAAGCCCGATAGTTAGGCGGTTCCTTGGTGATCTGCACGTCATGGACGTGGCTCTCGCGCGTGCCCGCCGAAGTGACGCGGACGAACTTGGGTCGCGTGCGCATCTGTTCGATCGTTGCGCAACCAACGTAACCCATCGAAGCGCGCACACCGCCAGCCAGCTGATGGACGATATTGGCGAGCGGGCCACGATATGGAACGCGGCCTTCGATACCTTCGGGAACGAGCTTGTCGGCGTCGGAGGCATCCTGGAAATAGCGGTCCTTGCTGCCCAGTTCCATCGCGCCCAGCGAGCCCATGCCGCGATAGCTCTTGTACGAGCGACCCTGGTAGAGCTCCACTTCGCCCGGCGCTTCCTCGGTGCCGGCAAACAGGCCGCCGATCATCACCGTACTGGCGCCGGCGACCAGCGCCTTGGCGATGTCCCCGGAGAACCGGATGCCGCCGTCGGCGATCAGCGGGATGCGGCCCTTGAGCACTTCGGCCACCATCGAAATCGCGGTGATCTGCGGCACGCCAACACCGGCAACGATGCGCGTGGTGCAGATCGAGCCCGGGCCGACGCCCACTTTCACCGCGTCCGCGCCGTGGTCCATCAGCGCCAATGCCGCATCGCCGGTGACGATGTTGCCGCCGATCACCTGCAGGTTCGGGAAGTTCTTCTTTACCCAGGCCACGCGCTCGAGCACGCCCTGCGAATGGCCGTGCGCGGTATCCACCACCACCACGTCGACGCCCGCGGCGACCAGCGCCTCGATGCGTGCCTCGGTATCGCCACCGACGCCGACCGCAGCACCAACCAGCAGGCGCTCGGCGGAATCCTTGGCGGCGTTCGGGTTGTCGCGCGCCTTCTGGATGTCCTTGACCGTGATCAGCCCACGCAGGCGGAACTCGTCATCCACCACGAGTACTTTCTCGATCCGGTACTTGTGCATCAGCTGCAGGACTTCCTCGTCCGTGGCGCCTTCGCGCACGGTCACGAGCTTGTCCTTCTTGGTCATGATGTGGCGCACCGGATCATCGAGCTTGGTCTCGAAGCGCATGTCGCGACTGGTGACGATGCCAACCAGCTTGCCGTCGTCCACCACCGGCACGCCGGAGATGTTGCGGGCGCGGGTGAGGCTGAGAACTTCACCGATCGTGGTTGTCGGGGTGACGCTCAAGGGGTTGCGGATGACCCCGGCTTCGAACTGCTTGACCTGGGCGACATGTGCGGCCTGAGCCTGAAGGCTCATGTTCTTGTGCAGGATGCCGATGCCGCCGAGCTGGGCCATGGTGATGGCCAGGCGTGCTTCGGTCACCGTGTCCATGGCAGCAGCCAGGATCGGCAGGTTCAGGCGCAGGGTTCGGGTCAGCTCGGTACCGAGGCTGACGTCCTTGGGCAGGACGGTGGAATGGGCGGGAACGAGGGAGACGTCGTCAAACGTCAGCGCTTCGGCCTGGATGCGCAGCATGGGCGGCTCCGGGAACTGGAAGCGCGACATTATCGCCTGATCCCCTGTGGGAGCGGCTTCAGCCGCGATTCCCTTCCCACAGCAATCGCGGCTGAAGCCGCTCCCACAGAAGCCGCTCCCACAGAAGCCGCTCCCACTGATGCCGCTCCCACAGGAGCTACGGGGGGATCGGGGCAGACAGCAACGCCAGCGACAGCCACGGCCACCAGGTGATCACCAGAAGGGCGGCACCGACGATCAGGAAGAACGGCACGCAGGCCTTGGCCAATGGCAGGATGCCGGTCTTGAATCTGTAGGCTGCGATGAACAGGTCCATGCCCGCCGGCGGCATGAAGTAACCGATCTGCAAGTTGGCCAGCATCACGATGCCGAAGTGCACCGGATGGATGCCATACGCAATCGCCACCGGCACCAGCAACGGCGTCAGGATCACGATCGCCGAGAAGATGTCCAGGAACATGCCGACCATCAGCAGCACCACATTGAGCAGCAACAGGAACATCGCACCAGAGTGGACGTACTGCCGGCTCAGCTCGAACAGGCGGTTGGGGACTTCCTGGTCCACCAGCCAGTTCGACAGCGCACCAGCGGCTCCGAGGATGATCAGGATGGCGCCGACCAGGCGCATCGCCTCGGCCATGGTCTCGGGCAACTTGCGCAGCGGGATCTCGCGCTTGATGCCGACGGTCACCAGCAGCACATACAAGGTCGTGATCGCCGCTGCCTCACTGGCGGCGAACTGCCCGGAGTAAATGCCGCCGAGCACGATGAAGGGCAGCGGCAGCTCCCACTTCGCATCCTTGATCGCGGCCCAGATCTCGGAGCGATCGAGTGCGACGGCGGCGCGCGGGATCTTGCGTCCTATCCACATCGCATGCACGACCAGGAACATCACCATCAGCGCGCCGGGCAACAATCCGGCGAGGAACAAGTCCTGCACGGTGACTGCGGGCGTCGTGTTGAGCTGGCCCGCCACGAACCCGAACAGGATCAGCGGCAGCGACGGCGGAAACAGCAGTCCCAGGCTGCCCGACGACGTGACCAGTCCCAGGCTGTAGGACTTCGGGTAGTTGGCACGGGTCAGCGCCGGGTACAGGAAGGCACCGATGGCGACGATGGTCATGCCCGACGCGCCGGTGAACGCAGTGAAGAATGCACAGGCCACGATCGCCACGATTGCCAGGCCGCCGGGTAACCAGCCAAGCAGCGCCATGGACAGGCGGACCAGGCGCTTCGGTGTGCCGCTCTCGCCCAACAGATAGCCTGCGAGCGTGAACAGCGGAATCGCGATGAGCCCGGGCTTGTCTCCGAGGCGGTAGTACTCGACGGCCACCGCGATCAAGTCATAGCCGGCGGCATGGAAACCAACCAGCGCCACCGCCGCGATCACCGCGAACAACGGCATGCCAAGGGCGGCGAGCACCAAGACGACCAGCAGGCCCGCGATCATGCGGCGCCTGCCTCGGGTGGCTCGGCGAAGGCGGCGATCGCGAAGCGCAGCGACATCAGCGCGAAACCGATCGGAAAGGCGACCATCGGCCACCAACTCGGGATACCGGGAACAAAGCTGGACGGCGCCTCGCGCTCCATCGCAATCATGCCCCAGCCATACCAGGCCAGCATGCCGCAGATCACCGACGTCGCAGCCTGCGTGATGGCCCAGGTGACGCGATGCCAGCGCGGCGGAAGCAAGCGCGGCAAGGCATCAATGGCGATGTGCCGGTGCGTGCGCGTGGCGCCCATTGCGCCCAGCAAGGCCAGCCACAGCACCCCAACCCGCTGGACCGGCTCGGCCCACTCGAGGCCGGTCCCGAAGAAAATGCGCAGCGCGATCTGCAGCACGGCCAGCAACAGCAGCGCGCCCAGCAGCGCTGCCAGCAAGCCATCTTCGGCGTGGTGCAGCCCGCGCAACAGCCTGGACGGCATCAGCGACACCGCCATCGGATGCCGAGGGAAATCACTTGACTCCGGCGGCCTTGCGCGCGGTGGCCAGCAGGCTGCTGGTGATGCTGTGGTCGGCTTCCATCTGGCGCGTCACGGCCGCGCCGATCTGGCGCCAACGCGCTGCTTCCGCCGGCTCGAGCGAAGTCACCACCAGGCCTTGTTTCTTCATCGCTGCGAGCGCAGCGTCGTCGCCGCGACGGATTGTCGCATCCACGCGCTGGCCGGCGCCGTGGAACGCCTTGAGTACGGAAGCCTGGTCAGCCGGCGCAATGCGATCAAAGGCCTTCAGGTCCATCACCACGAAACCGACCACGAAACTCAGCGGCAGGTCGATCATGCTGCGCAGCTTGCCGTGCCACTGCAACGCCACGGCACCCGACGGCGTATTTTCGACCGTATCCACCAGCCCGGTTTGCAGGCTGGTGAAGACATCGCCCAGCGGCAACAGGATCGGGCTGACGCCGCCGGCCTTGAAGGTGCGCTCGGCGATCATGTCGTTCTGCGGGATCCACAGCTTGGCCGCGTTGAAATCTTTCTGGTTGCGCAGCGGGCGCGTGCTCATCAGGTAGGCAAACCCGACATTGGCACCGCTCAGCAGTTTGAAGCCCTTTGCCTCGAAGCCCTTCGCCAGCAGCGGATCCACCGCAGCGCGGGCTCGGTCGACCTGCTCCCATGTTCCGAATGCGAACGGCATGCTGTAGATCGCGGCGTCGGGATAGACGCTGGCCAACTCGCTCGAGGTGAGTACACCGCCCTGCAACTGGCCAAGGCGAATCTTCCGGATCACCACCGTGTCGCTGCCCATCACGCCGCCAGGGTAGAACTTCACTTGCACGCGGCCAGCCGTGGACGTCTGCACCTCGGTGGCAGCGACACGCAGTTCGCGCATCCATGCCGAGCCATCGGGCGCCAGAGTCGCGATCTTGATGACTTGTTGCGCGGATGCGGCACCGGCGCAGAGCAAAGCGAACAGGGCAAGCAGGACGGCAGCGATGCGGTGTTTGTTCATTACGACATTCATCAGAAATAATCCTTGCCGCTTTCGAGCAGCTTTCGGGCGCGATCCTGCGCCAGGGTATTGGTCAAGGTGAAACCCGGGGCCTTGGGATCGGCCGCGAGCACCTCGTTGAGCAGCTTGTCATGCAATTCCTGGTTGAATACCAGGCGGGCGTAATACTGCGCGAACAACGTCTTGGCATAGAGGTTGCGGCCGCCGGATAGTTCAATCGCCTTCTCGAAGTACTGGCGCCCGAGTTCCGGTTTGCCGCCGACCGCTTCGGGTCGCAAGGAATTGAGCACGCCCAGGTAGAGGTAGGCCTGTCCGTGGTCGTGCGTTGGCTCGATGGCGACGACGCGATCCAGCAGCGCTTCGATCTTGGGCAGGTCGGCGATGGCATCCCACTGTTCGGAATTCGCCTGGACGAAGCCGGCCCAACTCGAGGCCAGCGTGTACATCGCATCAACGTGCGTATCGGTGGCAACGACGGCTGCAAACGGATCGGCGCCGCCGTCGAGCGCCGCGCACAAGCCTGCATCTTCTGCACAGACCCCGCGCCGGGCGTAGTCCAGGCCCTTCGCAGCAAGGCGCGCGGCGCGCGCGGCATCGTCCCCGGTGAAGTTGCCGGCATAGGCGCTGTTCAGGCGCGCGGCGGCAAACAGCAGGGGCGCGTTTCCGGTGTCGCCGGGCGATTGCCCGGCAACCAGGCTGTCGAGCAACAGCAGGTACGCCGGCAGGCCATCGCGAACCGTGGCGGGATCTTCACTGTCCATCACGGCGGTGCCGAGGTTGTCGGCAAAGCGGTCACTGGCCGTGCGCACCAGCGTTGAGCAGCCGGCGAGCAAGGCCGTAAGCACAAGGGCCACGAGCATCGGCACGCGAAGCATCTTCATGCGGCAGCCTCCAGGGCTTCGGCCGCTTCCAGCGTGTTCTGCATCAGGGTCGCAACGGTCATCGGACCAACGCCACCCGGGACGGGGGTGATCCAGCTGGCGCGTTCGGACGCGGCGTCAAAGTCAACATCGCCAACCAGCCGGCCATCGTCCATGCGGTTGATGCCCACGTCGATCACGATCGCCCCCGGTTTGATCCACTCGCCCGGCACCAGGTTGGGCCGCCCGACCGCAACCACCACGATGTCGGCCTGGCGCACCTGCGCCTCCAGGACATCGCGCGGCGTGAACTTGTGGCAGGACGTCGTCGTGCAACCTGCGATCAGCAGTTCCAGCGCCATCGGCCGGCCGACATGATTGCTGACGCCAACGATGACAGCGGTCGCGCCGCGCACCGGGCGATCGGTATAGGCAAGCAAGGTGGTGATGCCGCGCGGCGTACATGGCCGCAACCCGAACTGGCGCAGCGCCAGGTGGCCGACGTTTTCCGGATGGAATCCGTCCACGTCCTTGTTCGGGTCGATCCGGTGGATCAGCGCGCTGGCGTCGCGATTGCCCGGCAGTGGCAGTTGCACGAGGATGCCGTGCACCGCGGGATCGGCATTGAGGGTATCGATCAATGCCATCAACTCGGCATCAGTAGCTTCCGCAGGCAGATCATGGTCAAAGGCCTGGATGCCAACTTTGAGGCAAGCCTTGCGCTTGTTGCGCACATACACCGCCGACGCCGGGTCCGTACCGACCAGGACCACGGCCAGCCCGGGCGCGGGACGACCGGCGGACACACGCGCCTCGACCCGGAGGGCCAGGTCATCCAACAGTGCGTCCGCGATGCGCTTGCCGTCGAGAATACGGGCGGTCATGGAGGTCCCTTGGGGCAAATGCAGTGCCGAGGCAACGGGTGCACACTGCATGCGCCCGGGTCGTCACTGACACGCCAAGCCCCCATTATCCCCGAACCACTCCCTGCACCGCCATATGACTGACGACGAACGATTCCAGGCCGCGGCATTCCGACGGCTCCTGCACCATCTCGACCAGCGCCGCGACGTGCAGAACATCGACCTGATGATCCTGGCCGGGTTCTGCCGCAACTGCCTGTCCGACTGGTACCGCGAGGCAGCCGCCGATGCCGGCGTCGCGCTGGACCGCGATGCGGCGCGCGAGGCCATCTACGGCATGCCGTTCGCCGAGTGGAAAACCGCGCACCAGCCGGAGGCGACCGCGGAACAGCTTGCGGCCTTTGCGGCTGCGCAGCGCAAGCGCCCACCGCCCCAGGACGACTAACCCGCCGCCCCTGCCCTCCCGGGCAGGCGCGGCAGGCCGGGTTGTCAGGCGGCCTTGCGGCGACGCGCTGCTGGCCGCTTGGCGGCCGGCGCACGACGCTTCTTGACCGGCTTGGCAACGCCGAAGCGGGCCAGGGCCGGCGCGATGCGCTCGCGGATCTGCTCACCAGCCTCGCGGGCGAACGCCTCGACCTTCTTCTTGGCCGGTGCCGCCTGGCGGCGCAGCGAGGCAACCTTGCCAGTCACGGACTTGCTGGCCTGGCGGCGCAGCGATTCGACCTTGCCGGTCACGGTCTTGCCAGCCTGGCGCACCACGGCTTCGGCAGTGTCGCGCAGTTCGGCGAGACCTTCGTAGCCGTTGGCGTACGCATCAGCAACCTGCTTGCGGCCCAGGGACACGGCGCCGATGCCGGCGAAAAACACGTCGCGGGCCTGGATGGAGCGGGTTCCGGCAACGGGGGCCGGACGCTTGCGGGTCTTGCGGGCCATACACACCTCGGATTGGATAACGCGACCCCGGGCGGGGGCGCTGGAGCCAGTTTCCTGCGCTGCCGCCGAGTTTTCACACTACTGTTTGAAACGCTTGCATGAGTGCCGGCGTCGCGACATCCTCCGGCCTATTGAAAGGGAGCTTGAACCATGGCGAAGAAATCCGGCTGGGCCGCCTTTCCACACGCAGCCATCGACTTTGGCGGCGACCGCCTGAAGAAGGCCTGGCCTGCCCTGCATGCCGGGGACTGCGAGCCCTGGCCCGACGACAAGCGTGCCGCAACACTGATCAAGGCCGCCGGCAAAGCAGCTCCCAAGGGCTTGGACGCCGCCTCACTGGCCACCCGACTGCAAGACGCATGGCGCGCATTCCACGCCGGCGATTTCCAGGCGGCATGCGAAGCCGGCGAAGCGTTGGGCCCGATTGGTGCGTCCGTCGCGGTGAAAGCGCTCGGCATCCATGCCACCTACCTCGTCGATGACGAAGCAGAACAGCTCGCGCGTTTCGAACGCGGGGCCAAGCTGGCCGAATCAGCCATCGCCGCGCTACCCGACGAGGCCAACAGCCACTATCGGCACGCCTTTGCCCTGGGCCGCTACAGCCAGGGCATCAACATCGCCAAGGCGTTGAAGATGGGGCTGGCCACGAAAGTGCGGCAATCACTGGATGCAACGCTGGAGTTGTCGCCAAAGCACGCCGAGGTGCATACCGCGCTGGCGCTCTACCACGCCGAGATCATCGGCAAGATCGGCGCACTGATCGGCGGCATGACCTACGGCGCCAAGGCATCCGCGGCGGAAAAGCATATTGCGGCCGCGCTCAAGCTCACCCCGGATTCGCCGATCGCGCATGTTGAACATGGCAACCTGCTGCTGCTCCTGTATGGAAGCAAGAAGGAAGACGCCGCCGCGGCCGCATATGAAAAGGCCAGCAAGCTCAAGCCGAAGGACGCGATGGAAACCCTGGATCGGGACTACGCCCGGGCACAGATCGAGTAAGACGTGCTCAGGGAATCCCGTGGCGCGACTTGAAGGCGGCGATTTCGTTGCGGATTGATTCGTCCAGGCCAGCGCGGGCCGCGCGTTCGAAGATCTTGGCCAGCACCCCACGTTCGCGGTCGTCAACGAAGCCATCCGACAATGCAATCCGCTCGAGCATTGCCAGTTCCTCGTGGTCGAGCACGCCGTCGTTGGCGAAGACACGAAGGAAGCTGTATTGCATGATCGCGTTCCAGCCACTGCGTTCCTGGCTCATTCCCCTACCCCCGTGGCAATCGATCAACGCCAAATGGCGGATATGTCAGGCCGATGACGGTCCTGAACGCAAACAGGGCGCCCGAGGGCGTCCTGTTTGCGTTGACTGGTGGGCGGTACAGGGCTTGAACCTGTGACCCCTGCCGTGTGAAAGCAGTGCTCTACCGCTGAGCTAACCGCCCGAAGAGCGCGCGAATTCTATCAGCCCCCGGCGGCGGACGCCAACCAGCTGTCCCGGAAGGCGTCGGCGGCCACAGGACGGCCGAAGTGATAGCCCTGGGCAAAGTCGCAGCCCAGCGCCAGCAAGGCCTGCGCCTGTCCGTGCTCCTCAACGCCCTCGGCCGTGGTTTGCATCCCCAGGCTGCGGGCCATGGCGATGATCGTGGTCACGATCGTGTGATCGTCGCTGTCGGTGAGCATGTTGCGCACGAAACTGATGTCGATCTTGATCTGGTCGGAGGCAAATCGCTTGAGGTAGGACAGCGAAGAATAGCCGGTGCCAAAATCGTCGATGGACAGGCCGAAGCCGGCGGCGCTCAACAGCTCGAACACCTCAACCGCGCGCTCGGGGTCGGCCATCATGCTGCTCTCGGTCAGCTCCAGCTCGAATCGCTCCGGACTCAGGCCGGCAGCGTGCACGATCCCCAGCATCCTGCCGACGATGTCGGGATCCTCCAGTTGCACGGCCGACACATTGATCGCCACGCGCCCGTCCATGCGCGAGCCGCAGTTGTCCCAGTCGCAAACCTGCCTGCAGGCCTCGCGCAAGACCCAATCGCCGAGTGCGCCCATCATCCCGCGCTCTTCGGCAACCGGGATGAAGTCGACCGGACTCACCCAGCCAAGCACCGGGTCCTGCCAGCGCAGCAGTGCTTCAGCGCCAATCAGCTTGCCCGTTTCCAGGTTGAATTGCGGCTGGTAATGCAGCGCAAGCAGGCCAGTCTCCATCGCGATGCCCAGTCGCTTGGCGACGATCAGGCGTTTTTCGAGTTCCGCGCCCATCTCGGCCTGGTACAGGCGATAGCCGCCGCCCCCCGCCTTGGCGCGATACATCGCGATGTCGGTGCGCTTGATCAGGTCTTCGGAGGTCTCGCCATCGGCGGGATAAAAAGCGATGCCGATGCTGGCGCCGACCTGGTACGAATGGCCAGCGAGATCAAGAGGCTCGTCAAGGGCACGCTGCAGCCGACCTGCGATGCGGACGGCACTCTGGTGGTCCGCGTCTTCGGCGATCAGCACGAACTCGTCGCCGCCAAGCCGCGCCAGCGTCTCTTCCTTGCGCGACACCGTCTTGAACCTGCGCGCGACCTCGACCAGCGCCATGTCGCCCACGGCGTGGCCCTGGCTGTCGTTGATCTCCTTGAACCGGTCCAGGTCCAGGAACAGGATCGCACCCTGGCCGCCATGCCGGGCGGATGCCGCCAGGGTCTGCTCCAGTCGATCCAGGAACAGGGCGCGATTCGGCAGCCCCGTGAGTGCGTCGTAGAACGCCAGCTGCTCGATCCGCGCTGCCTGGATCTTCTGGTCACTGACGTCGGCCAGGATGCTGATGTGCTGCGTTGTCGCTCCGCTGTCGTCGGTGACGTTGGCGAGCGACAGCGCCAATGGATACGACTCACCGGATTTCTTGCGTCCCCAGACTTCGCCCTTCCAGCGCCCCTGGACGCGCAACGCTTCCTGCTGTTGCGATTCGATGGTGGGATCATGGCGCGCAGGATCGAGAATCTGCGCTGACTTTCCGACCACTTCGGCCGAGGAATAACCGGTCAAGGCTTCGAAACTCTGGTTCACCATCAACACCCGACCGTCCGGGTCGGTGATCATGATGCCCTCGATGCTCTGTTCGAAGACGACCTTTGCCAGTCGCCGCTCGTCGTGGTGCCTGGCACGTTCGATGGCAATCGACGCGAGGCCCGCCGACGCCCGGATCAGCTCGATGTCAGCCGGGCTTGGCGTTGATGGAACGTTGCGATAAATCGCAAACGTGCCCAACACCCGGCCATCCGAGGCAAGCACCGGATGCGACCAGCAGGAGCGCAGTCCTGCCTTGGCAGCCAGTTCGCTGAAGTCCCGCCATGCAGGCGCGGATGCGATGTCCTCGGTGATGTCCAGCAGTCCGGTGGCCGCGGCCCGCCCACAGGTCCCGACCTCCGGTCCGATCGGCGTTCCGTTGATGGCGGCGTTGTACCACTCAGGCAGGCTGGGCGCCGCCCCATGCACCAGGCGCTTGCCATCGTCGGACAAGGTATTGATCGAGCAGACGATGCCCTCGCCCTGCGCTTCGGCGAACCGAGCCAGCGATTCAAGCACCGCGTGGGTGGGCGCCTCGGCCATGATCATGGCCAGCGTGCCGGAGTAATGCTGCTGCCATTGCTCGGCGCGCTTGCGTTCGCTGATGTCCTCGACCTGCGAGATGAAGTGGCGCGGCGCGCCCGCAGGATCACGCACCACCGACACGGCCAGCAGCGCCGGCACGATGCGGCCGTCGCCGCGTACGTAACGCTTCTCCATGCGGTAGCTGTCAGCACTGCCCTCGATGAGCTCGTTCAAGTGACTCAGGTCGGCGTCGAGGTCGTCCGGATGGGTAATGTCCTGGAAGCTGGTCGCCAGCAGTGATTTTTCATCGAAACCCATGATGGCGCACAGGGCCGGGTTGACGCGCAGGAAGTGCCCATCCAGGCCGACCAGGCACATGCCGATGGCCGAGTTCTCGAACGCGCTCTTGAACTGGTGCTCGCTTTCCTGCAGCGCAGACTCTGCATGCTTGCGCTCGCTGATGTCCTGCAGCGAATTGAGGCTGAACAGCTGCCCGCCAAGCGTCACCACGCTGCCGCTGTAAAGGACGGTGAAGCACTGGCCATCCCGCCGCTTCATGCGCGACTCGAAATTGCGTACGGCGCCGGTGTCGCGGAGCATCGACAGATAGCGATCGCGGTCAGTCGGGTCGGCCCATGCGTCCAGTTCCACCGATGTCTTGCCCATCACCTCGTCGCGCGAATAGCCAAAAGCTCGCAATCCGGCCTGGTTCATCTCCAGGAACCTGCCGTCCGGAAAACTGAGCAGGCAGTTGATGATCGGACTTTCCTCGAACACGCTGTGGAAGCGCGATTCGCTCAAGCGCAACGCCTGCTGGTCGCGGGTTCGCTCCACCGCAGCGGCAATCTGGTCGGAGACGAACTGCAGCAACTCCTTGTCGCGCTCTGTATATCGCTCGGAGCCCGAATAGCTCTGCACGGTCAAAACGCCGATGCAGCCGCGCGCGGTCTTCAGGGGAACGCCCAACCAGTCCAGGCCGTCGGTACCGATCAGGGTCACCTGCCGGATGCGCGGATTGTCACCAATGCTGCCGGGCGCCAGCAACAAGGGCTCGCCGGACTGCAGGACGAACTCGGTCAGGCCAAGTCCGTCGGCCAGCCGACGCGGCTCGGGCACCGGGTCGAATTCGTCGATGTGGTACGGAAAGTTGATCAGGTCCGATTCGGGGTCGTACAGCGCAACGTAGAAATTGCGCGCAGGGAGCAGCACGCTGATTACTTCGTGGATGCGCGGGAACAGCGAACCCAGGTCGTTCGAGGAATGCGCAGCTTCCGAGATCTTCTGCAGGGCGGCCTGGCGCCGTTCGATCGCAGCCCGTTCACTGACATCGCGCACGACAGTCGCAAAGACCCGATCTTCGCCGATGTCTACTTCGTCGAAGCTCAACTCGATCGGGAACTCCCGTCCGTTCCGGTGCCTGCCGATGGAACGGGTCGCCGACCACTCCAGGGACCGGGTTCCGGTCCGCAGATAGTGCGCCAGGTGGGCAGCAGTCTCGGCGAAGGCAGGTGGCGGCTGGACCGTGGCGAGCGACTGTCCTGCCAACGCGCCGGTGGCATAGCCGAACAGGGTTTCGGCGGCCGGGTTGGCGTGGCGGATCACACCAAGCCGGTCGGCGATGATGATCGGGTCGGGTATCGCCTCCCAGAGCTGCCTGTATTCCGCATCGCCCAGCCAGGGTTGGATCGGATTGACTGGGTCGTCGGCCAAGGGAACCACTCATCGCGCCGGTGTCCGGCGATCTTCCAACTCTAGCGCGAATGCGGGCAAGCGGCCGATCGGCGGCCACAACCTGCGAACCGGGTCACCGGATCTTCGATGAGCGCATTGCCCGAACCGTTTCCGGCGCCTGGAAGGAGTCGCACCGCGCGTCTGCCCAGAAGGCCTCGAACACCGGATGATCCGGAACCGCACCGTCGAGCAGGTCGCCCGGCTGCATGAATCGCAGCAGCACCGACAGCGAACGCACGTCGCTGGACGAGATCCGCCGGATGATGTGCTCCGGACCGATCTCGGACGGATGCATCAGTCCTGCCGCGGCCATCAACTCGCGCAACGCAACCAGCGTGTTCTGGTGGAACTGGAACACGCGCGTCGCCTTGTCGGCCGGCACCAGGCCGCGCTGGCGGCGCGGATCCTGGGTAGTCACGCCGGTTGGACAGCGGTCGGTATGACAGCTCAGAGACTGGATGCAACCCAGCGAGAACATGAAGCCGCGCGCAGCATTGCACCAGTCCGCGCCCAGCGCGATGGTCCGGGCGATATCGAAGGCCGTCACGACTTTGCCGGCCGCGCCGATGCGGATGCTGCGCCGCAGGTTCAGGCCGACCAGGGTGTTGTGTACCAGCAGCAGCGCCTCATGCAGGGGCGCCCCGACGTGATCGGTGAATTCCAATGGCGCCGCGCCGGTGCCGCCCTCCCCCCCATCCACCACGATGAAGTCGGGCAGGATGCGCGTCTCGGCCATCGCCTTGGCAATGGCGAACCACTCCCACGGGTGGCCGACAGCAAGC
Source organism: Lysobacterales bacterium (assembly GCA_038236425.1). Classification (GTDB taxonomy): domain Bacteria; phylum Pseudomonadota; class Gammaproteobacteria; order Xanthomonadales; family Xanthomonadaceae; genus Arenimonas. The sequence goes on from JBBRZU010000005.1 coordinate 25,904, forward strand.
TTGAAACCCGTGGGCTTTCCGCCGGACAGGTTTCTCAGGCGGTCAATGAACTGCAGCAATTCCACCGGCGTTGAAAATGCCGAGTGGCGCGCAGGCGAGACACAATCCACACCGACTGGTACCCCTCGCGCCGCAGCGATCTCGGGTGAAACCTTCGCCGCCGGCAGCACCCCGCCGTGGCCAGGCTTGGCCCCCTGGGAGAGTTTGACTTCGATCATCCGGACCTGGCTGCCGGTTGCATTCGCCGCGAACTTTTCCGGGTCGAAGCGGCCATCCTCGCCACGACAGCCGAAGTAACCCGAACCGATTTCCCACACCAGGTCGCCGCCGTTCTCGCGATGGTATTGCGAGATCGAGCCCTCGCCGGTGTCGTGGTAGAAATTGCCGCGTCGTGCGCCCTCGTTCAGCGCCCGGATGGCATTGGCCGACAGTGCGCCAAAACTCATCGCGGAAATATTGAACACGCTGGCCGAATACGGTTGTGCGCGACCCTCGCCCACCAGCACCCGGAAGTCATGCGAATCGGGCTGCACCGGGGCAAGGGAATGGTTGATCCATTCGTAGCGCGGCGCATACACGTCGATCTGGGTGCCGAACGGGCGGACCTCCAGCGCCTTCTTCGCGCGCTTGTAGACGATGCCGCGTTGCAGCCTGGAAAACGGCCGCTCGTCGCTATCCGATTCAATGAAGTACTGCCGGACCTCCGGCCCGAAGCTCTCCAGGAAGTAACGAAGGTGCGCGAGCAACGGATAGTTACGGCGCAGGGCCTGCCGGGTCTGGAGCACGTCGGCGATGCCAACCAGCGACAGGAACCCGAACAGGAGCGCGGGCCAAGCCCAGGTTGAAGAATGGGTCATGGCTGCGATTGAAACGATGGCCAGCACCAGACTGGCGGCAAAGGCCCAGTAACGCGTCGGGAGCATGCGGGGCGGTCCGTCAGTGGCCTTGCCCAAGCATACCGGGGGCGCGGTGTGGTGCCCGGGGTGGGAGTCGAACCCACATGCCTTGCGGCGGGGGATTTTAAGTCCCCAGCGTCTACCAGTTTCGCCACCCGGGCCCAGCGCACATGGTGCCCCATGCCAGCCAGAAAAAAACATCCCCGCCTGGGCGGGGACGGATGGAACTGGAGGCCAGGGTCGGAATTGAACCGGCGTACGCGGCTTTGCAGGCCGCTGCATGACCACTCTGCCACCTGGCCGGTGGACTGATTTGCCGCTGCGCCAACAAAGCTTACCGCGATCGGCGCCCGACGCCAGCCCTGCGCCAGAGCAATGGGCGGCGGGGACCGGATAAAACGAAACCCCGACACGTCGGGGTTTCGTTGTGCAACTGGAGCGGGAAACGAGACTCGAACTCGCGACCCCGACCTTGGCAAGGTCGTGCTCTACCAACTGAGCTATTCCCGCGGAGCCACGTATTTTTGGCGATGCGGCCGGTCCTGTCAACCCCGGATCGCGTATCGAGCGGTGCAATGCGGCCTTGACAGTTGCGCCTGGTTGCCGGTTCAGCCGCCGCGGCGCATTTCCGGCCACGCAGCGCGCAGGTAATCGGCACCCGACCACAGCGTCAGTGCGGCCGCGATGGCCAGCAACCATTCACCAATCAGGAAGATCGGCAATCCGAGCAAAGGTTCACGGAAGATCAGGCAACTGATCGCGGTCATCTGCACGATGGTCTTCAGCTTGCCGAGCCCGGCCACCTTGACCAACCCATGTGCACCGATCTGCGCCATCCATTCGCGCAACGCCGAGATGGTGATTTCCCGCCCGACGATGACCGCCGCCAGCAGGGCGATGGGCACGGTGTGGTGCCACTGGACGACCAGGAACAGCGCGATGGTGACGGCGAGCTTGTCGGCGACCGGATCCAGGAACTCCCCGAACGCCGAGAACATGCCCCAGCGCCGTGCGATCCAGCCATCGGCAATATCGGTGAGCGCGCCGAGAACGAAGATAGCCGTGGCGAGCACATTGCTCCAACGCGCGCCCCAATAGAAAACGACTACCAGGATCGGGACCAGCACGATGCGGAAAATGGTGAGCATCGTGGGGATGGTCAGCTTCACTCAGGGCTCCGTGGTCGGCGATGCCGGGGCGTCCAGCCCGTGTAGTGAAGCATAGATGCGCGCCGCAAGCGCATTGCTGACGCCATCCACGCGGGCAATCTCCTCGGCCCCGGCGAGCTTGAGCCCGACCAGTCCACCGAAGTGCTTGAGCAGGCTGGCCCGGCGGCGCGGGCCGATGCCGGGGATGTCCTCGAGCCGGCTGGTTTCGCGAACCTTGGCGCGGCGACCGCGGTGGCCGGTGATCGCGAACCGGTGCGCCTCGTCGCGCACCTGCTGGATCAGCTGCAGCCCGGGCGATTCCGCGCCCGGCCGCAACTCGCGGCCGTCCGGGAAGACCAGTGCCTCGTGCCCGGGCCGGCGTTCCTCGCCCTTGGCCACGCCGACCACGCCGATGCCTTCGACACCGAGCTCGGCAAGCACCTGGGTGGCCTGCGCAAGTTGCCCGGCGCCGCCATCGATCAGCAGCAGGTCGGGCACGACGCCCTCCTCCACCGCGCGGCGGAACCTGCGCTCGAGCACCTGGCGCATCGCGGCGTAGTCATCGCCCGGCGTGATGCCGTTGATGTTGAAGCGCCGGTACTGTCCGCGCACCGGTCCGTCGGCGTCAAACACGACGCACGAGGCGACTGTGGCTTCGCCCATGGTGTGGCTGATGTCGAAGCACTCGATCCGCCGCGGCGGCGCCGGCAGGTCCAGCAGTTGCTGCAGGCTCTGCAGCCGGTGCTGCTGGGCAGCTGCGCTGTTGGCCTCGGCCTGGAGGGCGTGGCCGGCATTGCTGCGCGCCAATTCGAGATAGCGCGCCCTCTCGCCGCGCACGCTGTGCTTGAGCTCGACCTTGCGCCCCGCCGACTGGCTGAACGCGGCCTCGTACAGCTCCAGGTCCGCAATGTCATGACTGAGCACGATTTCGCGCGGCGGTTTGCGCTCGAGGTAATACTGGCCCACGAACGCGCCGAGCACCTCTTCAGGCGAGTCGGCGCCGTTGAGCTTCGGGAAATAGGGCCGCGTGCCCAGGTTCATGCCGTCCCGGAACGACAGCAGCAGCACGCAGGCCGAGCCGGCGCTCATGGCGCAGGCCAGCACGTCCATCTCGACCTGCTCGCCTTCAACGTACTGGCGCGCCTGCACTTTGCGCACGCCATGGATCTGGTCGCGCAAGGTTGCCGCCGTTTCGAACTCCAGGCGCGAACTGGCCGCGTCCATGCCGCGGGTCAGCTCATCGACCAGCTCGCTGCTGCGCCCCTCCAGGAACAGCGAGGCCCGGCGTACATCGGCGTCATAGTCGCGCGGCGCCACCAGGCCCACACAAGGCGCGCTGCAGCGGCCGATCTGGTGCTGCAGGCAGGGCCGGCTGCGATTGCGGAACACGCTGTCCTCGCAGCTGCGCAAGCGGAAGATCTTCTGCATCAGGTCCATGGTCTCGCGTACCGCGCCCGCGCCGGGGTATGGGCCGAAATACCGCCCCGCACGCGATCGGGGCCCACGGTGAAAGGCCACCCGCGGCCAGGTCTCCTCGGTCAACAGCAGGTAGGGATAGCTCTTGTCATCGCGCAACTGCACGTTGTAGCGCGGCTTGAGCGACTTGATCAGCTGGTTTTCCAGCAGCAGGGCCTCGCCCGCCGTCCGCGTCACGGTCACCTCGACCGAGGCAATCTGCGCGACCATCGAGGCAATGCGGAACGAGGGCTGGTCGGCGCGGAAGTAGTTGGCGACGCGCTTCTTCAGCGACATCGCCTTGCCCACGTACAAGGTCGTGCCGTCGGCGGCCAGCATGCGGTAGACGCCTGGCGCGGTGGTCAGGTCGCGGACGAATTCCTTGCCGTCGAAGGCCTGCGCAGGCGAATTGGACATTGCCTATTATCGGCGCAACCACCGGGCCTCCGGCAAGAATCGCCGACGCGGCTCAATTGTCGCCTTCCGGGTATCCGAGCGTCCGGTTGAGTTCGGGACCGCCGACGGAGCGGAACCAGGCTTCCAGCCGCGCGTCCCAGTGCGAGGCGAGCGCAGACATCCCGCCCGACCAGGTGAGCGTCCCGGAGCCGACGCAGGCACGGGCAGCGCGCCGCGCAGCGTCGTTGAGCGGCACCTCCAGATGCCGGGCGAGGTCGTCGATGACCCTCCCCTGCGCCTCAGGACCTCGCTCTGCCGCCAGGTCTTCGAACCGAATGGACAGCACACCCGGCACCCTCCGCCAAGCCACCATGTCGCGGCAGGCTGGAAGCAGCCATTCGCTGGACTTGAGCTGCATCACCCAATGCACGCGTTCCGGGCCGTCCGGCATGCAGCGGGCTGCATCGGCGGCCCCACCATCCATGTCTTGGTTGATGACGAAGCGGGCCCACGAAACGAAGGCGTGGCGCAGCTCGCGAAAGATGAATACGCGGCTGAAGCGGTCGAGCCGGCGCCGGATTTGGTCGCTGCAGGGCAGGTGTCCCACGGCGAACTGCCCCGGCAGAACGAGTGCCAGCGCGTCAACGACCGGCATTTCGAACTGGTAATGCCACATCTTCGTGCCCTTGCGGAACTCCCGGAAGTCGCTCGCCCAGCCATCGTCGACATGCAGCTTCGACGAACGCACGCCGAGTGCCTCCATGACTTCGGCGGCCAGATAGGTGCCCGCCTTGGGAATCGACAGGAGGAAAACGGGCTCTGGCGCGTTCCCCTGGTCCGTGACTGCACAGGGTGCGCCATCGGCGGTGAATTGCGGCACGTAGCCGACCGTCGCCAATCGGTCCAGGTACTCACGGCGCGCGTCGCCCATGCCTTCAGCGCCGCGCAGCGAGATGCGCGAGGAAGGCCGGCAGGAGCGCGGTGTCGATCCTGTAGTTGGCGTTAAATTCATAGCTCGGGTCGGCGTCGACGACCTCCCCGACCAGGAACGACAGCCGCTGGCCCAGGCCGGCTGACACCGCCGCGTACCATTCGTTGTCCTCAATGAAACTGTTGTCGAGTATCCCGATGCTCGTGTCGCCGCCTGCGAACAGGCTGTTGACCAGGGCCGCGCCATTCGGGCCGACGATGATATCTGCATCGCGGACCATCCGCAGCTGGTCCTGGTATGCATAGGTCCCGAAATCCACGAGTTCGAAGCCATTGGCCGCGAACCATTCGTCCACCTCAGGTTTGTTGACCATGCCGCGGTGCTGGGATTCGCCGCGTACCAAGTACAGCCGCTTGGACCCGATGCCGGTTTGCAGCGGCTGAAGCAAAGGCTCCATGCGCGTGATCTGCGCGACGAAGGCGTCGGCGTCCATCACCATGGTGCGCGGCGGATACGCGACACCGGCAAGCGGCCAGAGCGGCATGTAGCTGAACATCGCGCCGGTCCATAGGCGCTCCACGCGCACCGCTTCGCCCGGGCCGAGCACGCGCACGGGATGCCGGTCACCAACCAGGAACCGCAACGCCACCATCGCCTGCTCGGGCATTTGCGCGTCGACCAGGACCGGAACGCCATCAAAGCCTGGCAGGTCGATGCAGGCCAGCAGCCTTGGCAGGAACTCGACCTGCCAGTGCCAGTAGTTGAAGCTATTGACGCCAACCAGCGCCAGCGCCTCATCAAGCGGCGGATCGTTGATCGCACCGGCTTCGATCGCGAAGGTGGCGTGGCCGTCCCGGGGTGCGAACAGGATCGAGTCGACAGCCAGGTCAACTGGAACCCGCAGCAATTCATCGTCCTGGAAGTCGATCAGCGCCCGCCCCCCGGCCAGGATGACGTTGGACTTGCTCGATACCACTGCGTCCTGGAGCACGCAGCTGAATACAGTGCGCGTAGTGGCGTCATAGCCCTGCGTCGAAGCATCATTGAACACCGGCACCGGCGGCATCCTCACCCGCTGCGCCGCACTGACTTGGTCGAAGCGCAGCGCGTGGACGCGGGCGTAATCAAGCAGGCTGGTGATGGGCAGCCTTCGGGAGGCACCCGGCCGGTTGCCGGTAAGCTGCATGTACTCGATCGCCGCGGCTTCGTCACCCAGGACTGCGCTCAGCGCATCCTTTGCAGGACGCAGCGCGCCCATCGGCGGACGGGGACCACGACGCTGTTCGCGCAGGGAGTGGCGGGTGAAGCCGGCCGATGCCAGGGCCGCGTCGACGGCGAGCGCATGGGTATCCGCCACAGGCATCGCGCCGGTTTCAGGCACGGGCTTCGATCAGGAAGCACATCTGGCCCGACCAGCGCGTGCGCGCTTGGCCGGTATCGTAGTCCAGGTAGTGTTCCTCGACAGGCGCCAGGCCCGCGTCGGCACACAACCGGTACAACTCGCCGCGCGAAAACACGTGCACGAAGGTGTGCATCGTCTTGCCCTCGGGATCCTGGCGGTTGGCAATGAAGTCCCCGGCCTGCTCCGGATGCAGCGTATCCCGGGCAAGGTTCTTGAACACGGCAGGCCAGCCATAGTGGACGGCGTTGTAGCGGTTGTTCACGTCCAGGACGATTGCGCCGCCTGGCGCGAGTACCGCGCGCATGTTGCGTACGGCCTGCAACCGCGATTGGGCGCCTTCGACGTGGCCAAGCACGTTCCAGGTACAGATCACCAGGTCGAACTTGCGACCGCCGAACGCCGTTGCATCGAATGACGGCGATGCAATGTCGACCACAAGCGCTTCGACCCCGAGGCGGCGCGCCTCGTCGATCATGCCGGGGCTGACATCGATCGCAGTGCCCGCAAGTCTGGCAGCCTGCATCAGCCGCAGCGTGCGCCGGCCATTGCCGGCGCCGAAGTCGATCAGGCTCTTCGCACCCCGCGCCAGCGCCCAGCCTGCGATGAGTTCTTCGACCCGCCGCACCCAGGGCGCGCGGCGCTCGAGTTCGGCGTCGTAGATGACGCTGAGCGTGTCGTAGAACGTCACGGAGGAAAGTACAGGCTCGGTCATGGAGTCGTGTCGCGTCTCGGGAGGGCTACAGGGGCACCGGCTCGGAGTGGGCAGGATAGGCCATGTCGCTGGCAATGGACAGCCGCCCCGGTGGCCGCTGCAGTTAGACTCGACACATGATCGATGCGCCGACATTTGCCGCTGTTCTGGGTGTTAAGGACGAAGTCGAACTCGTCGCGGGCTGCATTGCACATCTGCGCGCCATCGGCGTCGATACCATCCGGGTGATCGACTCCGGCTCGACCGATGGGACTGTCGAACTGATCCAGGGTCCGCTCGCGGGGCCCGATCTTGCCCTGGTCCACCACAGCGATCAGGATCCGGACAGCGACGCATGGAGTCGTACAGCCTCCGCGCTGGGTCGCGAGTCCGGCGCAGACTGGGTTTTGTTCCTTGATGCCGACGAGTTCTGGATTCCCGCGGGCGGCACCCTGCAGTCGATTTGCGGGCTGGCTGAACTGGATGTACTGACCGTCGACAGGTTCAACGTGCCACTCGATGCGCTGGGCCTGCGCACGCCAGACCGGGGACTGCCAAGCGGCCCTGACCTTGAGCTGATCGTCGACTCCCTGCCGGATTTCCGCACGCGCATGGAACAGGACCCGCGCTTGCCGTGGATCCGGATCGTGCCCGACCCGAAAGTAATGGCCCGCGCAGGGCGGATTGGCCATGTCATGGATGGCTTCCACGACATCCTGCCGAGTCCCGGCCCGCCGCTGCGGCGCGCGTGCGCGGACGATGTCCTGGTCGCCCATGTGCCGTTCTCGACCTTGCCGCGCTTCCGCGGAAAGGTTCGAAACATCCGCCTGATTTTTGAAGCCCACGACGCCTACTGCGGAGCCGACATAGCATGGCACTGGCGCCGCCTGCTCGCCTGCACAGACGAGGACAGCATCCGTCGCGAATTCGAGCTCCAAGTGTTCGATGAACCGATGCTGGCTGTGCTGCGCGAGTCGGGATGCATGCGGACTGCCGCGCAATGGTTCGCCTCGCGCATTCAGCCGCCAGCCGCCTGAAGGGCGCCAAAGCCAAGGATTTCAGCGCGGATCTCCGCCGGATCGCGGGCCATTAGGGCGGGAAGCATTTGATATACATGGCCGTCGAAGGGAGGCAGGAAGAGCAAGTCCACGCCCGCGCGGGAAAAGATCGGCGGGTCGTACAGGTCCCGTCCGCCCGGTGCGTTGATGTATCGGTCCGCACCAATCCGGCGGACGATTTCAAGGATCCTGTCCTGGCCCCGCAACTGCGAATCGATCTGCAAGCTGGAACTGCGCAGCGCTGGCCCAGGCAACCCGAGTAGCCCGCAGGTCAACTCAAGCCCGCGCTCAAGGAAGTCGACCACCGATTCGAGCGGCGAGTGGAGATGCTCGCGGATGCGTTCAGCCGCCTCGCCGGATGCAGCGCGGATCCACGCAAGCCGGCGCAGTTCGAGGTCCATGCGCACGCGCGCGTCCGCCGCGAAGGCGAGTTCCCGGATCAGGGTATGGCGGGGTTGCTTCGCCAGCGGCAGCGTGAGCCATTCGATGCTGCCGCCGGGACCGATCACCTCGGTACGGTGCACCCGGCCACGGCGCGGAAACTGCACGCAGTCAAACAAGACGAAGCGTTCCGCCGCGGCGAACAATCGGAAATAGCCGGCGTATGGATAGAGATAGGGCTGCATCACGGCGACCGACGAGCCGATGGCGCCATGGGTTCGAGACGTCGTCGCAGCATCCTGCCTGGCCTGGGTCATGGGGCAGGCAACGCGGTGCGCTCTGGCGCAGCGTGGTAGGCAGGATGGAAGCGACTCGTGCGCGGGTCGACGCCCGCGCGCGCGCACAGTTCGTGATACGCCGCGGGACGATACACCTCGCGCGCGCGCAGGAAGGGCATGGCCTGCGGTCGGAACTTCCGCTTCGACTGCGCGAGGGAGTCGTCGCGCGCAATACCTCCCCCCATGTTGGCCCAGGCGATGCCATCGGATGCCAGCCGCTGCAATCCCCACCAGACCAACGCGCTGGCGTGGCATCGTCCATCCCGCACCGACAGGTGCAGGTGGAATTCGGCGCTCCGGCCGCTGACCCCGAACGTGTGGACGGCGCAAACGCCCTCGTCATCTGCAACGCCCACCATCAGCAGGTCGGGATCAGCGCACATCGCTGTAAGGGTCGCTGGCGTCCACCGTTCCCTTGCACCCAGCGCGGACAGACAGTGCGCATAGTTGTCGATTACGAACGTGGTTAGGCTGCGTCGGTCCGTGATGAATTGCAGGCCGGCCTTTCCGCTGGCCCTTACTGCACGTCGGACGCTGCGATCGAAGCGTTGCAATAGTTCATTGGGATCCCCGGACAGATCCAGCACGAACAACTCGTTGTCGCTCTCGAGCCCCGCATGCGCCGTGGCGACTCCGAATCTGGGGTGAAGCGCGAAATAGCCGGCCACATAGCCTTCGCCTGCGGCGAAATTCGACCAGTCGGAGTGGAAGGTGGCAGGCAGTGGCCCGGCTGCCGCAAACCCGGAAAATCCAGCCGGAGTGAACAGGTCCCGCTCACCCTGCCATGCGCGCTCCGCAACAGGCGTTGCGGCAATCACGCGGTTTGCATCCGAAGCGACGCACAGGTAGACCGGGACCCCGGATCCGATGCCGATTGCGTGGCAGGCTGCCCACCGGTGCCAGTATCCGTGCGGAAGTTCGCGCAGTGCCTCGTCCCAGCGCCGGCGCTCTCCGGCTGGCACGAACTCGAAATGGACGCTCATGTCAGGCCGCGCGGCTTCCGATGTAAAGACCGGTCGCGTTCGGCCCTCCGGCATCGAATTGGAGCTGCAATCCCGCCGCTTCAAACGCCGCCTCGAAATCGGCGCGGTCAAACAGGCCGAGTTCGTGCAGTTCCTCGAAATGCTCCACTCCGGCAGGCGTGCCCGCCATGTAGTGGATCCTCAGGCGGGCCATGGCGTGCTCGCGCTCACTGACGTACATCCATGCGAGTTTGAAGTCGCCACGCTCGGCGTTGTTCGCCGTCACCCGACCGACCCAATAGGTCGCCGGCGAAAAGAACGGTTCGATCACAAGCAGCCCATCCGGGGCGAGGTGCTGCGCCATCGCCCGAACCGCCGCCCGCAGGCGCTCGACAGTGCCGCAATAGGCGATCGACCGGAACAGGCAGCAGACAACGTCAAAGGTCCGCCCAATCTCGAAGGTAGTCATGTCGGCTTCATGCAACCGGACACCCGGGACGCGCAGGGCTGCGCGAGTCAACATCGCGGCACTCAGGTCGAGTCCCTCGATGTCGGTGAACTGCAATCGCAACAGTTCCAGGAACCGGCCAGTGCCAGCTGCGGTTTCCAGCAGGCTGCTTGCCTGGGGATGGTGGCGACGCACCGCCGACACGAGATACTTCGCCTCCGCAGCGTAGTCCTTGGTGTCGTAGGCCAGATCGTAGATGTCAGCGAGGGAGTGTCCATAGGCCTGCGCACTCGCGTCCCGGTCCGCCATCACGGTTTGTCCGGCAGGCCTGCATCGCCAGCGTCCACGCCCGCAGCGACGGCATGGGCAATCCGTGCGATCACATCATCGCCCAGGTCAGGCGCGTTGGGCAGGCCGAGCAGCCGCAGCGCCAGGTCGTCAGTGACCTGGAGCGAGCCCCGCGACAGGCCGGAGAAGTGGGTCTGGCGGTGCAGCCCCAGCCCGTACCACTGGCGAAATTCCAGATTGTCGGCGGCCAGCGCTGCGCACACGCGACGCGATTGCCAGGGGTCGGCGGCCAGGTACAACGCATAGTTCGGGGCCACGCTGGGCGCCACGTGCAGCGACGACGACAGGCCAAGCGCAGTGAATGCCTGGCGGTAGAGCTCGGCAACCCTGCGCATTGCCCGGCGCTTTTCATCCCAGCCATCGAGCTCGGCCAAACCCACCGCGGCGTGGTATTCGCTCATCTTGCCGTTAGTGCTGGCCGAGGCGCTGTCGCGCGAGCCATCGAAGCCGAAGTTCAGCGCCTGCGAAGCACGCAAGACCATGGCCGTGTCAGACGATGCAACGGCCCCACCCTCTCCGACGCCAAAACTCTTGGTGGCGTGGAAGCTCACGGCGACCGGCACGTCGCCGAGATAGCGGCCGGGGTCGTCCACCAGCGCATCGAACTGCGCCGCCCCGTCAATCACGACCGGGATTCCGGTCCGCGCACTGAACTCCCGCCACGGCGCCTGCTCAACCGGCCGCCCCATCGTTGCGACGGGAATCACCACGCCAATCAGGCCCAGTGCCGGAAGTCGCATCACATCATCAGGGGTCATCAGCCAACTGGTCGGATCCACATCCGCAAGCCACGGCAGATAGCCGCACTGCTCGGCTGCCACTGCGGTGGCGACGAAGGTGAATCCTGGTACGACCGCGTAAGGCCGCTGCGAAGTGGCGCGGCCGGCTCTGGCGAGGATCGCGCCAACTAGGGCCGCCAATCCCGACGAGGCGCTGGCAACTCCTCCAACAGGCAACCCGAATCGTCCGGCCAACCGCGCTTCGAGTTCTGTTGCCAGGGGACCAAAATTTGAATAGATCCGGCCCGCATCGATTCGCTCAAGGTAGGGCACCAGTCGATCCGTCGCTGGCAGTCGCGGCCGCATCACCGGGATTCGCGAACCGGAGCCGACGGCAGGCAGGACACTCGGCGCCGGTACCGGTACGGGTGTCGGCGCTGGTGCCGAAGGCTTGAACGCGTAGGCGGTGTATTCGTGCAAGCCATAATCCGCGCGCAGGCGGACACGACGCCCGGCGAGCCCGTGCAGCAAGCGCAGCAAGTCATCAGCGGGCACATGAAAGAGGTCCTCGCGCTGCCAATCGACCACCGCGGACATCACGTTGAAGGCGACTCCCCGCCGCACTTGCGGCCAGGCTGCGCGCAGCGTCGAGGCCATGAACTCCCACATCTGCTCGTACTTCAGCTCGGCCTTGACGGTGAACAGTCCGTTGGCGACCAGATAGTCGCAAGCGAGCGCCCCGATCGGCGCGTTCGGGTCATTGGCATCGAGCATGACGAAACGGGCATCGGGAAACTTTCGGCGCGCCATTTCCAGCGCCTGAGCCGAGCGGTCGACACCCACGTAGGTGATTCCGGCCAGGCCACGCCTGCGGATGTGCGCCAGCAATTCCCCCGTGCCGCAGCCCAGGTCGCACAGGACAGCTCGGGAGCATCCGAGATTCTCGATGACATCCAGCATGACGTCGAATCGGGCGTGACGATCCTGCTCGTTGGGCCAGTCGGCGCCGAGGGCTGTGTCCCCATGCGCCTGCAGGCAGCCGTCGTAGTGAGCCAGAAGTGCGGCGTCGGGCCGGTCAATCATTGCTGCCTGCGCTCAGAGGGCATCTTGGGGGACATAATATCCGAGCGGGATGCGCCCGGATGAGTCCGCTCAGTGGGAGTCGGGCTTAATATACGCCAGTCGCGCCGCTCGCCAGTTGGTTGGCACGCTCCAGGTCTGCTTCGGTATCGACCCCGGGGGGAAACGCCACCGGCGACACTGCCACAGCGATGCGGAGGCCAGCTTCGAGTACGCGCAGTTGCTCCAGCCCCTCGATTGCCTCCAGCCCGCCCGCCGGCAACTGCGTGAAGCGCGAGAGAAACCCGGCCCGGTAGGCGTAGATTCCGATGTGGCGCAGGCAGCTGCCGGGCGTGAAGTTACTGACCCGATCGCGACCGAAGCGATCGCGCTGCCATGGGATGGGAGCGCGACTGAAGTACAGCGCGTGGCCGCGCGCATCGCGAATGACCTTGACGACATTCGGATCGAACAGCGAGTCGCAATCTTCAATTTCGATCGCCAGCGTGGCCATGGGCGCATCGCTGGCGGCGAGGGCCCGCGCCACGGCGAGGATGCCCGCCGCTGGTGCAAAGGGCTCGTCGCCCTGCAGGTTTACCACGATCCGATCCTCCGGCCAAGACAGACGCTGCGCGCACTCGGCGAGTCGATCAGTGCCGGAGGCATGGTCTCGGCGAGTCATGCAGACGGTCAGCGGATAGCCGGCTACCGCCTCGGCGATGCGTTCATCGTCGGTTGCCAGCACCACTTCGCTCGCACCTGCCGACAGCGCCCGCCTTGCAACATGCACAACCATCGGTTCACCAGCGATCAGCCGCAGAGGCTTGCCGGGAAGTCGCGTCGCGCCCAGGCGCGCCGGGATGGCGACGATGAATTCAGGCTCGGACATGCACCTGCTCCAGCCTTGCCGCAAGCGCGGCATGGAAACCGGCGGGGATCTCGGCTTCCACCGGCACGACCCAGGCATCCTCGAGCCCGAGCGACCGGCATTTGACCCCGTCCTTTTCGGTCATCATCACGGTGCCCCGGATCCCCGCGAAGTCGAGGGCCTGGAAACCATGGTGATCGGGGAAGGGATGTTCGTCCACTTCCAGGCCGGCGTCACGCAGGCCCGCGAAGAAGCGCGCAGGGTTACCGATGCCGCATACCGCGTTCACGCGGGTTCCGAAAAAGCTGTCCAGCGGGCGCCGCGCGCCGGCGCCCGCCAACGGCGCCGCCTCGCACATCCGCAGGCGCATCGGCCAGTCGCCTTTGCGCTGGGGCTCACCGTTGACGATGCGAAAGTCGCAATGCCGCGGCGCCTCGCGCAGCGGACCGGCTGGAACCAGCAGGCCATTGCCATAACCGCGCGCACCGTCGATGACCTCGATCTCGATGTCGCGCGCGAGGCGCCGGTGCTGCAGGCCGTCGTCGGCCAACACCACGTCGCAGCCCGCGGCAACCGCCGCGCACGCCGCAGCCACGCGATCCCGGTCAACGAAGACGGGTAGCCCGGTGCGCTCATGGATCAATTTCGGCTCGTCTCCGCAGTCCTCTACCGGCGTGTCCAGGTCAACGCGTACCGGCGCGCGGCTGCGCCGGCCATGACCACGAGAGACGATGCCGGGATGCCGGCCGCGTGCGGCGAGCTGGAGCGCCATTGCGATCACCAGCGGCGTCTTGCCGGTCCCGCCGATGGTGAAATTGCCGGCCACGACTACCGGGACAGGTACCCGCTGCGGTGACGGTACGGACCTGATGTGGCGTGCCAGGCGATAGACGCCGGCAACCGCGCGCAAGCCCAACCCGGGCGCGACGCCGCCGTACCAGCGCTCCGCCAGCCAGGCTTCCAGGTCCAGCATCAGGGCGCGCCCGACTCGTCGCGGAACTGCATGCGATGCAGGTGCGCGTACAAGCCGCCGCGCGCGAGCAACTCGGCGTGGGTGCCCTGCTCCACCAGCCGACCCTGCTCGAGCACCAGCACCTGGTCGGCGTGTTCGATGGTGGACAGCCGATGCGCGATCACCAGCGTGGTGCGATCGGGAATCAGGTGGTTGAGCGCATCCTGCACCAGTCGCTCGGACTCGTTGTCCAGCGCCGCCGTGGCCTCATCGAGCACGAGGATCGGTGCGTCCTTGAGCATTGCGCGGGCAATGGCGATGCGCTGGCGCTGGCCGCCCGAGAGCAGGGCGCCGTTCTCACCGATGCCGGTGTCCAGGCCTTGCGGCAAGCGGGTGATGAATTCCGAGGCATTGGCGGCGTCTGCGGCGCGTTGCAACGCGTCGGCATCGGCGCCAGGGCGGCCATAGGCAATATTCGCCGCCACACTGTCGTCGAACAACATCACCTTCTGCCCGACCAGGGCAATCTGCCGGCGAAGATCCGCCAGCCGGTAGTCGTCCAGCGGCACGCCGTCGAGCAGGATACGTCCGCTGCTGGGTTCGTAGAAGCGGGGCAGCATCCGGATCAGCGTGGATTTGCCGCTTCCCGAGCGGCCAACGATGGCCGTCACGGTGCCAGGCATGGCGCGAAAGCTCACGCCCTCCAGCGCCGGGGAGGTCTGCCCATTGTAGCGCAGGCTGACATTGTCGAAGGCAATCTCGCCGCGGGCGCGCGCCAGCGGCCGGGTGCCGCTGTCAACCTCGTCGCGCTCGTCGATCACTGCAAACAGGCGCTCGGCCGCGGCAATTCCGCGCTGTACCGAGCTCTGGATATTGGTGATGCGCTTGAGCGACGGGATCAGCGCCATCATCGCCATCATCAGCGCGACGAAACTGCCCGCGCTCATCCGGCCCATCGATGCTTCGCGTCCTGCCACCAGGAGAATCACGGCAAGCGCCGCGGCCGCGAGAACCTGCACGACCGACGAAGCACTCGCTCGCGTGGCCTCCACTTTGAGATTCAGGCGCAGGTTGCGCTGGGCCAGGGCGCGGTAGCGTTCGGCCTCGGCGTCCTGGGCGCCGTAGATCTTTACTTCCTGCTGCGCGGACAGCACTTCCTCGGCGGCCTGGGCCATGCTTGCCACGCCGGTCTGGATGCCGCGGTTGATGCGCCGGTAGCGCGCACCGACGTAACCGGAGATGGCCGCGATCAATGGCGCCACGACCAGCATCGCCATGGTCACGCGCACGCTCTGGTACAGCATCACTCCGAGCAGTGCGACGATGGTCAGGCTGTCGGTGATGATGACCTTGATGGCCTCGCTGGTGGCCTGGGTCACCTGCTCGGTGTCGTAGTTCAGGCGTGATACCAGCGCCGCCACGGGCTCCTGGTCGAAGCGCTCGCTGGGCAAGCGCAGGTATTTGGTCAACACGGTGGTGCGCAGGTCGCGCACCACGCTGCGGCCCGAACGCGCCATGCCCACGTCCGTGACCCAGGTCGCCAGGCCACGCAGCACGAACAGCCCGACGATCGCCAGCGGCAGGCTCCAGCGCACGGCGGCGTTGTGCTGCACGAAGGTCTCGTCGACCATCGGTCGCATCAGCGAAGTGAATCCCGCCGCGGCGCCCGCCTCGATCATCATTCCGCAGCCGGCGGCCACCAGCATCCAGCGATAGGGCAATGCATAGCTCAGAAGACGACGGTAGGTGTGCCATGGCGACGGCGGGGCCGCCTCCGTGGTGGCCCGCTTCGGCAATTCGATGGTCACGGCTTGCGCTCGGGCGATGTGGCGATGCGCAGGTGCACGAAACCGAGCTGACCGAGCGCATCTTCCGCCGTCACCACCGCCTGGTGCGGGGTGCGTCCGTCCGCGCGCAGGATCACCGGCTGGTCGCGGGCATCGCCGGCAACCGCCGCGATCGCCTGCTTGAGCGAGGCAACATCGGTCTTGAGCACCTCGGTATTGCCCACGTAATAGCGCCCCTCGACATCCACCATCACGATCAGCGGCGGCCCCTTGTCGGCCACGATGCCGGCCTGCGCGGTGGGCAACTGGATCTTGAGCGCTGCGCGCTGGTTGAAACTGGTGGTCAGCACCAGGAACAGGATCAGGCAGAACAGCACGTCGATCAGCGAGACCAGGTTGATCTCGGGTTCGTCCTGCGCCTGTCCGCGGCCAATCTTCATCGGACTCGCCTCATGGAGCTCGCCTCATCGACCCGACCTCATCGAACCAGCCTTCATCGAGGCATCTTCGCGATCCGCTCCGATCACCCGGCGCGCGTCGAAAGTCACGCCTGGTCGCCCTTCCGGGTACGCGTCGCCGCCGGTTTGGCGGCCGGCATGATGCCCTCGTCGATGGTATCGAGCAGGGCGATCGCCTGCTTTTCCATTTCCACCACGTACTCGGCGATCCGGCCGCGGAAATAGCGGTGGAACATGACCGCGGGAATGGCCACGCACAGTCCGCCCGCGGTACTGATCAGCGCCTGGCCGATGCCGCCGGCCAATGCATTCACATCGCCAACGCCTGACGTCACGATCTTGAGGAACATCTGGATCATTCCGAACACCGTGCCGAGCAATCCCAGCAACGGCGAGACGGCGGCAATCGTGCCCAGCGTGTTCATGAACCGCTCGAGCTGGTGCATGACGTGGCGGGCCACGTCTTCCACCCGCTCCTTGATCAGCTCGCGCGGGCGATAGCGCATGTCCAGGGCCGCCGCGAGGATCTCGCCCAGCGGGGAGTTCCGGCGCAGGACTTCGATGTGCGAGGGGTCCAGTTGCCGGCCCCGCGCCCACTCGCGGACTTCCTCGCCCAGGCCGGGCGGCAGGATGTCCTTGCTGCGCAGGCTCCAGAATCGCTCGATCACGATCGCGGCGGCGATGACCGCCAGCACGATGATCGGCAGCATCACCCAGCCACCCGCTTTAATCAGTTCGAACACGCCTCAGATCCTCGCTCGCATGTTCGATAGCATAGCCCGGGGCGTCCGTCGGCGGCTCCCTCCAGAATCGCCGCGGCTGCCGCCTGCGTTCCGACAGCAACCGGCAGCCCGTTGGATCGATGCGGAACCGCAATGCGCCGGTGCTGGCGGTCACCCAGACTGACGCGCCCTGCCCGGCCCAACGGGACACGACGTCCTCGCGCGGCAACCCGCCGCGGTCGTGCCAGGCGGTCGAGAACACGACACTGGCTGGCTGCGTTGCCTCCAGGAATGCAGCATCGACGGAGCCGCGACCACCGTATCGGGGAGCCAGCAGCAGGTCCGAGCGCAGCGACGGACCCTCGATTGCCACCAGCCGCGCCTGGACGACCGTTCCGATGTCCCCGGGTAACAACGCCACGCGGCCACCGGCCGACACCCGAAGCACGCAGGAACTGTCCTTGCCCAGGTAGGGAAACTCGGGTGGCGGATGCAGGATCCGGAATTCGACGCCATCCCACGACCACCGCTGCTGGCGTGAACAGATCCCCATGCCGGGCCGGGCCCAGCCCCGGGGCCCGATCACGCGAGCCGATCCGTAGGCGCGTCGTACAGCATCCAGTCCACCTGCGTGGTCGCGCCCGCCCTGGGACACGATGATTTCATCCAGCCGGCCGATGCCGCGCGCGCGCAGTGCCGGCACCACGGCCGATGCGCCCGCATCCTGGCCTCGCGAGCCGGCAGGTCCGGCGTCGAACAACAGTGCGTGCCGCTGCGTGGTCACAACAACCGCAGCGCCGTGGCCAACGTCAAGAAACTCCACGTCGAATGCGCCCGCCGGCGGCCGATGCAAGGCCGGCCAGACCAGCGGCAGCCAGAGCAGCGCAGCAAGCCACTTGCCAGGTGTCCCGCGCGGCAGCAGCCACCAGAACGCACCCGCAGCCGCCAACATCACGGCGGCCAGCGTCGGCTCGGAGAGGAACAAGCCGTTGCCGCCGACCTCCTGTAGCCAGCCCAGCGCGGACCAGAGCGCATCCATCATCCAGGCGGCGGCGTGCCAACTTGCCTCGGCAAGCGGCGGATTGACTGGCAACATCAGCAGGCCGAACAGGCAGCATGGAACGACCGCCAGGCTGATTAATGGAACACCTGCGAGGTTGGCCAAGGGGCCGGACGCGGAGGCCTGGCCGAAGAACAACGCCGTCAGCGGCAAGAGTCCGATGGTGGCGATCCACTGGACCCCGAGCAGTCCACGCAACGGGGATGCGATGCTTTCCCGGGGCAGGCACCACAGCAGCCATGCAACGCCCGCGAAGCTTAACCAGAAGCCCGGGAACAGCACCGAGAGTGGATCAAGCGCGAGCAGGAATATCAGCGACAACGACAGCCCATCGCCCGCGCTGGATGCGCGCCTTGTCAGCCGCGCAGCGAGCACGGCAACGATCATCAGGAGCGTGCGCTGGGTGGGAAGCGCCGATCCCGCCATCGCGCAATACATGCCGGCTGCGGCGCAGGCCGCGAGCGCCGATGCCTGCGGACGCGCGAATCGCCGCCCGAGCACCGGCAGCAACGCGAACAGGCCGCGCGCCAGCAAGGCGCCGAATCCTGCGACCAATCCAACATGGAATCCCGAGATGGCGATCTGGTGGGTCAGGCCGGTCGCGCGAAGCCGCTCCCAGTCGGCATCGTCGAGCTGGCGCGTGTCGCCCACGGCAAGCGCCTGCACGAAGCGTCCACCACGCGCGCCCAGCGCGTCGGCGATGCGTGCCGACATCCGGTCACGCCAGTCGTCCACGCCGCGCCCGCCTGACAGGACACGCGCGCTACGCGGCCGCAACACGGTACCTGTCGCAGCGCGTCCCGCCGCCAGGCTGCGTTGCTCGACATCCACGCCTCCCGGATTGAGCACGCCACGCGGGGGCTTGAGCCGGAGATCGAACCGCCAGCGACTCCCTGGCTCGACCAGTCGGCGTGGCCCGTACCAGCCCACGCGCACGATGGCGCCGACTAGCCCCGGTTGGTCGGCGTGATCAACGCGCAGATCAAACCGCTGCGCGCCATCGCCGCGATCGGGCAATCCAAGCACGCGTCCCTCGACCTGGGCCTGGCTTCCAACGAGGGCGTCCGGCAGGCGCGCGTGCATGCGCGACCCGGCGACGACGCAGGCCCATGCCAGTCCCACGAGCAAAGCGGCGGCGGCGCGCGCAGAGACGGAGTCCTGGCGCGCAAACGCCAGCAGCGCCAGGACCAATAACGGCAGGGAAACCTGGGCCGGCGGCAAACCCGGCAATGCCTGGACCACAGTCGCACCCGCCAGCATCGCCACTGCCACCCCGGGACCCAGGGGCGGCAATGGCGTGGCGGTACGCATGGATCAGCCGGCGGCGTCGGTCAGTGGATGCAGGCGACCCTGCGTCAGTTCCAGCGTGCGATCGAGCCGGCGTGCAAGGCGGCGGTCGTGCGTTACCAGGACCAGTGCTGTGCCAATCTCGCGATTGAGTTCCAGCAGCAATTCGAACACCGATTCGGCCGTCTTCTCGTCGAGGTTGCCGGTCGGCTCATCGCCAAGGACGCAGGCCGGCCGCGTCACCAGCGCGCGCGCAACGGCAGCGCGTTGTCGTTCGCCACCGGACAGTTCGCCGGGCTTGTGCCCCAGCCGATGGCCAAGCCCGACCCGCTCCAGCAGGTGCAATGCGGGCGCGCGGGCGGCCGCCGCGCCCTCACCGCGGATCATCAGCGGCAGCATCACGTTCTCAAGCGCCGTGAATTCCGGCAGCAGGTGGTGAAACTGGTAGACGAAGCCGAGCGCGCGATTACGCAGGCGGCCACGCGCCGCCTCGCCGAGGCCAGCCATCTGCTCACCGGCTACGGTGACTTCGCCCGAGGTCGCGGTGTCGAGCCCACCAAGCAGGTGCAGCAGGGTGCTCTTGCCTGCGCCGGACGCACCGACAATTGCGACAGTCTCGCCGCGGCGAACCGACAGGTCGAGGTTGTCGAACACCGGCGTCACCAGATCGCCTTCCTGGTAGGTCTTGGCCAGCGCGCGGCAGCCGATCACCTCGTCGTTGGCTTCGACGGACATGCCATGGCTCCAGTCATTCATAGCGAAGCGCCGCGGCCGGGTCGGTTCGCGATGCACGGTGCGCCGGATAGATCGTGGCGATCAGGCACATGACCATGGCGACGATCGCCACCGTGGCCACGTCCGAGGGCTCGATGGCGGTCGGCACCCCGCTGATGTAATACACATCCGCCGGCATGAGTTCGCTGCCGGTGAGGTGTTCGATGAACTTGACGATGTAACTGAGGTTGTCCGACAACAGGATGCCGCCGAGCGTGCCCAGGCCAACGCCCACAACACCGATGATCGTTCCCTGCACCATGAACACCCGCATCACCGCGCCCGGCGAGAGGCCCAGGGTGCGCAGGATGGCGATATCGGACTGCTTGTCCTGCACCAGCATGACCAGCGACGACACCAGGTTGAAGGCCGCGATGGCGATCACCAGCGACAGCAGGACGAACATCACCGTTTTTTCCATCTTGAGCGAGCGGAAGAAATTCTCGTGGTCGCGGGTCCAGTCGCGCACCCGATAGATGCCGTCCATCTTGTTGGCCAGGCTGCGCGCCACGTTCCAGGCATCCCACAGGTCGGTGAGCTTCAGCCGCACGCCGGTGACGCCCTCGCCCATGTGCATGAGCCGCTGTGCATCCTGCAGGTGGATGACGGCGAGGCCGAAATCGTATTCCTGCGCACCGACCTCGAAGACTCCGGATACCTTGAATCGCCGCGCCCGCGGGATGGGGCCGATTGGCGTGACAGTCGCCTCGGACACGAACACGTTCACCGAGTCGCCGACGCCGACGCCAAGGGTCTGCGCCAATTCGTTGCCGAGCACGATGTTGTATTCGCCGGCCTTCAGGTCAGACAGCTTGCCCTGCTTCATCTTGGAGCCAAGATCGGACACCTCGGCTTCGTTCGCGGGCAGCACGCCGCGAATCAATGCACCCTGGCGACGCGCGCCCTGCAACAGTGCCTCGGTCTGGATGTAAGGCGCGGCGCCCAGCACGCGCGAATCCTTGCGACTCATCGCCACGGCCTTCTGCCAGTCCAGCAGCGGACCGTCGACGCCGTCGATGGTGGCGTGCGAGACCATGCCGAGGATGCGGTTGCGCAATTCCTCCTGGAACCCGTTCATCACCGAGATGGTGGTGATCAGTGCCATCACCCCGATCAGGATGCCGAGGATCGAAGCCATGGAAATGAAGGAAATGAAACCGTTGCGACGCTTGGCGCGCAGGTAGCGCAGGCCGATTGCCAGTGACAGGGGCCGGAACATGGTCATCCTCGGGAGCTCAGCCTTGCATTGTCGCAAGAGTGGAGCCGCTTTCGGGGATTCTGGCGCCGGCCGCAATCTGCAGGACACGTCGACGTTCCTCGCCCAGGGTATCGGGCCACCAGACCAGGTTGTGCCGCCGTCCGGCCGGATCCCGGCCCTGCAGGCTGGCAACCGGCCCGCGGACGTGGATTAGCAGGTGATCCAGACGCAGTCGCAGTCCCGTCCGGCCCACGTAAATCCTCACGCTGCGCCCATCAACGGCGAACTGGAGCCTGCACGCGGGCCTCCGACCCTCCCTGCGGGCCAACCGCAGGGCCTCCAGCCCTGCCGCAGCCGCGCCCAGCCGGGCCAGCGGTACTGGCGCCGCACTCATCAGGCAGGCCGTCGCTGCCATGGCCCCGAGCAGGATCATTGCAGTGCCCAGCAGCGCCGAAGGCCGCCAGTCAAGCAGGCAGTGGGCCGGGATCGCTTCGCGTGATCGTCTGGACAAGGGCGGCAAGCTCCGGATCGTCGGGATGGGACAGTCCCATGCACCATTGCCAGAGCCTATCGTCCTCGCAGTCCAGCAGCCGTCGGAAAACGCCTCTTTCCGCGTCGGTGGCTTGCGGCCAGTCCTGCTCGAGCCAGCGCAGCAGCAGCTGGTCCAGTTCGCGCATGCCTCGCCGGCAGCGCCAGCGCAGTGCCCTTGCCTCGGCCTCGTCGTTCACCAGGCCTGGTAGAGCGCCAGGTACAGCCACAAAAGCAGCAGCACAACGCTCGACAGCGAGTAAACGGTGAACCGGTGCATCACCTTGTTGTAGCTGCACTGGATCAGGCTGTGCAAAACGCGCAGCGCGACGAAGGTCCACGCCAGCCCGAGCGAGACCGGCGTGACGAGCCCGGTGACGATCGCCGTGAACGCCGCAACATAGAACAGTACCGGCATCTCGAACAGATTGACGAAATTGTCGCTGGCGCGGATGTCCTCGTAGGCGCCGGCCTTGGTCACCGACGTGGCCACCGATTGCGGATGGATCCGCCGCCTGCGCATCTCAGGGATGCGCACCATGTACAAGCGCAGCCAGACGATGAAGGTCAGGCCGACCATCGCCAATACCGGCTTGAGCATCGCGGGCTCGAGCATGTCAGGCGCCGCGGCGCTTGAGCATCAACTGCTTGATCTCGCCGATCGCCTTGGCCGGATTCAGGCCCTTCGGGCAAGTCCGCGTGCAGTTCATGATGGTGTGGCAGCGATACAGCTTGAACGGGTCTTCGAGGTCATCGAGTCGCGCGCCGGTATCTTCGTCACGCGAATCGACGATCCAGCGATGCGCCTGCAGCAGGACGGCAGGGCCGAGATAGCGCTCGCCGTTCCACCAGTAACTCGGGCAGGCAGTCGAGCAGCAGAAGCACAGGATGCATTCGTACAGGCCATCGAGTTTTTCGCGATCCTCCTTCGACTGCAGGCGCTCAGTGGCGGCCGGCGGCGAACTCTGGGTGCGGATCCACGGGCGGATCGACGCGTACTGCGCGTAGATATGGGTCAGGTCCGGCACCAGATCCTTGACCACCGGCATATGCGGCAGCGGGTAGATCGGCACTTCGGCCTTGGCGCATTGGCCGATGGCCATGGTGCAGGCCAGGGTATTGCCGCCATCGATGTTCATCGCGCACGAACCGCAGATGCCCTCGCGGCAGGAGCGACGGAAGGTGAGGGTCGGATCGACTTCGTTCTTGATCTTGATCAGCGCGTCCAAGACCATCGGGCCGCACTTGTCCAGGTCGATCTCGTAGGTATCGGTGCGCGGGTTTTCGCCCGTATCCGGATCCCAGCGATAGATCTTGAAGCTGCGCACGTTTTTCGCGCCCGCGGGCGCCGGGAAATGCCGGCCCTTTTGGATCTTCGAATTTTTCGGGAGCTTGAACTCGGCCATTGCTTGCTCTTGTGGTTTGCGGGATCGCGGCTGGCTTCTAACAGACGAATGTCTGGTCAGCCGCTCCCACGGATCAGTACTTGCGTTCTTTCGGCGGGATGGCGTCAACGTCCTTGGTGAGCACGCTCAGGTGCACCGGGCGATAGCCGATGCGGGTCTCGCCCGCTTCGTCCACCCAGCACAGGGTGTGCTTCATCCAGTCGACATCATCGCGCTTGGGGAAGTCCTCGCGCGCGTGGGCGCCGCGGGACTCGGTGCGGTTCTCGGCGGACACCATCGTCGCCACGGCCTGGCCAAGCAGGTTCTGCAGTTCCATGGTCTCGATCAGGTCGGAGTTCCAGATCAATGAGCGATCGGAGACTTTCACATCGGCGAAACTGGCATGCACCTGGCGGATCTTCTCCACGCCCTGCCCCAGCGTCTCGCCGGTGCGGAACACTGCCGCGTCGTTCTGCATGGTGCGTTGCATCTGGTCGCGGATGACCGCCGTCGGCGTATCACCGTTGGCATGGCGCAGCGCGTCGAGGTTCGCCAGCGACTTGTCGCAGGCAGAGGCAGGCAGGGTGGAGTGCGACATGCTCGGGCGGATCGTCTCGGCGCAGCGGTTGGCCACCGCGCGGCCAAACACGACCAGGTCGAGCAGTGAATTCGAGCCCAGCCGGTTCGCGCCGTGCACCGACACGCAAGCCGCTTCGCCGATCGCATACAGGCCCGGCACGACGGTATCCGGATTGCCATCCTTCAAGGTCACGACTTCGCCGTGGTAATTGGTCTGCAGGCCGCCCATGTTGTAGTGCACCGTGGGCAACACGGGGATCGGCTGGCGGGTCACATCCACGCCGGCAAAGATCTTGGCGGTTTCGGAAATGCCCGGCAGCTTTTCATGGATGACCGCCGGATCGAGATGGGTCAGATCGAGGTAGATGTGATCCTTCAGGGGGCCGACGCCACGGCCTTCGCGGATCTCGATGGTCATGGAACGGCTGACCATGTCGCGCGGCGCCAGGTCCTTCACGCTGGGTGCGTAGCGCTCCATGAAGCGCTCGCCCTCGGAGTTGCGCAGGATGCCGCCTTCGCCGCGCACACCCTCGGTGATCAGCATGCCGGCGCCATAGACGCCGGTCGGATGGAACTGCACGAATTCCATGTCCTGCAGCGGCAGGCCGGCACGCAGTGCCATGCCGCCGCCGTCGCCGGTGCAGGTATGCGCCGAGGTCGCCGAGAAATACGCACGACCATAGCCGCCGGTGGCCAGCACCGTGCCCTGGGCACGGAACAGATGCAGCGTGCCCTCGGCCATGTCGATGGCCAAAACACCCTTGCAGGCGCCCTCGCTGTCCATGATCAGGTCGAGCGCGAAGTATTCGATGAAGAACTTGGCGTCGTGCTTGAGCGACTGCTGGTACAGCGTATGCAGGATCGCGTGGCCGGTGCGGTCGGCCGCGGCGCAGGTGCGCTGGGCCGGCGGGCCTTCGCCGTACTTGGTGGTCATGCCACCGAACGGGCGCTGGTAGATCTTGCCTTCCTCGGTGCGCGAGAAGGGAACTCCGTAATGCTCGAGTTCGATGATCGCGGGAATCGCTTCCCGGCACATGTACTCGATCGCGTCCTGGTCGCCCAGCCAGTCCGATCCCTTCACGGTATCGAAGAAGTGGTAGCGCCAGTCGTCCTCGCCCATGTTGCCGAGCGCAGCCGAGATGCCGCCCTGCGCCGCGACCGTGTGCGAACGGGTCGGGAAGACCTTGGTGATGCAGGCGGTCTGCAGGCCCTTGGCGGCGAGGCCCAAGGTGGCGCGCAGCCCGGCGCCGCCGGCGCCGACGACGACCATGTCGTACTTGTGTTCGGTGATCTTGTAGGCGCTCATTTGGCTGTCTTTGATCCCGGACTCATGCTGTGAACACGATGCGGCCGATCGCGAGGATCGATGCAAGCGCGGAAAGGGTGTAGGCAAACTTGATCGCGATCTGCAGGGCGACTTCCAGCCAGCCGTGCACGTAGTCCTCGACGATCACCTGCATGCCCAGCTGCGCATGCCAGGACAGCGACAGCACGAAGGCCAGCAGGAGCGAAGCATTGAGCGGCGAGGCGATGGCGGCGCGGACGGCCTGCTGGTCGGCGCCGACCAGGCCCAAGGCCAGCCACGCGAACCACGGTGAAAGCAGCAGCAAGGCAACGGCTGTCAGGCGCTGCACCCACCAATGCCGGGTTCCGTCCTTGGCCGAGCCCAAGCCGCGGGCGATGGCAATCGGGTCGCGCAGGTTGGCGCTCATACGATGCCTCCGGCACGCAGGCCGGCCCAGGCCAACACGGCTGTCAGCACGATGGACAGCACGACCACGGTCCAGCCGGTCGCATTCACGCGCGGCAATTCGAAGCCCCAGCCGATATCCCAGAGCAGGTGCCGGATGCCGTTGAGCAGGTGGTAGGCGAGCGCAGCGGCAACGGCCAGCAGGACGATCACGCCGGGCACGGAGCCAGCCAACGCATTGAATGCCTGGAACGACTCGGCGCTGCCGGCGGCGGCCACCAGCCATGCCGCCAGGATGAACGCACCGACCGCCAACACGCCACCCGTCACCCGATGCAGGATCGACAGCACCGAGGTGATCTGCCGGGCGTAAATCTGCAGGTGTGGCGACAGGGGACGTGGATGTGCAGCCATGGTGGGCTCTCGGATTCGGCGTGGGCGACCGCTGGCGCGGTCAGAAATCGATGCAGCGTCCGTTGCGTTCCCAGTCGCCGTAGCGGGTGGGATCCAGACGCGGGGCCGCCGGAGCGGGCTGTGCGGTTTCAGCGGTTTCAGCGGTTTCAGCAGTCTCCGCCACCGCGGGTGTCTCGGCGATGACTGACTCGCCCGCCATTGCCGACGCGGCTGCGTCGACGGGCTCGGCCGGACGCGCGTCATGGCCTATCATCTGCGGGCTGGAAACCATTTGCATATGTTAAGTCCCGACCCCTCCCCCGGCAAGACAATCCCATCGCCATCGGCGCGCTTCGCGCTGCAGGGTTGGAGCGCACTGACCTGTACAGGGCCGGATGCGGCTGCATTCCTGCAAGCGCAGACGATGAACGATGTGCGTGCCTTGACGCCCGGAAGTTGGCATTGGAATGGCTGGTTGACTGCAAAAGGCCGCGTTGTCGCAGTGTTCGCGCTGCTGCGCACGGGTGAAGACGTCTATATTTTGATCGTGCCCGATTTTCCCGCCGCCGAACTTGCGCTCGCATTGCAGCGCTTTGTATTCCGCAGCAAGCTGCGCCTCGACGCCCTGCCGGATGGCCGCGTCTTCGGACAGTTCGACGCAACCGCAACGACGACCCACGCGCAGAGTGCGCTCCAGGGCGTGGACGGCGCGTGGACGCTCGACATGGGCGCGCACGGGCACGCCCGAAGCCTGAGTGTCGCTGCGGGCGGCATGCCTGGTGCTTCCGCGCCGGCTGCGGGCGCGCAGCCGAATCCGGATTCCCAGGCCCAGTCAGCGCGCTGGCTCGTCGAGGACCTGCGCTTTGGGCTGCCGCGCCTGTCCGAGGCGCAGCGCGGTGCATGGACGCCCCAGATGCTGTCCCTGCAGCGCCTGCGCGCCTTCAGCCTGGCCAAGGGCTGTTATCCGGGGCAGGAAATCGTGGCGCGCACCCATTACCTTGGCCAGGCCAAGCGCAGCCTCCGCCTTCTCACGGGAACTGGCCTGCGCGAAGGCGACGAGGTCCGTACTGCAGACGGCGCAATCAGGGGCTCGATCATCGGCGCCGATGCTGCCGGCAAGACCGGCCTTGCCGTCCTTGCCGGTGACAGCGTCTCGGAGTCGCTCCTGGTTGCCGGCGCGCAGGCCCGGGAAGAACCCCTGCGGGACGGGCTGCAACGACCCGTGTGACAGGCTTCACGGCCTCGCTGCCGCGCGATTGGCGAACGCGGGACAACCTGCTATACCCGAAGGCACTTGGGGAGAGTTTGCACATGAAAAAGCACGCATTTTCCGCCGTGGCGTTTCTTCTTGCGCTTGTGGCGACAGGGTCCGCCGGCGCCGCCGACTATACCGTCAGCGTTGAACCCAACTATCCGCCGGCGCAGGCCAAGCAGGTCTACCAGCCACTGCTGGACTACCTCTCACGCACCACCGGGCAGCATTTCGTCCTGCGCACCTCGGGCAATTACCACGTGTTCTGGCGCGACCTGCGCGCCGGCACGCCGGTGGACTTTGCCTTCGAAGAAGCACACTTCACCGACTACCGCATCAACCACCAGCGCTTCACGCCGCTGGTGCGGGTCGCCGACCCGACCAAGTTCGTGCTTCTCGTGGACGATTCCAATACCGCCGGTGGCTCCAATGGCCTGATCGGCCGCCGCGTCGCCAGCATGTCGGCGCCGAGCCTGGGCTACCTGTTGCTGGGTGAGCTGTACAAGAATCCGATCGCGCAGCCGGAGATCCAGTCGGTCGCCGCCAGCTGGAAAGACGGCGTCGAGATGGTCTTCGCCGGCGAAACCGAGGCCGCGATGGTCCCGGGCTACATTGCCCAGACCTATCCGAACCTGACGTCCGTGGCGACCTCGCGTGACTTCGTTGGCCGCGGCTTCTCGGCCAGCCCGAAGGTGCCCGCGGATGTTCGCAAGAAGGTCGCCGATGCGCTGATGCGGCTGAGCAAGGAATCCACGTCCCACGACGTCCTCGACGAAATCGGCGCAAGCCAATTCGTCGCCGCCACGGCCGCTGAATACGCGGGCAACGAGCGCTTGCTGCGCGGCGTGTTCGGCTACCAGCCGATGCCGTCGCGCTCGCTGCAGCCGACCGCCACGTCGGCCCCGCCGGGCACCCCGGGTGCGCCGACCTCAGCGGTCCAGTCCACCGGCTTGCAGATCAAGGCCGATCGTCGCTGAGGACTGGCGACAAGGCACCGGCCTGGGCCGCCCGTTCGGGTTGCCAGTTCGGCATGTCGGTTCAAACCTTGGGACCGCCGACGCCGCAAACTCAGCGCGCTTCGAAATGGATCAGGTCGTGCGTATTGACCGCACCGGCCTGGCCCATGCTGATGCTGCCCGCCTGGCGCAGGTGGATTTCGTCCCGATGGACGCGTAACTCGGGATCTTGGCCGATGCACACGTAGGTGGCGTTGGTGGAGCGGTCGGCGATCATGAAGTGACCGCGCCGGAACTCGATCTGGGCGTGGGTACGGCTGACCCAGTCGGCTTCGACCACCAGGTGGTTGCCGGCTTCGCGCCCCATCATG